>MGTN01000156.1:36506-41825 GCA_001799475.1 Desulfovibrionales bacterium GWA2_65_9 | reverse complement strand
TACGGGCCAGCTCGGAACTGCCCACCAGCAACGGTGGATCACCGGGGCGGCGGGCAGCCTGCCGGACGGCGATGGGCCTGCCGGTGACGGCGCGCGCGGTCTTGAGCACTTGCAGGATGGAGTGGCCTTCGCCGTTGCCCAGGTTGAACCGGGCGCTCTCTGCGCCCTGGCGCAGGTGCTTCAGGGCCAGCACATGGGCCTGGGCCAGGTCCGTGACGTGGATGTAGTCGCGCACGCAGGTGCCGTCCGGGGTGTCGTAGTCGTCGCCGAAGACGCAGAGCCCCCCGGCCCCGGTCAGGGCCTCGCGCAGCACCAGCGGGAGGAGGTGCGTCTCCGGGGTGTGGTCTTCGCCAAGCTCGCAGTCTGGGTCGGCCCCGGCGGCGTTGAAGTAGCGCAGACAGACCGAGCGCAGGCCGTGGGCGGTGTCGAAGTCGTCAAGCATCTGCTCCACCATGAGCTTGCTGCGGCCATAGGGGCTGATGGGCCGCAGGGGCTGGTCCTCGGGGATGGGCAGGCGCTCTGGCACGCCGTACACCGCGCAGCTGCTGGAGAAGACGAGACTCTCGCACCCGGCCTGATGCATGGCCTGCAGCAGGTTGAGGGTGCCGCAGACGTTGTTCTGGTAGTACTTGCCGGGATCGCTGACGGACTCGCCCACGTAGGCGAAGGCCGCAAAGTGCAGCACCGCCTCGGGGCTGTACTCCGCGAGGACTCGGTTTAGGGCCTCGCGGTCCAGGATGTCGCCCTGGACAAAGGGTCCCCAGCGTACGGCCTCGCGGTGGCCGTAGACGAGGTTGTCGAAGGCGACCGGGGTGAACCCCGCGTGAGCCAGGGCCTTGCAGACATGGCTGCCGATATATCCGGCCCCGCCGGTGACGAGGATGTTGCGAGTGGGCATGGACCTCTCTCCGTTGCCAAGTGTGGCGCTGGTCAAAAAGTATGGCAAAAGCGTTGGGAAAAGACAAGGAACCGCAAGCCGAAGGGCTTGGCAGCCTCAGCGTTCCCGGCGCAGAAGCCCAAGTGCGAAGCGTAGCCACAGGGCCATGCCCAGGGCTGCGGCAAGGCTCAGGCCGGTCTTATAGGCGCTGTAGCCGTCGGAAAGGTCCAGCCCATGTTGGAGCGCTGTGCGCGTCAACCACAGGGCGCAGGCCAACGTCGCGCTGCCGAGCATCAGGGTTGCCGAGGGCTGCGCCGGGGATGCGTCGATCATCTCCGTGTGTGCTTCAGGGGGCGGCGGCCCAGTGCGGCGGAACAAGCGGTGCGAGGCGAAGCTGGCGAGAACAAGCAGGAGTCCCACGGCGCTGACAGCGTAGGCCTGGGGAAGCCATCGCTGGGCGAAGCGGAACTCCGCCCGCACCGGCCCGGCCTGGTCGATGGCCACGGCCTGGAAGGCGTGGTCGGCCCGCAGCACCTTGGCCGGGTGTCCATTCACCGTGGCCGACCAGCCTGGATCGAAGTTGGCGGCGAAGAGGAGCAGGCCGGGGGAGGTTGCCTGGCCCTCGAAAAGTATCCGGTCCGCGCCGTAGCGGGCCACACGCAGCCAGGACCCGGCAACGGCCTGACTCGCTCCGGCCTTGGCCAGGGCGGCGGGGATGTCGCCTGCGGTAAGGTCTCCAGCGGCGAAAAAGGTTGTTTGGCGCAGGGTCTGGGCGTCGGCGGCGCTCATCGCGTCCAGGACGGCCGTGCCGTCCGGCAGCACCTCGGCCCGGTCCGTCAGCCAGCCGCGCGGATGGGCTGCGCGCACCTCATACAGCCACAGGGTCTGGGTCAGGCGGGGCGTCAGGCGCGTGCCGCCCAGCAGGCCGCCCAGAGGCAGCCGGTTGCGGCTCTGGCCCGCGAGGTCGGCAAAGGCCTCGATGCCGTGGATGGGACTGGCCGAGATGAGATAGCGGATATTCAGCAGCCGCAGCAGGCCTGGGTTCCAGTTGCCGGCCTCGTACATGGGGAGTTCGACCCCTTCCGGGGGGCTCGCGCTCAGGGTCAGTTGCACCCAGTAGGAGAAATACTCGTGGTGCCCTTTGCTGGCCTTGAGTTGGGGCTCGATGACGCGTGCGAAGAGCTCCTTGTAGCGCCTGTTGACCAGCGCTCCCCGGAATTCCGCGCTCTCCAGCCCATGTCCGAGGGCCAGCGAGGGGCTGATGCCCACGCAGCCCACGCGGAAGGGCTCCTCCTGGGACTTCAGGGCCAGGGCGTCCAGGGCCGGGTGGCTCTCGTAGAGTTTGGTGTGCATGTAGTGCGGGTACATGTGCAGGAAGGACTGGGACTGGATGGCGGCTAGGGCCAGGGCAAAGGTTGCCGCGCACAGATAGGCCGCCGGGTGCTTGAACCAGGGGCGGTGGGCCTGCCCCGGCCCCGCCTGGGAAGCCAGCGTCGCAGCCAGCAGAAAGCCCCCGGCGCAGAGAACGGTCAGCTCGTTCTCCAGCCGCCCGCCAAAGCCAGGGATGGCTTGAGTCAGGGCGAGCAGCCCAGCCGTTCCGGCCAGGGCCAGCAGCAGGCTGCCGCCCCGCCGGGCGCGCAGGCAGCCATCCAGCCCCACGCCCACCAGCAGTGCTAGCTCCATGGGCACCAGAAAGTCGGAGAAATGGCTCAGGTCCATTTTGGCCAGGAAAGAGCGGGTCAGCGTCTCGGAAAACTTGCCCCCGAACTGCGTGCCCAGAAGGACGCAGGCCCCGTACAAGGCCAGCAGCACAGCGCCGTGGCGTTGCCGCCGGAGGCCGGGCCAGAGGAAGAGCAGCAGCAGCAGGCCAGGGGCCAGGGTCATGTTGTTTACGGCCAGCAGGCCGAAGGCCCGGAGCATCTCCATGGTCCCCGCGAACACCGCAGGCTCGTAGGCGCGTTGGATTAACGGGACATACTGGAGCAGGGTGGCGAAGGTCGGGGCGAACCAGAGCGCGTAGCCTACCCAGAACAGGAAGAAGCCGGTGAGCCTCGCCGGGCGCTGGGCGGAACTGCTGGTGGCCAGGATGAGCACCAGTTGGATGGCCGGGTAATAGGGCGTGGTGATGACCGGATAGGAGAGCAGAAAGAGCAGGAGCACTCCAAGGCCGCTCACAACCCTGTTCCAAGGCCGTGCGCTGGACCTGGTCGTGGGCCTGATCGTGGGGTCGAAGGCCTCCAGGGACCAGACGTAGAACAGGGGGAAGACATGCTCGAAGAGCCGCTGCGGCACCAGCGTCTGTGAGCTCAGCAGGAACAGCACTCCGCCCAGGATGGCTGGCAACGGGCCTGTTTTCAGATGCTTGCGCAGCAGTCGGCATGTGCCCCACCCGGCGGCCCAGACCACGAGCAGCCGCAGCAGGGCGTTAGTGATCCAGGTGGGCACAAAGGCTGAGATGACGGAAAGGATGTAGTAGGGGGTGAAGTGCAGGGTATCGGCTGGCGCGCCCCCGGCCCAGAACGGGTCCCAGTCGAAGGTGCCTTGCTGGAAGAGCAGTCGGCCACGGGCGATGTATTCCACAAAGCAGCCGTCGAAGCTGTCATGCACGCGCACGAAGGCCAGCGACCCAAGCAGGGTGGTGTCCAGGCAGAACACCATGGCCAGGGCGAAAAAGAGCAGGGCCCCATGGCGGGCGAGGAGGTCCTGTTCAGGGGCTATGGCGTGGGGGTGCTGCATGGGGCGGTTCCGGTTGCTGTTGGCCTGGCCTTGGGCAGGCGGTCAAAGGGTAAACTCATGGGGAGTGCGGCGCAACTGGTTCACAGCGAGGCGGAAACCCTGGCTCGAACAAGGCCGTCAGCATATTTGCGTTGTGTCCCTCATGGCGTCTAACTGCCGCAGGGAACCTGCTCCCAGCGCTGGGGGAGCAGATCCTCGGCGCTGCGGGCGGGGTCCTGATACCAGCGCTTCGGGGCCAACACCTGGGCCTCTGGGTTGGGGTTGAGCCAGGCCGCCCACCAGCTGAAGCTGCTGTTGGCCAAGATGTTGTGGCGGCACCGGCTCATGAGCACGAGGTCTTCCGTATCGCTGGCGCCGGGCCTGGGCCGCACCCAGGTGGTGGGAAAACCCGGGCGGATGTGCTCTTCGGCCCAGTCCGGGTCGTCGCTGAAGACAAAGAATTCCGGCGTTGCGATGCGCCCGGACAGAAGCTCCACGCAGTGGGTGTAATGGGCCGGGGTCAAGACGCCGTGCATGGCGCAGGTCTCCGGGTTGTCCACGTAGTCGGTCCGGCGGACATGGATGCTTACCGACTCGCAGGCATTGATGCGTTCTGCCAGCAGGGCCGAGGCCGGGGTCAGGGGGCGGGGCAGGGAGAAGTCCTGGCGTAGCTGCCCGGCGATGGATTCAAAGTAGCGCTCGCTCTGGAAGAAGCCCACCAGCAGGCTATGGCCGGGCAGGTAGGCCACTTCAGGGGCATGGGTGGAAGCCCGTTCCTCATATAGCACGGGCAGGCCCAGGGCGCGCAGCAGTGCCCGTCCCGCCGGGTTGCCGCTGGACAGCCGCATCAGGCGATAGGCCAAGGGCGAGCGCAGCCGGGCCAACTCGCCTGGCCGGGCCAGGCGCGCCGCAAGCTGGAAATCGCCCAGGGCGTAGCTGCGCAGCGGGTCCTCGGCCAGGGCGCTCAGGTCGAACACGAGTTCCACCCCTCGGGCCAGGGCCAGGGCGCGGCCCACTGCGTACTGGAACATCTGGTTGCCCAGGCCGCCCTGGAGGCGGACCACGATCATCCGTTGGCCTCCTCTTTCTTGCGGGCCAGCACGTGGTAGCCGAAGCACAACAGCTCAGACGAGCCTTGGTCGCGCCGGGCTATGCGCTCCAACATCCACAGCGCGCACAGCGACAGGGCCGTCCACAGCTTGCCGGGCCTGCCGCCGCAGTAGCGGCTGGCCACGCTGTCCACCCGGCGCAGCTCCTGGGCCAGGAATTCGAAGAAGGTGCCATTGGGCTCGATGCTCAGGATCTCGAAGCCGTGGTCGTCCAGGGCGGATTCGTAGAAGGCGCGGTTGTAGCCGGAGGAGAAGTGGTAGGGCGAGAAGTGCGTCAGGCTGCAAAAGGGCGCGGTGAGCACCAGGTCGCCGCCTGGCCGCAAGAGCCGACTGAATTCGCGGAGGGCCAAGAGCGGGCGCGGGAGGTGCTCCAGCACCTCGATGCACATGATGGCGTCGAAGCTGCCGTCGGGCTCGGGGATGGCACTGATGTCGCTCACGATGTCCAGGCTGGTCTGGTCCCAGGTCTTGGTCTGCAGCCCGCTGGCGTCACCCTGGCCGTCATACTTCCCGAAATCCTGGGCCACATAGCGCAGGTGCGGGCAAAAGGCCTTGTAGGCCTGCTCGCCAGCGCCCGCGTCCAGGATGCGGCCTCCGGCCGGGAGGGCTCCCAGGGTG
>MGTN01000156.1:26366-36493 GCA_001799475.1 Desulfovibrionales bacterium GWA2_65_9 | reverse complement strand
CCCCAGCCTCTCCATGCAGTCGAGCACGATGGCCTGGTAGGTCTCGCCGAAGTGCTTGCGCCGACGGGCGTATTCCAGCAGGCCTCGTGTCCTGGCCTGTTCCTCGATGCTCTGATCATGCTCACGGAGCGCCGTCTGGATGGCGTCGGCCAGGGCCTCGGGGTTGTCCGGGTCGACATACAACGCGCGTTCCGGGGCCTGCTCCCGGTGGATGGGCAGGTCGGAGAGGATGATGCGCTTGCCCATGCAGCGGCTCTCCTCCACGGTTGTGCTCCAACCTTCGAAGTAGGACGGGTTGATGACCGCCACACAATGGCGCATGAGCCCCACCACGTCAGCGAAGGGTATCTTGCCCAGGGGCCGGAACCAGGGGGCCACGCCCAGTTCCTCGGCCCAGGACAGCAGGGACTGGAAATGCTCCGGGTGCCGGGGGTCGTGGGTGCCCCCTGTGGCCACGATGAGCGCCGGGCTGCCCCGGTCCTTCAGCACGCGCAGGGCCTCGATGAGCAGGGCGTGGTTCTTGTGCCGCCAGAACTGGTTGGGCACGAAGAGAAAGGGACCGCTGAAGCCGTGGCGCTGCTCCAGCCCCTCTCTTAGGATGTCGTCCCCGGTCTCGCAGGTCACGGCGAAGGGCAGCACGTAGGGCTGCGCGGGCGTGTCCGGGGCAAAGGCCACGAGGTCGCCCAGGGCGTCGTTGCTGCTGAGGATGATCCCCTGGACGTTGTCCAGCAGCTTGCGTTGCAGGCGGCTGCGCAGGGCGATGTCCTCCGGGGTGAAGAAGTCCGGGCGGCGCAGGTGCTGGAAGTCCGGTATCCAGCCCAGGGCGGGGATGGGGGTGGCGAGGTCGCTGGTGGCGTGCGAGAGGATCTCGATGCCGCTGCGCCGCAGGGCTGCGGTCAGGTGCGGGTCGTGCCCGAAATAGCGCGCGATGCGGCAGTTGATGCGCGGGGCCAGCCAGCCCGAAGGCGGTGCGTAGTGCAGGGTCTCGCAGCGTTGCAGGCGCGCGGGCAGTTTGTTCTTGTCGCTCTCCGGCAGGGTGGTGATGAGCACGGGCTCGATGCGGCGCTCGCCTTGTGCATCCAGTTCGTCCAGGGCCAGGAGCAGGTTGCGGAAATAGTTGATGCCGCCCTGCCAGTGCCTGTCGGCCAGGACGATGCCCACGCGGATCATGGCTGCCCCTGCTTGAACCAGGCCACGTAGTCGCGCAGGCCGCTCTGGAAGTCCACGGAGGGAGCGAAGCCCCAGGCTGTGATGCCTGAGATGTCCGCCACCAGACGCTGGGGATCGCCCTGCTTGACGGTGCCATTGAACCGGGGCGCGAGGTTCTCGCCCCAGCAGTGGGCCAGGGCGGTGAGCACCTCCCTGGTGCTCAGGCCGCGGCCTGAACCGCCGTTGACTACCGGGCAGGCGGGCGAGGCCGCCTGTACGGCCAGGAACAGGAGCCTTGCTGCGTCCGTGACGTGCAGGTAGTCGCGTTCCTCCTGCCCGCTGCCGAAGAACTCGAAGGCTCCGGCCTGGGCCTTCTGGCAGGCGTCGAACAGGAGCTGCTTGCGCAGGCCGCTGCCGTAGAGCGAGAAGAAGCGCACCAGGCAGACCGCCAGGCCATGCTGCTCGGCATAGTCACGGCAGCAGACCTCGGCCATTTCCTTGTGCAGCCCGTAGGGCGAGATGGGGTGGGCGGGCGTGTCCTCGGCGATGTGGGCGGCCTTGGTGCCGCCGTAGACTGCGGCGCTTGACGGGTAGGCGATGCGGGCCTGCGGCGCATGTTCGCGCACATATTCCAGCACGGCCACGCAGGTGTGGACGGTGCGTTCGAAATCGCGCAGGGGTGCGGCCAGGGATTGGCCCACCGAGGCCCCGCCCGCACAATGCACCACGGCGTCCGGGGGTGCGGGGACGCGCGCAAGGGTCTCCGGGCAGATGTCGCCCGCGATCCAGGTGTGGATGCCCCAGGCCAGGGCCTGCTCGGTGGTGTAGTCGCCATGGCCCATGCCGACCACTTGCCAGCCTTGCTGCGCGAAGTGCCGGGCGGCATGGCGGCCCAGAAACCCATGGGCTCCGGTGATCAGGACGGTTTGTGTCATGTGCTCCAATATGTCCTCGGGAGTGCGTTCGTCAGCAGTGGTGTATCGCCCCGCCAGCGCCGATGCAAGCATTCCGGCTGTGACGGGCGTTCGGGGTGCCAGACCCGGGAGCGAAGGGCTATGCGCCGGATTCGGCCCGGATGCCCCGGAAGGTGTACAGCCTGCCGGGGGTCTTGTCCTTGTCGCCCAGCCGGCCGAGCATGGCGTCGGGGATGAGGAAGGCCAAAGGCCAGAGTGGGCCTGCAAGGCGGCGCTTTATCTCCAGCAAGGAGCCGGGGAAGGCGTTGATCTCCGACTGGCAGGGGTTGAGCACATGCGTCAGCCCGATGCCTGCCGCCCGGATGGCCTCAACGTACTCCGCAAGGGGGTAGGCGTTTTCGCCTCCATAAAGCCGGTGCAGGGGGTGGCGTTCGAAAAATGCGGGCAAATCCGAGCCGCTGCTGATGACGTGCTCGCGCGCGGCCAGAAAGACCCCGCCGGGTTTGAGCACGCGGGCGGCCTCGCGGCACATGGTCCGCAGATCCCGCGCATGGTGCAGCGACTGGCGGCAGATCACCGCATCGAAGCTGGCATCCGCAAAGGGCAGCGCCTCGGCCGCTGCGCGCACCACCTCGATGTCCACGCCGCTCTTCCGGGCCAGGTCGGTGATGGCCTGGGCGCCCACCAGGGCGCTGTCATCCGGCTCCAGGGCCACGCTCTGCCAGCCCTCTTTGGCCAGGGCATAGGCCACCACGCCCCGCCCGGCGCCGATGTCCAGGGCTTTGCCGGGCCTGGGGAGCAACCGGCGCATGCCCTGCCACTCCGGTCCTGCGCGGAAGCGCTCCGCGGCCTGGGCCAGGGGATCGTCGAAATAGCAGGCCCGCACCAGGCCCTGCATGTCGGGCTGCTCGCGCAGCCACTGGACCGCCTGCTCCCAGGTCATCCTAGCGTTCATGCGGCCCAAGCTCCCGGATGACGCGGGCGGGGTTGCCTGCGGCCACGCACCAGGCGGGAACGTCCCTGGTCACCACGGAGCCAGCGCCGATGACAGCGCCTTGGCCGATGGTGACGCCCTTGAGGATGATGCTGCGCGCGCCGATCCACGCGCCCTGGCAGATGCGCACCGGGCTGCGCGCGGTGTGCTCCCAGTTCAGCTGGTTGCGCTTCCAGTCAGCCAGGTCCTTCCGGCGAACCGAGAGGCGCAGGCTGTGGTTGTCGCTGTCGGCGATGAGGCACTGGTAGGACACCAGCACGTCGTCTTCGATGATGACGGCTTCGGAGCAGTCGATGAGCGTCCCCCCGCCAACAAAGACGTTGTCGCCGATGCGGATGCTGGCCCAGGGGGTCTCGGTCACCAGATGGCCCTGGATCAGGCCGTCGGCGCCGATGGTGACGGTGCTGCCTTGTCCGCGCATCTCCACTGGACCCTGGACGTCCGTATTCGGGCCGGTAACCGCCTTGGGGCCGATGCTCGCAGGCAGCAGGGCGGCCTTGAGGCGGGCGGCGGCCTTCCAAAGCAGGGGGGGGCACAGGGCGCGCAGGGCATCCTTGATCATGGGCGTCCTCGCATGCTGAATATGGCCGAACGCAGACGCTGCCGTATCGATGAGAGCCAGGCCAGCGGGCGCGGAGCGCTCGGCGCGTTGCACGAATGCAGATATTCGAAAACCCGTTCGGTCAGCTCGGTGTCTGCGGTGGCCTGCTCCGGAAACACGATAGGAACAAAGGCCGATAGGGAATCCTCTATCCGATTTGCCCCGGCCCCGCAATGCACGCCGCTGCCGTCGAAGCCGACGTTGGCGACCAGGGACTGGCGGGGATGCAGGGCTATTCCGTTCCTCAGGAACATGCCTAGATAGAAGCGGATACCCCAGGAGTCGACCCGGCCCTGTTTCCAGCTCTCCAGCATATCAAAGTAGGGATAGGTGCCGTTCAGATCGAAGCGTCTGCGCAGGGCCGGATCGCGGGCCAGCCGGTCGTAGCCTTCGGCCTCGCGGTCATAGGCCTTCCAGGCGCGCGACCAGGTGGCCCAGCCCCAGGAGGTGGCCATGGGCGAGAAGAAGGCGTCTTGGCGCGCGGGCAACTCCACCGGGAATTGGTAGCCGGAGATCTGGTAGACGTTCTCGGCCTCGGCGTAGAGGTCCAGGGCCTGGTTCATGTAGCCCAGGAAATGCGGGGAGAGGATCAGGTCGTCCTCGACCACGATGACCCGGCCGTGGCTGGCGCACAGGGCATCGACACCCTTGGTGACCGAAGCGGCCAGGCCGAGGTTCCGCTCCTGCTCGATGACCGTGACCCGCCCACACCAGGCGCGGCTTTGGGCCACCTCGCGCATGGCCCGCACCTGGGGTTCGTCCTGCGTTGTGCGCGGCCCATCGCAGAAAATGAACAGCTCGCTCTCGGCGGCCAGCGTGTTTGCCGCCAGGGACTCCAGCGAGCGCCGGGCGTGTTCCGGCCGCTTGTAGGCGAAGAAGGCGATGGGGGTGAGGGCGCGCTGGCTCATGGCTGGTCTCCGCTGCTGGCTAGCCCATGATGTTCGGGTTGCGCTGAAGATCCTGAACGTCCCAGCCGCGCTTCAAGAATTCTTGCCGTGCGGGCGCGTCAAGCGGCTGCTTCATGAACCCGAGCATGAGCATCACATGGTCGGCCTTGCCTTCGGCGCAGAGCCTGTCCTGCCGCTCGACGGTGGAGACGATCTCGCGGAATATTGTTGAACGGTCAGGGTCCGCCGGCTCAAACTCACAGCCCTTGACGTAGTGGTCGTTGAGGCCTTTGACCACGAGCTGGGGGAGATTGAGGCCAAGGCAGACCTTTTCCGCCTCCCTGCGGGAGATGGTGTAGACGTAATTCGGGTCTTCGTAGTTCGGAGCGGGATAGACGAACCGCGCCCCGGCGAGGTTCATGAGGTTGCGGCCCAGCAGCGTGCGCAGCACGATCTTCCAGTAGGGGTCGCCCTTGGCGGAGAGCCGCACCGAACTGCACGCATCGTTCGGCTCGATCAGGAACACCCCCAGCCGCGCAACGCGCAGCATCTCATACAGCGCCAGGTACGGGCGGGGGAAGTGGTGGAAGGCTTCCTTGCAGAAAACGTAGTCGAACGAGGCGTCGGCGAAGCTGAGCTTTTCGGCGTTTTCCACCGAGTATTCGGCGATCAGCCCCTGCTTGTGGGCTTCCTCCAGCAGGGCGGGGGCGATGTCTGTCGGTGTGGCCGAAAAAACGCCGCGCTTCTTCAGGCGGATGGAATCCAGCCCCCATCTGCCGTCGCCGACAGTAAGCCAGGTGCCGCCGGGGGTGTCCTTCAGGATGTCGGCGCATTCGTAGGCGCGGGCGTGCCGCCAGTAGTCCGCCGTGTCCTCATTGAACCAGGAGGCGGAAATGCGCATGCGTTCCTCGTCTTGCAGGTGCTGGAGTCCGATGTCCGCATGTTTGTCGTAGCTCTGATGCTGGAAGCTCATGTGCCTGCTCCTGCCGAGTTGTTCTGCCTGATTCGGTGGCTCCTACTCGCGGGGAACCGTGGACATCTGCTCATGGCTGGTCCTTGCTTCGGGCCACATTGCGCCAATAAATGCTTGGAGGGTTATTGGCCAGGCTTTTGGCGAGACAGTATTCTATGTCTTCTCCATAAAGGGCGCGTAACTCTCTGACCATCCTCTCTACGAACTGCACATCGCGGTCGATGGTGTAGCGTACAGATCCTGCAAAGTCCGCAAGTGGACGATTGCCACAAGCAACGTACCAAGCTTCTACGTCATATTTGAAAGTAAGAGTCTGTTGTTCATCGCGTCTATGATCTTCGTACATGGTTCGGCGGATGTCTCTTGTGGCCAAGATCCACCGCTTCACATCTTCCACAAGGACTTTTTTTGCCTGTGGGCAGGATCGATTCAGCACATCGAAAACCATTTTAGCTAACGCTGAAAAGTCAAGTAGCATTCGGATAGAGTATTTGCGAAGAAGATTGTCGCCCAGGTCGCCAGAGACAAGACGTGCGTAGTTGTCCGGTTCACGGAAAAACTTTCGGAGATGCTCCGCGCTAAGAAAAAGTTCCCCTCTGTCTCGCGTATGAAATCCTCATAGTGTTTAGCAATTGGCGTTGAAGAACATGTGATGGCCTTCTGGCTAGCTTCAAGCACGTCGAGATAGTCAACTCCCCATTCCGCGCATAGGCGACGCACAACGTCAAAGGATGGCCCGGATAAAAGCTTGAGCATGAGCCCCATCCCTCGACACTCCAGATATTCCTGGAAGGAAAGGGTTGAGGTGGCCACGCAGACCTCCTCATACTCAACACAACGTTGGCCCTCGTATTCTCCGAAAGAGTGCGGAATTACACGAAATCGCGTTTGTAGACTATAGAGTTGACGGAACGCCTTTGATACCAAAGGCGTTTGTGGCAGCATCATCGTGGTATATGGTTGAATATTGTCCGTTCCAGCATCAATGGCATAGCGCAGACCGTCCATGAATGATGCTTTTGTTTCTGCTGGCATGGGCAGGATAAATTCGGTATTGGTGACCCCCCCGTGGGCTCTGGTCGCAGCGGAAATTCTTCGAAAATCATTTTCGGAAAGATTCTTGCGGCGAATTATTCTTAACGTCTTTTGGTTCTTCGACTGTAACGAGGTGCTGACACTCATGCGACCATCAAGCCTATCGCTAATCCGCAAGATACGGTCATAGTCGGTTTTGCCGGTGTTCACATCAAAAGCCTTGGGCCAGTTGCGTTCGTGCATGAGCGTGGCAATATGCTCGGCAATCTCCTCATCATGTGGGTATGAGCCGAAGTTGGAGTCGCAGATGGAAAGCGGCACGTCCTCGTGGCCTTTCATCCGATCAACCATGTAGTCGAGCTCCGACTTGATGCGGTCCACACTAAAGAACGCCACCCGACCATACCAATCATTGCTCGCCCAACAGTACCCGCAAGTATGGGGACAGCCGCGTGCGGTCTCAAAAGTAGGTTCATGCTCACCGTCGAAGAATGGGTCCATGAGTCCCGTGAGATATGGCGAAGGGATTGCGTCCAGATCAGGAATCTTGGCAAGTGTCTCGCCATGTACCACCTTGCCAAGTTCTGGATGCAGGCAGTCGTGACCAGGGATGCCCGCACGACGGTTCTCCCCTGTATCCCAACGGGTGAGCATTCTTTCGACAAGTTCCACCAGAGCTGTTTCGCCTTCTCTTGTGGCGAAAAAATCGACCTGCGGTCGAGCTAGGAACCAATTCAGACGCTCATCTTCATCCTCCGGGTAGTGCGGACCGCCGCCCAAACATACAACCGTTGGGTCTAGGGCCTTGGCCTGGGCAAAGATCAGTGCGGAAAGTTCAGAATTCCAACAATAATGTGATAGCCCGACAAGATGAGGCCGCCAGGAACCCAGTTCCGACAGCAGCAGGTCGGGGTCGTCGTATAGGCGGATATCCAGCCGTTCCTGGCCCAGGCGGGAGAGTGCATAGGCAGAGATGTAGCCGATGCCTATCGGCATTGACACAGTGTGGCGCCCGACCGTGGAATGTCGTAAGTCTCCAAGAGCAATACGAAGTCTCGCGCACATACAGCCTCCATCCTTATGCATAAAATAATTGAGAAATAGTTGACAGGCAGGCCTGGAGAGCATCACTGCGCTCTCTCCACGCTACCCTGCCGTGACTTGCATTTAGTGTCTCGTCATCTTGCCTGTGACGATGCGGGTGAAGAGTGCAAGCACTTCACCGGGCGGGCGCACCAGCAGGGAGGCGGCCTGTTCCTCGCGCGGGCAGGTTCGCACATTCCGGGCGATCTCTTTCGGGTCGCGGCAGAAGTGCAGCATGGGGTCGGCCTGGTATTCCGTAAAATATACCTCCGCCATTTCGGCGATCATGGTGGTGTGGAGGCCGAATTGCTTGGCTTCAAAAAAAACGGAAGAGAACCGCGTCACGTGGTGGTCCGTGATTCGCAGCAAGGCGGGCAACGGGCACTGCGTGGAGTGGCTGATTTCGAATGTGTTGACGCCGTTGGCCCGCAATAATTTGGAGATTTCCTCTTCCTTTTCCCGGTAGTTCGGGTGCAGGCGGATGAGCCAGATGCAGTCACTCTGGCTTTGCCGCATGGTTTCGATCAAGGTTTCCGGAAACTGCTGAACGATTGGTTCCCCCCAGCCGTCGCTGAACAGCACTACGCGTTTGCCCTTTGGCAGTGAATCCAGAAAATGGGCGTGTTCCTGTGGCGTGGGCAGCGGGTTCTGGCCAACCCATTTCGCCAGCCAGAGGTTGCCGCCAGCAAGGAATTGGTGCGGCGAGTCGGGTGGGTACCAGCTGCCGAAGGCCTTGGCCGAGTCCTCGGACCACATCCAGGAGAGGTCTGGCAGAAGCTGGAAGCCCTGGGGCGGAACGCTCCGATGGTGGGTGTACAGGGAGTGGTTGTTGCCCGCATAGCCGTGGTGGATTTCCACGCTGGTGATGCCGAGCTGCTTGCAGGCCGCCACCGCGCCCATGGAAACGAGGTCGACGATGCAGGTGAAGAAGACCGCCTTGGGCCGCGCCGCCTTGAGCACCTCGGCCAGCAGGTCGCGGTAGAGCAGCACCTCTTCGACTTGGCAGAGGAGCCCGTGGGCCTCCAGCCCGCCGTGGATGCCTGCGTCAGCCAGCACGCGGGCGGCGGTGGAAAGCCCCTTCAGGAACGCGGCAGTCGGCTGGCGCGGAGAGCTGAGCCTCGCCCCGGCCTTGTAGCGCGCGTCATTGGGGTCAATGAAGATGGTCTTGTGGCGGCGGGGGGTGCGCCGGGGCTCCTCGGTCACCTCGACCTTCAGGTGTCGGAAGCGGCCCTGGGCCAGCTCGACGAACGGGTCCACGCAGCGGTCGTACCAGGCTCCGTCCATGATCTCGGAGTGGTATTGCTCGCGCGAGAGAAAGAGCACATCCACCGGGGCCTGGCTGCGCATCTGCCGCAGCAGGCGCGCCTGTCGTCTGGCGCAGAGCGCCCTGTGGGCCAGGCGTTTCAAGAAGAGCCAGGCTTTGGCTGGCAGCGGCAGGCCTGCATACACCCTGCGGCCAGCGCCCCCGGCAGTGGCCTCCACGATGGGCAGGTTCACCCGGTGGCAGTAGACCAGCTGGCAGATCCTCATCCTGACCAGCGGCCAGAAGTCCACGCCGCAGTGCCGGAAGGCCTTGGTATCGACCTCGTCCTGCACATGGGTGATTATTTGTGATTCCAGAAGCATGGGGGCTGGTCACTCGCCCTGGACTGAGCCGTCCGGCTGGGGTTGCTTGGGTTTCTGGTACACGCCCGTTTTCAACGGATCCTTGAAGGAGAGCCCCATGCGCCGGGCCAGTTCGCGCATGCCGTCCTGAACGCACCCGATGAGTTCGCCCGTGGGCATGCCCGTCAGGTTGACGTGAAAGTCCTGGCGGTCGCCCGCGTTCATCAGGTAGGCGTATTCGTCTTTGATGGCGCCGCTCTCCAGGGCCCAGGCGTAGACAGGGGTGCCGGGCAGGGGCTGCAGGTATCCGACGCTCGGGAAGATGTTGCAGCGCTCGCAGAGCTCCAGGGTTTGGCGGATGGTCTGCGGGGTCTCCTGCGGATAGCCGAAGATGATGCTGGTGAGCGGCGTGACGCCCCCTTCCCACAGGGCCAGGGCGTGCTCCACGGTCTTGTCGTGGGAGACGTGCTTGTTCATGGCCGCCAGGATTTCCGGGCTGGCGTTCTCGATGGAGAAGGCGATGCTGCGGCAGCCGCAGTCGCGCATCCTGCGGATGAGGTCGCTGTCCTTGCGCGAGAAGAGATTGCAGCGCGAGACCCCTTCCCACTGGGTCACGAAATCGAGCCGTTCCAGGTTCGCGACCATGCGCTCGACGCTGGCGATATTGGGAAAGGTGAGCTCGTCCCAGAACTGGATGAAGGTGGCGCCGTATTGTTTGGAGAGCCGGAGAAACTCCTGCATGACAAGGCTTTCCGAGTACTTGCGATACTTCTGGCCCTTGAAAACATGGTAGCAGAAGGTGCAGCTGAAAGGGCAGCCGCGCGCGGCGTTCAGGGGGAATACAACCTGCTCGCCGTCGCTCTCGTTCATGGTCAGTTTGAGCATG
>MGTN01000156.1:18762-26353 GCA_001799475.1 Desulfovibrionales bacterium GWA2_65_9 | reverse complement strand
TGTGCAGCGCAAAGAGATCCCAGTTGGGGAAGCCGATGCTGTCCAGGTCCTCGATGATTGGCTGCGGCGTGGTCAGGACAAGGCCGCCGTCCTGGAGCAAGGCAATGCCCCTGGTCGAACGCCAGTCCTGTCCTGCGGCCACGGCCTGGACGAACTCCACGGTGGTGATGTCACCCTCGCCCATCACGGCCACATCGACATCGGTGTTGCGCAGCAGCAGCTCCGGGATGGATGTGGCCACGGAGTTCCCGGCCATGATCAGGCACTCGGGGTTCTCCTGGCGGACGATGGCCGCGATCTCCTTGACCAGACGCAATGCGGTGACAATGCAGCCGAGGCCGCAGATGTCGTAGCGTTCGCTTTTGAGCTTGGCGCGCAGCTCCGCCATGGACATGTCCTCGGCGTCCATGTCGATGAGGTCGAAGGCGAAACCGGCTTTCTCGACGGCCGTCATGACGCAGGCCAGCCCGACCGGAGGGTACTTGCGCTTTGCGCCGGGCCGCAGGCAGGGGTTGATGAAGAGCAGGCGGGTCATGCCAGTTCCCCCTCGGCAACGAGATAGCGTGTCGGGCCCAGGTGACTGCAGTGTGCGCAGGGCGCGAGCGGGCGTCCCGCCGCCACAGCGGCCCTCAGTTCGGCCATGCGGCTGCCGGTCCAGATGTCGCCCAGGCTCTCTGCGTGGACATTGCCCACCACGCAGGAACTGGTCAGGTCGTAGCAGCACGGCACGACATTGCCGTCCCAGCGGATGGTCAGGGTGCTGACCAGGTGGTCGCAGTACCTGGCGGGTTGGCCTGGCTGTGTCGCGACCTGCAATGGAGCCTCCACGGCCATCTCGGGCCAGCGCATGGCCCAGGTGGTCTTGATCTCGTCGGGTGCAGCTTCGACGAAGGCTTCGAGCAGCCATGCCGGCGGCGGCGGTGCAAGGGGGGCCTCCTCGGCGTGGCTGGAGAGCGCGTCGGGATCGAGAAACTGGGTGCTGGAGAGGATTACCTGCGGCTTGGCGCTGCCGGTCGCGGTGCGGCTGGCAAGCAGGCTGCGCACATTGGCCGCGATCTGCGGAAAGCATGCGCCCCGGCGGATGTGATCATTTTCCGCAGGGCTTCTGCCGTCCACGGAGACTTCCACGGAATCGATGCCGCAGGTCAGTATCTGGTCGCGGCAGGACTGGTCCAGCAGCATACCGTTGCTGACCATCTTGACGAAGCCGATGCCCAGGCTGCTTTTCAGCACCTCAACCATGCGGAAGACTTCTTTGTTCAGCAGTGGCTCGCCTCCGTGGTACAGCACCGCCACGCGTAGGGCGTCCCGGTGCGGTTCAAGGTCCGCCACGATCTTCTCGAAGGTCGGCCAGGGCATGATTCCCCTGGGCATTGCGACCGTGCCCGTTGGGCAGTGCCTGCACCGCAGCGTGCAAGCGCTGGCCGGCTCGATTCTGATGACGCCGGGAAAGGGATGGGCGTGGTTATCTGAGCGTGTCATGGGATACTCCCGGAAATGATACTGCTGGCCACAGGTCCATTACGTTCCTATGAGGGGGAAGATGCGGCGGCGTCCAGACGCACCGGGAGCCCCCTGTCTGCAAGGTACCTCTTCGCTTCCTTGGGCGTCATCTCGGTGAAGTGGAAGATGCTGGCCACAGCCACGGCAGAGGCTCCGCCTTCGACCACGGCGCGGTACATGTCCTCATACCCGCCAGCGCCGCCAGAGGCAATGACCGGAATGCCCACGGCCCCGCTCACCAGGGAGATTCCCTCCAGGTCGAAGCCGGTCATGGCTCCGTCGCGCTCCACGGATGTCAGCAAGATCTCTCCCGCACCCAGGTCCGCAGCCTGCCTTGCGAACGCCACCGGGTCGAGCCCGGTCGGCCGTGAACCGCCGTGGGTGAAGACCTCGCGCCTGCCGTCCGGATGCTGCCTGTAGTCGATGGAAATCACCATGCACTGGCTGCCGAAGCGCTTGGCCGCCTCCGAGATCAGCCCCGGTGTGGCCACGGCGGCGCTGTTGATGGCGACCTTGTCAGCCCCCACGCGCAACAGCCTGTGCACGTCTTCCAGCGAGTTGACTCCGCCGCCCACGGTGAGCGGCATGAAGCAGTTGTCCGCCAGATCGTCGATGGTCTGGAAGTCCGGCGGGCGGGAGTCGTTTGTGGCGCTGATGTCCAAAAAGATCAGCTCGTCCACCCCGCGCAGGCCATAGACCTGAATGCTTTGCAGGGCGCTGCCAACCCTGCGCCAGGAGTTGAACCCAATGCCTTTCACCAGGCCCAGGTCCTTGTGCAACAGGGTGGGGATGATTCTGATTTTCAGCATAATGCGATGAAGTTCCTAAGTGTTTTCAGGCCATCAGCGAGACTTTTTTCCGGATGGAACTGGGTACCGAAGAGGGTGCCCCGGCCAACGACCGAGGCGAAGCTCCCGCAGTAGGGTGTCGTCGCCAGGATATGGTCCTCCCGTGCGGCGAAGTGGTAGCTGTGCACGAAATAGAAGTCCCGGCCTGTGGGGATGCCCTCAAACAAGGGGCAAGGGCGCAAGTGGTGGACCTCGTTCCAGCCCACATGCGGCACCCTTGTGCCGGGGGCATCGGGCAGGAGGCGGACAACCTTGCCGGGCACCAGCCCAAGACCCGCACGCTCTCCTCCCTCGACCCCGTATTCGGCCATGAGCTGCATGCCCAGGCAGATGCCCAGAAAAGGCCGCGCCTGGTCCAGGACCAATCGGCGCAACGGCTCCACAAAGCCTTGCTGCTCAAGCCCGGCCATGGCGTCGGGAAAGGCACCCACGCCGGGCAGGATGAGCCCATCGGCCTCTTCCAGATCTTCTGGCGTCCGTGTGGGCAGCGGTTGAGCTCCGCAAATTTCCACCGCCCGGACTACCGAGTCCAGATTGCACAGGCCGTAATCGATGATGGCGATGTTTCTCATGGGTTGTCGTCGTTTAATTTCCAGGGACTCCCGTCGGGGTGTTTAACCAGCCGACCCTTGGCGTCGGTGCGGAAGATCTTTTTGTTGGTGTAGCGGTCGCAGACCGCCTCGAATGCCTCAACGCTCATGCCGATTTCGCCCAGGATGGCCTTGAGGGGCTTGCCCAGGTAGGTCCAGGGGAATGCGCCGTCGTGGACCTTGACCATCGCGAGCGCGTCGGAGCGGCTGAGACGGCCCCGGCGGATGAACAGGTTGGCGATGTCCGTGGCCCTGCCGAAGCCGTATTTCAGGTACTTGAAGTAGTCGTGGATGCCGGTCTGGTGGTTGTCCAGGTTTTCATAATTGGCCAGGGAGCCCTCCGCGAAGCCGGGCAGGCACTCAAAACCGTTGCTTTGAGCGATCATGGCGTTCTGCATTCCGTCCCAGGGCAGGTAGTAACCCAGGAAAAGTCCAGTCACCTTGGCCCGTTGCAGTTCCTCGTCCTGCGGGTAGGTATAGAGGATCAGGTCCTTGGCCGTAATGCCTTCCTGTCCGATGAGATCCGTGACGCGCAGGCCAAGCAGCCCGCCGAATTCCTCCAGCCAGCGGCGGCTGAGCACGTTATTGTCCGCCGCAGCTGCCGGGCCGCCGTATTCGTTCTGGGAGTTCTCGCCCCAGATGATGAGCGGAACGTTGAACTTCACGGCAATGTGCACAGGCACGGTGAAGATGGTCACATGCTCCGGCCAGGATATGTCGCCGATGTTGACCAGGGTGAAGCGGTTGAGCTTGTGCCGGACAACTTTGTTCAGGGTCACTTCCAGGTAATCGACGCCGAGGCGCTTGAGGTTTTCGATGTTGCGCCGCCCGATGTCGGACAGGGAGCAGGTGGAGCCGGTCACCACCAGCGGGTTCATGCCCAGCTCCAGCATCTTGATGACCTGGAAGTGGCTGTCCTTGCCGCCGCTGCTCGGGACGATGCAGTCGTAGTTGCTGCCGTCGCGATTGCGGTACTTGTCGAGAAGGGCCATGAGCTCCTTCTTGCGGACGTCCCAGTCCACCTCCTTGCGCCGGGCGAAGTAGTTGCAAGCGCTGCATACGCCCGCTTCGTCAAACTCAAGGTCGGGCTTGGTCTCGGGGAAAAGGCAATGTGTGCAATAACGGATCATGGTCTGCTCCTGTCTGGGCGGCCATTGGTCGAGGCCAGCATTGCGAACAATGTCTCTGCGCGTGCCCAGTCCTCGGGCGTGTCGATGTCCTGGACCCGGTGGCGCGGGATGATCACCGGAAACGATCTGTCCATGTACAACCGGCCTTGCTGCCGGAAGGATTCGGTCCGGAGCCAGTGGAACTGCCCGGCATCGTGGTAGGCCGCAGGCAGGTCCTGTGAGCGTGTCAGCTCATGCTCCGGCCAGAGCATCCTGAGCTGGCCTTCCGGGTCGAGGGTCAGCGCGCGTTGGACTGGCGCGGGAAAGGAGGCCACGCTGAAGACGGCGTCGGCTTGGCGCGAGCGCATTACCTCCAGCCCCTGGCGTAAGGCTGCCGGTTCAAGCAGCGGCGCCGTGGCGTAGATCAGGCAGAGCAGTTCAACTTGCTGTCCCCCGGCCTCGATCTGATCCAGGGCGTGCAGCAGCACCGGGGCCAAGGCCGTGTGGTCGTCTGCCAGTTCCGGCGGTCGTGCGAACGGGGCCTGCGCGCCGCAGCCCCTGGCGATCTGGGCGATGTCCTCAGAGTCTGTGCTGACAAAGACGGCGTCGAAAACCCCGGCGTCGAGGGCGGCCTGGATGCTGTGGCAGATCATGGGCCGTCCGGCGAAGGGCCGGATGTTCTTTCCCGGAATGCGCTTGCTCCCGGCTCGTGCGGGGATGACTGCGGCGATCATGCTCCCTGCCCTCTGCGGATGAGTTCCCAGGACAACGGCGTTCCCCGCGCGATGCGGCTTGCGGCGGTGCGCCCCAGGATCTCGGGGAGATGCCGGGGGTGCAGCCCGTGGCCCGGACGGATGGAGCGGACGTTTTCAGCGGTGAAGGGCGCGCCCTCGGCTATGTCCTGCACCACGAACAGCGACCGCCTGAAAATCCTGCTCTGCCTTTCGTTCTCCGTCAATGTGTAGTTCACCCGACCCATGGCCTGGGAAGCCTGGCGCACGGCCTCCACCATGGCCGCGAACTCGGAGGGCTCCAGCGAGAAAGCCCCATCCGGCCCGCCATCAGCTCTGGACAGGGTCAGGTGCTTCTCCACGATGCAGGCGCCGAGCGCCACTGCGGCCACCGGCACGGCAATGCCCAGGGTGTGGTCAGACAGGCCCGTGGGACAGCCGAAGCGCTGCGCCATGTCCGCGATGGTGCGCAGATGCATGTCGGCCGGGGCTGCGGGGTAGGCGCTGGTGCATTTGAGCAGGGCCAACTGGTCTGTACCCGCAATGCGTAGCGTGCGCACCGCTTCGTCGATCTCCTCCAGGCTGGCCATGCCGGTGGAAAGCAGGACCGGCTTGCCCGTGCGCCCGATTTTTTGCAGCAGGGCGGTGTCGACCAGTTCGAAGGAGGCGACCTTGTATGCCGGAACGCCCATGTCTTCGAGAAAGTCCACGGCGGTGGCGTCAAAGGGGGAGGAAAAGAGCGTCAGCCCCAGGTCCTCTGCCGCGCGCATGAGCCTGGGCTGCCAGTCCCAGGGGGTGAAGGCCTCGCCGTAGAGGTCGTATAGCGTCCGGCCCTCCCAGAGCGTGCCCTTGATGCGAAACGGCTCGGCGTCGCAGTCGATGGTCAGCGTGTCCGGCGTGTAGGTCTGGAGCTTCACCGCGTCCGCGCCGCAGGCCTTGGCCGCTTCCAGGATGCGCACCGCGCGGTCAAAGTCCTGGCCGTGGTTGGCGCTCACCTCGGCGATGATGTAGACCGGGTGCCCGGCGCCGATGGCGCGTCCGGCGATGGTGATTTCGGGCACGTGTCGGCTCATGGGCAGGCCCCCTCAAAGATGAGAAAATCGCGTCCGCAGTGGACCTCTGTCCCCACTTGGCGGAAGCCCGCCTTGCTGAAGCAGGCCGCTGAAGGGGCGTTGCCTGCAAAGACGACTCCACGCGCCCGGCCAAGGCCCAGGCTCCGGCAGGCTTCACGCCAGGTCTCGGCCAGCAGACGCCGCCCCAGGCCGCGGCCCCGGAAGGGCTTGGCCACGGAGAAGCTCGCCAGCGCCGCCCCGTTCTCCGGCTCGTAACGGATCTGCCCGGCGAGGCAGCCGCCCAACCGGCAGAGCAAAAAGAGGGAGTCCGTAGCGGCCATCCGCCGACAGTACCAGACCTCATGGTCGGCCCAGGGGATCGGTTCGGGGTGGATTGCATTGGTCCGCACTGAGGGCTGGTTGGCCAGCAGCCAGACCTCGCGGATGTCGTCCGGGGTGGCCGGGAGCAGGGGTAGCGTCGCGGGGAGAGGCTCGGCCAGGGCGCGCATGGCCTGCACCACGCGCAACGCCCCCTGCCCGTCCACCAAGCATTGGCCAGCCCGCGCCATGGCGGCGCGCTGAGTCGCGTCGGACAGGAGAGAATCCACGCAGCCTTCCAGTTCCTTCGGGCTCCACGACTCCAGTGAGCCAAATGCAAGCCCGGCCCCGGCCCCGGCCCGGCATATGGCCCGAGCCACTGGCACCTGATTGTCGGCCACCGGCATGACCAGCATGGGCACGCCCATGCAAGCCAGCTCCCAGACCGTGCTGCCAGCCGCAGTGACGGCCAGGTCCGCCTGAGCCATCAGCGCGGCCATGTCGGAGACGTTGTCGCGCAACTCGAAGTTTGGGCCAAGCCGCTGGGTCAGCGCCTGGAGAGCTTCCTTCCGGGGGTTGGCCGCGCCCGCGATGGTCAGGCAGCGGACACCCTCTGGCAACACCCGCGCCAAGGCTTCCAGCACGGCGCAGGTCAGCCCTGCCGGGTCACTGCCGCCCAGGGTCACCAGCACTTGGCGGCAGGGGCGGTCCGGGTCGCGGGCGGGCGGGGACCGGAACTCGGGGCGCAGGAGCGCGTAAGCCGGGCCGAGCAGGGCCAGGGCGTCCTCCGGGTAGCCGCCAGGCCGCCCCCCGTCGAGGTTCTGGTCCAGGTGCATGCCGGCTTCGGCAAAATGGGCCGCGCCGAAATCGTCGATGGCCAGCACCCGGCCAAGCTTGCGCAGGGCCGAGCAGTAGCCGGTCGGGAAATGGTAGCCGTCCAGGACGATCCAGGGACGCTCGGTCCCGGGCAGCAGGCAGGCTGCGGCCTCCAGGTCCTCAGAGCATCCGGGCTCGCCGCAGAACTCCGCCAACTCGAAGCCCTCGGCGCGAATGCGCTGAGCCAAAGGCTCCGGCAGCCGGGAGAGGAACACGGCCCTGCCGTCTATTTCCCTCCAGGCCATGGCCAAAGCCAGGCAGCGCATGACGTGCCCGGTGCCCATCTCGGCAGAGGCATCGGCGCGCAGCATGAGGGTGGGGGGCATGGGAGGGGCGGCCACGGCTTTTGAGGCTCCTTGGGTCAGGACCGTTTCTCCAGCAGGAACCATGTGATGTCGTCCTGCGGGAAGTGGGGGTCGCGGTGGTACAGAAAGCCGTAGTCAACCAGGGCCAGGTCAGGGAAACGGTCCAGCAGTTCCCCGGCGAAGTCGCGCTTGAAGAGGCGGTCCTGGTGCCCCCGGTAGGGGATGCTCACGGGCTTGGGGTTGTAGTACTCGCCGACCA
>MGTN01000156.1:11327-18755 GCA_001799475.1 Desulfovibrionales bacterium GWA2_65_9 | reverse complement strand
CACATTGCTTTGGCGCAGGGCCTCGGCGGCCTGGGCGTTGATTTCCACAGCCTCCAGGCGCAGGGCCGGGACCAGCAGCTTCAGGGCGCGCAGGTTGAGCCCCACATTGGCCCCCAGTTCGATGGCCGAGCCCAGCGCGCCGGTGCGCTGCAGCAGCCGGGCGAAAAAGGCCAGCTTGGCCCGCAAAAGCGCCTCGTCCATGTTGCGGCCGATGTACTCCTGGCCGAAGTCCTCGGCCCAGAAGCGTTCCTGTTCGGTGCTGAAGTCGCTCATGGGCGATCTCCTTGCGTGGCTGCGTGAACCGCCGCAACCACGGTGTCGCAGTCGGCGTCGGACATGCCGGGGTGGAGCGGCAGGGTCAGAATCTGGCCGAAGGCTGCTTCGGCCACGGGGCACAGGCCGGGGCCGGTCCCCAGCGTCTTGCGGTAATAGGGGTGCAGATGCACGGGGATGTAGTGCACATTGCAGCCGATGCCCGCCGCGCGCAGGGCGGAAAAAACCTGGTCCCGGTCATCCACGCGCACCACGAACAGGTGCCAGGCGTGCAGCGCGCCGGGGCGCAGGGCCAGGGGGCGTGCGGCGCTTCCGGCCAGGGCTTCGCCGTAGCGGGCGGCGATGGCCCTGCGGCGGGCCAGAAAGCCGGGCAGCTTGCCCAGTTGCGAGAGCCCCAGAGCGCACTGGATGTCGGTGATGCGGTAATTGAAGCCAAGCTCAGTCATCTCGTAGAACCAGGCTCCGGCCTGCTCGCGCTGGCGGTGGTCCGTGGTGATGCCGTGGCTGCGCACCAGGCGCAGGCGCTCGGCCAGGGCTTGGTCTGCGGTGAGGACCATGCCGCCTTCGCCGGTGGTCAGGTGCTTCACCGGGTGGAAGCTCAGCACGGTCATATCCGCCAGGGTGCCCACCTTGCGACCCTGGTCCTCAGCGCCGATGGCGTGGCAGGAGTCGGCCACCAGGGCCAAGCCCCGGCGGTCGGCGATGTCCCGCAGGGCTGCCCAGGCGCAGGGCTGCCCGGCATAGTCCACGCCGATGATGGCCCTGGTGCGCGGGGTGATCTTCTGCTCCACCTGGGCCGGGTCCAGCAGCAGGGTTTCCGGGTCCACATCGACGAAGACCGGCGTGCCCCGCTGGTACAACACGCAGTTGGCCGTGGCCGCGAAGGTCATGGGCGGGACAATGACCTCGTCTCCGGTGCGGATGTCCAGGGCCATCATGGCGCAATGCAGGGCTGCGGTTCCGCTGGACACGGCCACGGCGTGCGGAGCCCCGCAGAATTCGGCCACGGCGCGCTCGAAAGCGCCCACGCGCGGTCCGCAAGTGAGGAAGTCCGAGCGTAGCGCAGCCGCCACGGCGGCCACGTCGTCCTCGTCAAGGCACTGTCTGCCGTAGGGGATCACATGTTCTCCAGCATGGTCCGCAGTTCCTCGCAGCCAAGTTTCCAGGGATTCGTGCCGGACTCGTACTCGAACCCGTCGGGCACGTTCTTGCCCTTGCCCCGCATGCGCGCGGCCAGATCCTCGTCGTCGGGCATGATGGCGTAATGGTCGTCGAACTCCAGGGTGCGGCGCGAATCTGCGGCGGGTACCATGATCTCGTGGATCTTCTCGCCGGGGCGGATGCCGGTGATGTCCACGGCGCAGCCGGGCGCGATGGCCTCGGCCAGATCCATGATGTTCATGCTGGGCAGTTTGGGCACGAAAACCTCGCCGCCGAGCATGTTCTCCATGCAGCGCAGCACGAACTGTACCCCCTGCTCCCTGGTAATCCAGAAGCGTGTCATGCGCGGGTCGGTCACGGTGAGCCTGCCGGTCTCGCGCTGGCGCTCGAACAGGGGCACCACGCTGCCCCGGCTGCCCAGCACGTTGCCATAGCGCACCACGGAAAAGCGCGTCTTGCTGGAGCCCACGAAGGCGTTGGCGGCCACGAACAGCTTGTCCGAGCAGAGCTTGGTGGCGCCGTACAGGTTAATCGGATTGGCGGCCTTGTCTGTGGAAAGGGCCATGACCTTCTTCACCCCTCGGTCCGCAGCCATGTTGACCACGTTTTGCGCGCCAGTGATGTTGGTCTTGATGCACTCGGTGGGGTTATACTCCGCAGCGGGCACCTGCTTCATGGCTGCGGCGTGGATGATGAAGTCCACGCCGTGGAAGGCGCGCCACAGGCGGTCCTTGTCACGCACATCGCCAAGAAAGAAGCGGATGTTCGGGAAGCGGTCCGTTGGGAAGAGCAGGGACATCTCGTACTGTTTGAATTCGTCGCGGCTGAAAATGATGACCTTGCGCGGGGAATAGTGCTCAAAGAGCATCTCCGTGCACTTGTGGCCGAAGGAGCCTGTGCCGCCGGTGATGAGTATCGTCGCGTCGTTGAACATGGCTGGTCCTTTTGCGTGTTGGATATGGTCGCCGGTGCCGTCCTGGTCACGCCGGGTTCATGGGGCCGCCGGGCTTGGGGAAGTGTGTGTCCAGGGTCGAGCCCTTGCCCCGGCCGCTGGCCGTCCGGCCCACCAGGCGCAGCGCGTCCAGGCACAGGTACATGACCCGCCGGGCGATGAGTCCCGGAGGGAAGACCAGGATTTCGGAGATGGTGCCGAGCGGCCTGCGCAGGAAGTTCTCCATGTACATGCGGAAGGCGAACTTGGCGAAGTTGAAGTCCTTGAGCCCTGGGGTCACGTACTGGCGCGCGCCGGTGGTGCAGTTGGGCAGCAGCTCGTCCTCGATCTCGCCCTTGGCCACCAGCTCGTCATAGATGGGCGTGCCCGGCAGGGGCTGGAAATACTGGACCCCGATGGAGTCGAAGTCGCTTTTGCGGATGAGCTCGGCCGTCAGCGCGATGTCCTCCGGGGTCTCGCCGGGGAAGCCGATGAGGATGGCCGCGTGGGTCGTGAGCCCGGCCTTGCGGATCTCCTTGATCTTGTCCGGCCAGATGGCCGGGTCCAGCGCCTTGCGCATGAGCCCCAGCACCCGGGGCGAGCCGCTCTCCGGGGCCACGGTGACCATGAACCATCCGGCCTGCTTCATGAGCTTGTACGTCTCGAAGTCCGTGCGCTGGGCGCGGATGCCGTTGGCCGTGGAGATGCTTAAGCCCGTGAGCTTCTCGCGGATCATGGCGTGGCAGAACTCGCGGGTGTATTCCTTGTGGAAGGTGAAGTTGTCGTCGATGATGTTGATGTGGCGGATGCCATATGTGGTGTACAGGAACTTGATCCAGTTCACGAGGTAGCCGATGGAATGGGAACGGATCTTGTGCCCGTTGACCACCGGGCCCGAGCAGAATTTGCAGTGGTACGGGCAGCCGCGCGTGGCCCAGATGGGCGCGTTCTGCTTCTTCCGGGAGAAGTAGCGGTAGCCCTTCTCTATATATTCCTGAAGGTTGATGGCGTCGTAGTCCGGCCAGGCGAGCTTGTCCAGGTCGTCCTCAAAATGCACCTTGTTGCGCACGAGCTGTCCGTCCAGTGCGCGGAACACCAGCCCCGGCAGGTCGAGCAGGGACTGGCCCGTGGCCAGGCGCTCGACAAAGTCCGGAAAGGTGACTTCGCCCTCGCCGCAGAGCAGATAATCCACCTGGGCTGGCTCAATGCTTTTCTCGGGGTAGGCCGTGGGGTGCACGCCGCCCATGACGGTGACGACTGCGGAGTTCAGCGCCTTGGCCAGGGCCAGCGCCTTGAGCGCCTCCTTGAAGGTCTTGGACCAGCACGAGACCCCGACGATGTCCGGGGCGAAGTCGCGCAGAAATTCGCGGAACTCCGGCGAGTCGGAGTCCTTCTCGCGCAAGGTTCCGTCGAAGACCCTGATCTCGTGCGCGGGGTTCTTCATGTTGGCGATGAGATAGCCAATCCCCAGCGGAAGGCTGTAGGTGATGTCGTTGCCGTATGGCCAGATCAGCGCGATTCTCATGTGTTCCATCCTCTTGCAGTCGTGTGGCGGCCCGGTTTTGCATAGTTCAATATGCTGCGCGGGGCAAGAAAGCCTGTGGTGGAGCTGCCGTCAGGGTGCCTGGGGTTGGCCATGCTTGGCCCGAAGGCGGTGGCTTGTGGGCACAAGACCTTGGTCCGCCAGGTAGTCCCTGACGATGGCCGCGAACAGCAGCACCCCCGCCGGGTTGAAATGCATGCTGTCGTAAGAAGGCGGTGGCCCGAAGCCGCCGTATTCCGCCTCGCGTCCGGGGAACGCCGCCCTGACCCGGGCCTTGCTGGCCTCGTCCCAGACGTCGGGAAAGGCCTGCGCCATGTCCAGCAGATGGATGGGCCGCAGTTCCTTGGCCTGCTTGATCCGGGCGATGACCTCGTCGGTGGCCTTGTCCAGGATTTTTGCGCTGGGGTTGGGCGTGGGGAACAATTTTTGGGTGATGAGGACAAAGGGGATGCCCCTGGCCTCGCACAGGGCCTTCATGCTCTGGATGTTCTCGATGACCGCAGCCGTGACTCCCTCAAGCTGGGGCACGCTGCCGCGCTGGACGATGTCCTCGGCCGGGAAGGGGCCGCGGGCGGCGAACCAGGTCAGGTCGTGGGAGTTCCGGTAGAGCGTGTAGGCCAGCCGCAGGGTGAACGGGTAACTGTGGCGGCGCTCGAACAGCGGCACGCCGACCTTGAGCGGCACGCGCATGTGCGTGTAGTCGCGCCGGAAGCCGGGGTAGCTGGCGGTCCAGTAGACGTCGTTCACCGGCAGGTAGGCCACCACCAGGTCCGGCTTGTAGGAAAAACCGCAGATGGCCAGGTCGATGAGGTTTTCCTGGGAGGTGTACATCCCTGTGCCAGCGTTGATGACCTTGTATGTGTTCTTTCCCCCGCTCTCGCGGTTCAGCAGGTCGGCCACGTCAAAGGCCCAGCCTTGGTAGGTGGTGGAGCCGCCCAGGAAGAGCATGCGCACCTCGCCGGAGGCCTTGGGCCGGGTGGCTAGGTCCAGGTCTTCGGCGTAGACCATGTGGCCGTTCTCGTTGATCTGGATGATCCGGCCATCGCGGGCGGGAATCTTCTGCCCCGGACGCAGGATGTAGCTTTTGTAGGCGTGCTCCACCAACAGGTGGTGTGCGCCGCGCAGGCCCTCAGCCACGCGCTCGTCCAGGCGGAAAGCGACGATGCCCAGGCCGATGAGCGCGTCACAGACAAAGGCGGTGGCCGCGATCAAAAGCGCCCATTGCAGGAGCCGCTTGCCCCTCGGCGTCTTGCCGGGCGTTGGTCCAGCGTGTGCGGCAGGGGTCATGAGCGCAGCCTCCGGCAGAGTCTCTCCATGCCCACCAGGGCATGGTATCCGTGCTGGTTGATGCGGTGCCGCAGCTGGCGCAGGGCGCCAGGCTTGCGCGTCATGGCGGCGTGCAGCTGGGTGAGTTCCTCCGGAAGCGGCGGCGGCGTGGCCACATGGTCCATGATGGCCTGAAAGTCTTGCGAGGCGAGCATGGCCGCCTGGTCGGACTCCGGCTCCGGCGCGACAGCGCCTGTGGCCTGGTCAATGGCCGTGGCCCCGATGCGGGCCAGGTATTCCCCGCGCATGAATTCCCGGGCCTCATCACGGCCGAGGCCATCGTGTTCGGCGATGGCCTGAGCCACTGTTTCGACGACCCGCTCAAAATCATCCTTCCAACCGGGGCGCTTGAGCCAGTGTCGCTGGGTGGGGTAGGCCTGGGACAACTCGCCGCCCATGCTCTCATGCGAGCAGGCCTGGTGCAGGTAGAAGGGCATTGGGGTGCGTAGCGCAGTGCCCGCAGTCAGAGTCATGAGCGAAAGCAGGTGGTCGGAGAAATAGACGTCGCCCGGGGCTGCCGCACGTAGGGTCTGGTAGCTGGCCCGCAGGGTCCCGGTGCGGTGCACGGCGGTCCAGAGGCTGGTGTTGAAGCCGTGGCGCATGAACTGCCGGATGCGCTCCCTGGTCGTGGCCGCGGTGTTCTGCCCGGCGTGGAACACCCGCTGCGTCAGGGACAAGGGGCCGTAGACCCGCTCAAAGGCTCCGGGCCGGCAGCCGGGCTCGACCACGAAGTCCTGCATGTCGCCGCCTGCGGCCACGGCATCGGGGTTCTCATTCAGCAGGGCCATGGCAGCGCGCAGGCCGCCCGGCAGGTGGAAGTCGTCGTTGCAGCTCACCACCGCATAGGGGGTGGCGATGCGCTCCAGGGACTCGGCCATCTTGGCGTAGTAGCGGGTCAGGTCGGCGTCCGGGGCGTGGCGCACATAGTCGTAGCGCATGTTGGGGAACCGGCCCGGATCGGAGAGCATGTTCCGGGTCTCGTCGCCCTCGCTGCCGTCGGCGATCAAGAGGGCGAAGGGCAGGCGCACCGCCTCGGCCCAGGCCATGAACCGCCAGGTGAAGCAGACGTTGCCCTTGATGGGCAGCAGGATGGTGAGGTCGGTGTCCCGGACCATGCGTTTCCTTGTCGTTCCTAAGCCCTGGCCCGCAGGTAGCCGCCGGGGCTGCAGGTGAAGAGCAGCTTGTTCTCCAGGGCCTGGTCCACCTCGAAGCGCTGC
Source organism: Desulfovibrionales bacterium GWA2_65_9 (assembly GCA_001799475.1). Classification (GTDB taxonomy): domain Bacteria; phylum Desulfobacterota; class Desulfovibrionia; order Desulfovibrionales; family Desulfovibrionaceae; genus Humidesulfovibrio. The sequence goes on along the minus strand of MGTN01000156.1, from coordinate 12,304 downwards.
TGCTCGGCCAGGAAGGCATCCAGGGCGGACTTGGGGCTGTTGCCCGGCCCCCAGGGCCTGGGCCGGTGCGTCTGGACCGGGATGTGGTCCAGGATGGTGTCCCCGCAGATCAGGTACTGGCCGGGGCCGACAAAGGGGCTGTAGAGCCGCAGCTCCTGTAGCACATGCTCGTGGGTGTGGTGCGAGTCCAGGATCACCAGCACATCGCGGCAGCCGCCCAGGCGCTTGGCGACCAGCTCCACGGTGGCCGGGTCGATGGAACTGGCCTGGTGCAGCTCGATGCGCTCAGACACGGAACCCTTGGAGGCCAGGCGCTGGCGCAGGTCGTCCGGCACGTAGACGTCGATGCCGATGACGGCCTCGCCGCCGAGGGTCTGAAGCAGGGTGGCCAGGAACAATGACGAGCCGCCCCAGGCCACGCCGCATTCCACGACGAAGCGCGGCCTGGTGCGCCACATGATGTCCTGCACGGCGAACATGTCCTGGGCGGTCTGGAGCAGGGGCTCACCCAGCCAGGTGGTCTGGTGCAGCCAGTTGTGCTGGTCGGCGCGCAAGAGCACATCCAGGGCGTCCTTTTGCAGGGCCGCGTCCTGGGCCATTTCTTGGGCCTTCTGCACGCGCATGGCCTCGAATTCTTCACGGGTGTACATGGTCTCTGCTCCGGCTAGAGGCTGAAAGTATTGGCCCCGCGCAACAGGGCGATGGTTTCGGCTATGCCTTGCGCCAGGTCGCCCTGGGCCTGGAAGCCCTTGGCCTCGAACTTGGCGCAGGACACGTCGTAGGAGAGCTGGTTCATGATCTTGTGGTCCACGAACTGGACGGAGAGGTCGGGCACGTGGGCGCGGATGGCGTCCACCACCTGGCGCACGGTGCGGTTGTGGGTCAGCACGTTGTAGATCTGTCCGTCGTAGAGCTGCTTCTCCATGATCAGCAGGATGGCGCGCATGGCGTCGGCCAGGTCCAGGTAGGGCCGCTTC
>MGTN01000156.1:4498-11300 GCA_001799475.1 Desulfovibrionales bacterium GWA2_65_9 | reverse complement strand
AGCAGCTTCTCCTCGCGGATCTTGGTCTCGGCGTAGGGGCTCTGGGGCTGCAGGTCGCTCTCGGGGCAGTTCTCGTCCACCACCTCGGCCTGGGTGCCGTAGACGCTGGTGGAGGAGAGGTGGATGAGCGGCGCGCCAGCTTCCAGGCAGGCCTCGGCCACGCGGTTGGTGGCCTCGAAGTTCTCGCGCTCCACCTTGCTGGCGATGTCGAAGCTGCCTGCGGCGTTGGTGATGGCCGCCAGGTGCATGACCACATCCGCGCCCTTGAACAGCGGGACCAGGTCGAGCTTGAGCACGTCGCCCTCGACGAAGTGGTATTTGGCCGTTGCGGGCAGGTTGAACAGCGAGGGGTAGCGCTGCACGGCCAGGTTGTCGATGAGGACGATCTCGGCGCCGGGGAAGGCCCCGGGCAGGTCGCGGATGAGGCGGGAGCCGATGTGGCCCAAAGCGCCGGTGACGACGATGCGCATGCGTTACCTCAGGTAGTTGGTAAGGTGTTCGGCGTAGAAACGCGCGGTCTTCTGCAGCCCGGCGCGCAGATCAACGCACGGGCTCCAGCCGATGGTCTGCTTGATCTTGGCGTTACTGATGACGGCGTCGCCCACGTCGATGATCTTGCGGCCCGCAGGCCAGTCCACGTGGCGCACCTCGCCCGCGCCCATGACCTCCACGGTCAGCCGTGCGATTTCGGCCACGCTGAAGTGCTCGTCGCCCACGACGAAGAAGGTCTCGCCGCGCGCTGCGGGGTGCCGCCCCAAGGCCAGGAGCCCTGCCACCGCGTCGCCGACAAAGATGACGTTGCGCTTTTGCGCGCCGTCGCCGAACACGGTGATGGGCTTGTTCTGGAGCGCCAGGCCGACGAAGTAGTTGTTGAAGGTGAACTCCGGGCTGTGGATGGCCGCGCGCGGGCCATAGGGGTTGGAGAGCCGGGCCACGGTGGCATTCAGCCCGTGGCTGCGGGCGTAGATGAGCACATACTTCTCGCTCACGCCCTTGTTGGCGGAGTAGATGTCCGTGGGGAACTCCGGGTGCTGCTCGTCGGCCGGGGAGTAGTGCAGGGGCCCAAGCTGGGTGGTGGTGCCCACGTGCACCAGCCGGGCGGCCGGGTTGAAGCGCCGGATGGCTTCCAGCAGGTTGATGGTGCCGGTGCAGTTGATGTCCTGGTCCAGCCAGGGCTCGCGCATGGAGAAGGGGTGCGAGGTGGAGGCCGCGCAGTTGAAGACCGCGTCCTTGCCCACCACGTGCCTGCTCACCCGGTCGAAGTCCTGGATGTCGTGGAAGGCCAGGCGGATTTTTTCCTGCACGCCCTCAAGGTTGGCCATGTTGCCGCCGGAGCGCGGGTCCAGGCAGTCGAAGACCGTGACCTCGGCCCCGGCCTCCACGCAGGCATGCACCAGGTTTGAGCCGATGAAGCCCAGGCCGCCGGTGATGAGGACCTTGGCCCCGTCCAGGCTGCCGTGTTGTGAAAGCGCGTTCATGTTCTGCTCCAATTTCCGTTCTGCCAGGGCCTAGGCCAGGATGGCCTTGATGCCGTCGCACACCTGGACGATCTGCTCCTCGGTGAGGTTCAGGGCTCCGGGCAGGTTGATGCCCCGGGCCGAGACGTCGTAGCTCACCGGGTTCCTGGGCTCGTAGATTTCGCGCATGCCCGGATAGGCGTCCAGGCTGGACAGCGGGTAGAAGAAGGGCCGCGCGGGCAGGCCCAGCTTGATGAGCCGGTCCATGGCCGCAAGCTTGGTCAGTCCGTGGCTTTTGCCAAAGACCAGGGCCGTGATCCAGGTGCCGTTGACCCCGCCCTCGGGCTCGGGGTTGAGCAGGATGTCCGGCACGCCGCAAAGGTGCTCGCGGTACTTGGCCAGGATCCACTGCTTCTTGCCCACCAGCTCGTCGATGCGCTGAAACTGGGCGTAGCCGATGGCCGCCTGGATGTTGAAGGGCATGTACTTGTAAGTGACCTCTTCGTTCATGTACATGGGGCCGCCGGGACGCCTGCCGTGGTCGCGCAGGATGCTGCAACGCTCGAACAGGGCCTTGTCGTCCAGGAGCAGCATGCCGCCCTCGCCGGTGACAATGGTCTTGGTGCGGTGGAAGCTGAACACCGAGCCCACGCCGAACTTGCCCGCGCGCACGCCCTTTAGCGTGCTGCCCACGGCCTCGGCCGCGTCCTCCACCAGGAAGATGCCGTGCTCGTCGCACAGGGCCTGAAGCGCGGCCATGTCCGGCATGTTGCCGTAGAGGTCCACGGCGATGAGCGCCTTGGTGCGGCTGGTGATGCTCCGGCGGGCGCTCTCCGCGTCGATGCACCAGGAGACCGGGTCGATGTCGCAGAACACCGGGGTGGCGCCCAGGTAGGTGATGGGCGCGGCGCTGGCGATCCAGGTGCATTCGGGCACGAGCACCTCGTCGCCGGGGCCGATGCCGAGCGCCGTGAGCAGGAGGTGGATGGCCGTGGTGCAGTTGGGCGTCATCAGGCCATAGGCCCGGCCGTGGTACGCGGCGAACTCGTCCTGGAAGGTCTCGCAATAGTAGTACGGCTTCTCGTACCAGTCGCGCATGGCCTTTTCCACGGTTTTGATCTCGTGCTCGGTGATCCAGGGACCGGCCATGTATATGTTGCTCATGTCGTTCCTCGCTTGGGTGGTCGTTCTTACGCCCGCCGCCAGACCCAGAGCCGGGTGGGGCCATAGTCGCCGTGCGCGGGCAGCTTGCAGGCGATGGTGTTGATGGGCGAATCGTAGCGCAAGGGCTCGCCGCTGTCCTGGGCCAGCCTGGCGTAGACCACGCGGCTCAACAGATAGTACGTGCTGGCAAAGGAGTCGATCTCCTCCAGGACGCACTCCGCACTGGCCCAGCCGCGCACGGCCTCCTCGTTGAAGAGCAGGTTGTGCCAGGGCGGGCCAATGGGCTCCAGGCCGAACAGGGCGCGCTGCTCGTTCAGGCGGTGGAAGCCGTCGATGGAGCCCTCGATCATGAAATACCGGCCGCCGGGCCGCAGGTGCAACATGATGGATGAGAAGGCTGTGTGCTGCTCGGCCTCGCTGTCCAGGTTGATGAGGCAGCGCTCGGTGATGGCGCAGTCGAACAGCCCCAGGTCCTGGGGCAGATTCTGCACGCCGCAGTGGCGGAAGGCCAGGATCTTGTCCAGTCCGGCTTCGGCGGCGGCCCGGGCCAGGTCCAGCATGCTCTCGGAAAAATCCAGGCCAAGGCCCGTGCAGCCCAGCTGGCCAGCCAGGGCGATGAGCGTGCTGCCATTGCCACAGCCGATGTCCAGCACGCTTGCGCCCGGCTTCACGCGCCGGAGCAGCAGCTCCTTCTCCATGTTTTTGAGCATGAAGTCGTTGGTGCCTGCGGTCTCATTGAGCTGGGCGCGTTCGTCCCAGAAGGTGCGCTTCGTTTCGTTCATGCTAAGGCCTTGCCTGGTTCCTGGACATGCCGCCCTGGTCGGGGCGGGTTGCTGGTGTTCATCAGTACTGGAAGTGCATGGACTTTAAGATGTCCTCGAACTCGCCGCGCACGGACTCGCCGATGCGGAAGAGCAGGCTCTCCAGGTACTGGCACTCCGAAAGCTCGCGCGAGGCCGTTTCGGTGAGCTCCATCTTGATCAGCGCGCGCATCCAGCGCTCGTCCACGCCGTAGCGCACGAACATGGTCGCCATCTTGGTCAGGTTCTTGATCTGGCGCGAGGTCTCCTGATCGAACTGGATGGAGCCGACGCCGGTGTGCCACTCGAACTTGCACTCGTCGGCCAGGGCGATGCCCTTGTCCGCGCAGTGGCGGTAAAGCCTCGTGCCGGGGTAGAGCATGAGCGGGAAGCAGGCGATGAAGGTGCCCGGCGCCACGCGCTGGCACATCTTCACCGTCTCCAGGGCGTCCTCCAGGGGGTCGGCCACGGGCAGGCCCACGATGACCTCGAGCTTGGTCTTGATGCCGAAGCTCATGAGCCGCTCGTAAGCGGCCTTGACCTGGGCCTCGGACTGGAAGGCGCGGTTGAACAGCTTGAGCGATTCCGGTCGGGCCGCCTGCACGCCCATCTGCACCGAGGTGACCATGCCCGCCAGGGCGCGCAGGGCCTCGTCGGAGACCTTGACCACGGTGTTCGGCGTGACGTTGGCGTACAGCGGAATGCCGATCTCTTTCTTCCAGGCGGCGCTGAACTTCTTGAGCCAGACTTCGGGGTTGGGTCCGGCCAGGGCGTCGTCGTCCTCGAAGGAAACCTCCCTGGTGTTGAACTCAAGCAGCACCTTGGCTTCCTCGATGAGCTGGCGGATGGGTCTGCGGGAGAGCCAGTACTTGTTGTACACCTTCGGCCCGTAGAACTTCCGCAGGGCCGAGGTGGAGCAGTAGGAGCAGTTGTACACGCACCCGAACTGCGACATGACGTACTTGCGGTGCCGATTGGCCATGCGCGGAATGGACTGGAAGTAGAGCGTGCGTTCCGGGGACATGCGCGCGGGCGAAACCGGGGTGCCCACCAGCACGGTCTTGGGCGCGGCCTTCAGAATTTTCTGGACGGTTCCGTACACCGGTCCTTTGACCACGATGTCCACCCCATCCTGGTCGATGGTGTCTGGCAGGGCGAAGACCTGGTGGCCGCCGAAAACGGTCAGGATGTTCGCGTTGTGTTTTTTGACCTCACGGGCGATCTCCAGGCTGTGCGCGTAGTTTGAGGACAGCGGCGAGAGGGCCACAAAATCCGGGGCCAGGGCGAGGATGCGCTCCACGATGTCGGGCTCGTCACCATCGATCCAGACGATTGCTTGCTTCTGGCGCAGCAGTTCGCCCGCCACGAAGCACAGCCCGTAGGAGTCGTCGTTGCCAAGGTGGATGAGTGCGAAGGTGCGGCCCATAATGCTCCTTGCTCCGGGTGCGGTCATGAGATCTTCGGCCCTTTCAGCCAGTCGAAGCCGATTGCCGGGTCGTCGTGCGCGATGCGGATCTCGTCCGCCGGGTCGTACTCGCGCGAGGTCACGTAGAACAGGTTCACCGGACCCTGCACCACCTTGCAGCCGTGGGCCACGCCGGGCGGAATGCAGACCACGCGGGCTGGCTGCAGGTCGCCCATGAGCAGGTCCATTGTCTCGCCACGGGTCTTTGAGCCCTCGCGCAGGTCGTGCAGGCCCACGCGCAGCACCCCGGAGCAGACATACCACCAGTCCGTCTGCTTGTGGTGGAAGTGCCAGGCCTTGATGACCCCGCTATACATGTGCGAGTGGCTCCACTGGCCGAAGCCCCCGGCGAAGAACGGGTCCGAGGCGCGGAGGATCTCGCGGAAGAAGCCCCGGTCGTCGGCGTGGGTCGCCAGGTCCTTGAAGCTGACGTCCTGAATCATGGCGCGTCCTCCCTGGTGCAGAGCAGGGTGCAGGTGTGTCCCACCCGGTGGTGGGGCTCGAAATTGTCCTGGGGCAGGGGCTGGACCTTGCCCAGGCGCGGGGCCATGTGGGCGCAGCGCAGCCGCAGGGCGTAGCCCTGGCCGCGCAGAACCTCCGTCACCTCGCTTAAGTTGAAGAACCACACCGGCAGCTTCGACCCGTAGTATTCCTGCGCGCTGGCGTAGGTCGGAATGTCGCCAGCAGGCAGGTCGGTGAGCAGCAGGGCCTCCGGCCCCAAGGCACAGATGGTGGTCAAAAGACCGCGCCAGTCCTCGATGTAGTGCAGCGAGGAGCCGAAATGGGCGATGTCCGGTCCGGCCAGCTCCGGGCCGAGGCTTTCGTGGAAGCTCACCTGCGGGACGGAAGCGAAACTCTCGCGTCCGGCGCGGCACACGGCCTGGCCCTCCACGATCTGGAACTGGACGCGCGCGGAGTCCGGCAGGGTGCTCAGCAGCGGGTAATAGGCAAAGCCCAGCCCGCCGCCGAAATCGAGGATGCGCACCGAGCCCTCACGCGCCAGCGTCAGGGCCGCCACCACAGGCAGCAGGCCTTCGGCGTAGCCTGGTTGGCCAGGGGCGTGCTGGTCGGAGGCGCTTTGGGCCGCCTCGCGCAGGGCCGCCAGCTTCTCCTGGCCGCGCGTGATCCAGGTGTCTCCGGCAAAGCCCGGCCCGGTCACCGGCACCTCGGCGAAGCTGGCGTACACGCCCTCCCAGATGGGTCCCTTCATGCGAAAAACCTCCGCACAGCCTGGATGACCTGCCCGGCCTGGGCCTCGGACAGTTCAGGGTACATGGGCAAGGAGAGCACAGAGGCCGAGGCGGCCTCGCTCTCGGGCAGGGCCGCAGCCGGGGGCGCGGCCAGGTGCGCATAGCCCGGCTGCTGGTGCGCGGCCAGGGGATAGTGCAGGGCCGCGCCCACGCCCTGCTCGCGCAGATGCGCCAAGAGTTCGTCGCGCCGGGGCGTGCGGACCACGAAAAGATGATAGGCGTGGCGTGCGCCGGGGCGCGTGGCTGGCAGGGCCAGGGGCAGGCCGGAGAGCTCCTTCAGGTAGCGCTCGGCGATGAGCGCGCGCGCGGCCAGGGCCTGGTCCAGGTGGGCCAGCTTCACGCGCAGGATGGCCGCCTGCACCTCGTCCAGGCGGGAGTTCCAGCCGAGGCCAACGCTCACGCGATTTTCCCAGCCGTACTCGCGCATGCGGCGCAGGCGCGCGGCCAGGTCCGGGTCGCTGGTGGTCACGGCCCCGCCGTCGCCCAGCGCGCCCAGGTTCTTGGTGGGGTAGAAGCTGAAGCAGCCGCAGCGGCCCAGCGAGCCCACGCGCCTGCCGGAAAGTTCGGCCCCGTGGGCCTGGGCGCAGTCTTCGACCACGGGCAATCCGTGCCGGTCGGCGATGGCCAAAATCTCGTCCAGGGCTGCGGGGTGGCCGTACAGGTGCA
>MGTN01000156.1:2901-4478 GCA_001799475.1 Desulfovibrionales bacterium GWA2_65_9 | reverse complement strand
GCCACTGCGGTGTGGGAGACGGTGACGACCTCGTCGCCGGGGCCCACGCCCAGGGCGCCCAGGGCCAGGTGCAGGGCCTCGGTGCCGTTGCCCACGCCGATGCAGTGCGCCGCGCCAATCCAGGCGGCGAACTCCTGCTCAAAGGCCTCGACCTCCGGGCCGAGGATGTAGCGCCCGCTGGCGAAGACGCGGGCCACGGCCGCGTCGATTTCGTCCTTGTGGGCCAGGTAGCCCGCGTGCGGATCGGCAAAGGGAATCATTACAGAATCTCCACCTTGGGCACGTAGACCAGCCACTTGCCGCCGCCCTGGCGGAAGGCCTGTTCCTTGGCCATGATCTCCGCCCCGTGGTTCCAGGCGAAGAGCAGGGCCACGTCCGGCGGGCCTGCGCTGAACTCGGTGTAGGGCCTGACCGGGATGTGCGTGCCGGGGCTCAGGCGGCCCTGCTTGGTGGGCGTGGTGTCGCTGATGAACTCGACCAGGTCCGGGCCGATGCCGCAGTAGTTGGTCACCGTGGCGCTCTTGGAGGTCGCGCCGTAGCCCACCACGCGTTTGCCCTGGCGCTTCAGGTCGGCCAGGGCGGCCACCAGCTCCATGCCGGATCGGGCCACGTTCCCAGCGAAGCGGGCAAAGGTGGCGGGTTCGGCCAGGCCCAGGGCGGCCTCCCTGCGGGCCAGCTCGGCCACGCGGGGGTGCACCGGGCGCGCGTCCTTGCGGGCGATGGTGTAGCGCATCTCGCCGCCGTGCACGTCCTGGGGTTCGGCGTCCACCACCTCCATGCCGTGCCGGGCGAACATGGCCGAAACCGAGCTCAAGGAAAAGTAGAACACGTGCTCGTCGTAGATCTGGTCAAAGGAGGTGCGCTCCACGATGTCGCCCAAATAGGGGTCCTCGAAGATGACCACCCCGCGCGGGGCCAGCAGGCGGTCAAAACCGGCGATGACTGAGTCCTGGTAGGGGATGTGGCACATGACGTTGGCGGCCAGGATGGCGTCGGCCTGGCCCTTTTCGGCCTTGATCTTCTCGGCCAGGTCCGCATCGAAGAAGGCGCAGACCGTGTCCACGCCCTGCCTGCGCCCGGCCTCGGCCACGTTGGCCGAGGGCTCCACGCCCAGGTGCCGCAGGCCGTCCTTGGCGAAGTGCCGCAGCATGATGCCGTCGTTGCTGCCAAGCTCCACCACCAGCGGGTCCGGGCGGTCCAGCCAGCGCTGGCGCACGCTGGCGGCAAAGGCCTCGAAGTGCTGGGCCATGCGTACGGAGATGGACGAGAAATAGGCGTAGTTCTCGTGGAACATGCGTTCGCGGTCGGGCTGCTCGGTGAGCTGGACCATGGAGCAGGCCGGGCAGAAGCCCACGGCCAGCTCGAAGAAGTATTCGTCCGCCACGTCCTGGGGCAGCAGGAAATGGTTGGAGATGGGCGTCTGGCCAAAGGAGAGGAAGGCCTCAAACGGGGTGTTGCAGATGTGGCAGCAGGGCATGGGCTCGTCCTTACTTGGGTTGGGGGCGGACTTCCGCGGCGAGCGGAATCCGGGGGTCATGGTCATAGGACCAGCGGAGCAGGGGCCTGAAGGCCGTGTC
>MGTN01000156.1:1674-2828 GCA_001799475.1 Desulfovibrionales bacterium GWA2_65_9 | reverse complement strand
CCGCTTGCGCTCCCGCCAAGTGTCGTCCTGAAAGTCCGAGACGGTGCACAGAACTGTGCCGTCCTCATTCATGAAATGGAAGCCCACGTCCATGACGTACTTGGCCTCCAGCACGGCGAACTCCAATTCGACGCAGAAGGCCTCCGTGACCAGGAATTCCGAGGCCACCTCGCCGGACTCCCGCAGGGAGCGCACAGCCATGAGCCGGACGGCGTCGCTGCCCGGCGCGCTGCCGAGGTCAGGCCAGACGCGCTCGCCCTGGCGGGTCAGCCCGGAACCCAGGTAACGCTCCACGACCTCGCGGGCGGTGCCCGTGGCCGTAATGCAGCCCTCATCGAGCAGCACGGCGCTGGTGCAGAGCTGCTGCACGGCGTGGGTGTTGTGGCTGACGAAGAGCACGGTGCGGCCCTCGCGGGCCACCTCGCCCATGCGGCCCAGGCACTTCTTGCGGAACTCGGCGTCGCCCACGGCCAGCACCTCGTCCACCACCAGAATCTCCGGCTCCAGGTGCGCGGCCACGGCAAAGGCCAGGCGCACATACATGCCTGAGGAATAGCGCTTCACCGGGGTTTCCAGAAACGGGCCGATCTCGGCGAACTCCACGATCTGGTCGAAGCGGGCGCGCACCTCGGCCCGGGTCAGGCCCAGAATGACCCCGTTCATGTAGATGTTCTCGCGCCCGGTGAGCTCCGGGTGGAAGCCCGTGCCCACCTCCAGCAGGCTGGCCAGCCTGCCGCGCACGCGGACCTCGCCCCTGGTGGGCGCGGTGACGCGGGACAAAATCTTGAGCAGGGTGCTCTTGCCCGCGCCGTTGCGGCCGACTATGCCCAGGGCTTCGCCTTGCGGCACGCGCAGGTTCACGTCGCGCAGGGCGCAGAAGCTGTCGCCCTTTGTGCGCGCGCTGCGCAGGAGTCCGGGCTGCAGCCGCGAATTGGGGTCCTCCAGGCCGCGCAGCCTGGCCCACCAGCTCTGCACGTCGCGGTAGAGCGTGCCCGAGCCGATGACGCCCAGGCGATACTCCTTCCAGAGGTTGTCTATCTCGATGGCGTTGTGCATGGCTACACGGTGTCCATGAAGGTCTTTTGGGTGCGGTTGAAGAGCAGCACCCCGGCGAACAAAAGCGCCAGCGTCATGGCCCAGCTTTGCAGGGTCAG
>MGTN01000156.1:0-1659 GCA_001799475.1 Desulfovibrionales bacterium GWA2_65_9 | reverse complement strand
AGCCGAGCGCCATGGACAGGTCGCGGTACTTGGTGGTCAGGGAGGAAATGAGCGCACCCACGCCGAGGCCCAACAGGGCCATCTGCACCAGCAAAAGCGGCAGGGCCAAGGCTAGGGCCGTGGGCGCGACCTTGGCGCCCAGGCTCGTCTGCCAGACGAGGGCCGCCAGGAACAGCGCGAACTGGATGGCGAACTGGAAGAGCTTGGAGCAGGCCACGGACACGGGCACCACCAGCCGGGGGAAATAGACCTTGCCGAAGATGCCTACGTTGGCGGTGAAGGTGTTGGAGGTGTCCGTCAGGCAGCTGGCGAAGTACATCCAGCAGACGTTGCCCGCCAGGTAGAACAGAAACGGCGGCGCGCCGTCGGTGGGGATCTGGGCCACCTTGCTGAAGATGACGGTGAACACCACGGTGGTGAACAGGGGCTGGATGATGTACCACAGCGGCCCCAGGATGGTCTGCTTGTACTGGGCCACGAAGTCGCGGCGGACCATGAGCAGGATGAGGTCGCGGTAGTCCCACAGCTCGCCCAGGTTCACGTCGAACCAGCCGGCCTTGGCCCGCAGGGTCAGGATTGTGTCGCGCGTGCGCATGGTATGCCCTCGCTCCTGTCCGCCCTGGCGGCGGCAATGCGTGCGTGCTCAGGCTGTTGGGCCTTCAAGGCACGCGCCTCGTCTTCTTGTCTGGCCAGTTGCCCGGCTAGTTGTTTGATTAGGCCTGCGCCACCCTGAATGGTGCTCCCGGCAAGGAGACGTGTTGTCATCGCGCGTCCCCTAGATCACTTTCCAGTTGGGCCGGTTGAGGAAAACGCCCTGGTTGGCGTCGAACTCCGCACGGGAGATGGCCATGAAGCGAATCCTGCGGCGGATCTTGCCCTCGGTGATGGTCTTCAGCCCTTCGAGCTTGACCTTGTCCACATCGCCCACCACTAGCAGGTCGATGATGCCGGAGTCCTTGCCCTGGGCGTAGTCGTCCAGGATGTAGACCGCCTCGACCTGGCCCAGACTGGCCAGCACGTCGTCGATGAGCCTGTCGATGCCGAGCGTCTTGCGCACGATGGAGCTGATCTCAGGAAAAAAGGGGTGCTTGGTGTTGGCCTGGAAGAAAACAGAGCGGCCACGCTGGGTCTTCTCCAGGTAGCCGACGCTTGAGAGCGACTCCATCTCCGTCTTGATGGCGTTGGGCGAGACATCGAACTCCGTGGCCAACTCGCGGATATAACAGGAAACGCCAGGGTTCAGGAACAGCTTGAGCAGCAGCCTGATGCGCGTCTTGGAGGTGAACAGCTCGGTCAACATGCGTAGTTGGTACAAAAAAATTGAACGAACGTCAACCAACCAGCTGCAAAAAATGTCCTTGGAGGCCTTGGCCCGGGCAGGCTGCCGGGCGCGCCTGCGCGGCTCAGCCTGCCCCGCCCGCCAGCAGCCAGGCCATGTCCTCGGCGCGCAGCCCCAGCCGGAGCCGGATGCTCCGCCACTCCCGGCCCGGGTGATATTCCCGGCCTGACCCGTCGCGGCAGCGCACAAGCTCAAGGGCCCCCTCGCCGCAGGCCACCAGCGAGACGCCGCTGGCCGGGTCGTTGCGCAGCACGTGTCCCGGCTCGGCCAGGTCGCGGAAGCTCTCGGCCAGGGGCCTGGCCTCCAGCACGGCGATCTTG
>MGTN01000155.1:2082-5281 GCA_001799475.1 Desulfovibrionales bacterium GWA2_65_9 | reverse complement strand
GGCGGTGGCCACCAAGAGCAGGGAGCAGAGGGCCGAAACCGCAAAGACGGAAATCTTGATGAAGCTCGCCGCATCCGCCGTCAGCGGCGCGAAGGCCATCGAGTTCTGCATCATCGCATCCATTCCCGGGCGCAGTTGCTGAGCCAGCTCGACCGGCATGGGGCCGCTCCGGGTCGGGGAAGCCGAGATGATCGCCAGCATGCCATCGACGTCGGTGATGTCCTTCTGCGGCAGATCGATCAGCGGTCCAAAGCCCAGCAAGCGCAGGAGTTGCTGCTCAAAACCGAAGACCTCGTTGTCGGCCCGCACCGCCAGGTGGCGCGCCTCCTTCAGTTGCCCGTAAATCGTATCAATGTGAGTATCGCCAGCGTTTCGCGCCGCCTGCTCGACGCGGTTCAAGGCTGCGTCGATGCGCAGCGCCAGCTCCATATGGTTACGTTCGAGAAAGTGAAAGGTTGCCGCTTTTCCCATCAGCCGGACGCCGTACATCGTCACCAGTGCAACCAGAATCGCCGTGCCGATCGCCACGGAGAACCGCTGTTTGAGCGACCACCGCCCCTCGCCAAAAATACCTCCAGTGTTACCAACCAACATTGTCCCCTTTGATGATTCACCGAACTTGATGAAGTCCGCTCAGCAGCTTGAGGCAAGGTCAGGCCAGCCTTCTTGACACCCAAGCGCGAACCGTTCGCCCCGGAACCGGGGCACCGATTTTGTCTTTGATCACTCTCTTGTTTCGGCCGCGCCAGTCCGCATGCTGGCCATGGCGCTTGCCGTTCGGCGCGATGCTTCGAGTGCGCCCGTATGCGCAAATGTGCCGCTTGCCAGCGCCCCAAATACGCGTCCAAAGCTTAGATAAACGCTCCCTGTCTGCCTATTAGACTTTGGTTTAGACGGCGTTCAGAACGCAGACTGTTGCTGGTTGTCCACGATCAGGCAATTTGAAATTTCACTGTTTTTTCCGGTTGACCGTAGCAACGCTGCGGGTGGGCGCTTTTGCCGTACTGGATTTGCTGTACTTATGAGGTGGTGAAAAAATATAATTTGTTAGTTTTAACAAATTTGTTTTATTATTGGCTTCTCGTTTTGAGGTGCGTATTGATGCCAACCCGTATCCGTTACCTGCCAATTGAGGATGTCGCTGCCGGTATGGTGCTTGGTGCGCCACTAGTCATTGCCGAGCAGGGCGTGACGACGTTTACCCTCCCGGCCGGGCATGAGCTCACCGACTCCAACATGGCGCAAATCGCCCAGCGAAATGGGGAATGGGCGTGTATCGAGGAGGATGATCCACGTAGAGACGACGAGCGAGCCGCCGATCTGGTGGCGACCCAGGCGCATCTGGATAATTTGTTTGCCCAGACGGATCGCAGCCAGCCGGCAAATGCGGCCCTCTATGCCGCGCTATTGCGCTACCGGAGTCTGTGATGCCCTTGCGCCTCTCAGAAGACGAGATCATCGCGGGGGCCAGCCTGTTGCCAGCCTTTCCCAAGGTGGTCACCGATATTCTTGCCACGATAGATGACGACAACGCGACGGTCAGCGGCCTGATCGAACTGGTCGAGAGCGACCCGGTATTGACCGCCCGTGTCTTCTCCCTGGCCAACAGTGCAGCCAAATCCGGCAACTGGCGCAAGGGATTGCGCGACATGCATGTGGCGATCTCGATGATCGGTATGTCCCGCCTGCGGCAGATCGCCATCAGCGTCAGTCTCGCCGACTTTGGCCGTGAGACACGGGTGACTCGGGATTTCTGGGACCACAGCGTGGCAGTCGGCGTTGCCGCGCAGGAACTGGCCAGGCTTCGCCCGTTGCCCGATAGTTCGCTGGTTTCAGCCGATTACGCATTGGTTGCCGGCCTGCTTCACGACATCGGCTTTCTCTGGATGGCGCGCTTCTACCCGCTGGAATACCAGATGGCGCGTCAAGCCATGGCGCAGCCTGGTGGTGAGTCGAACATTGAAATCGAGCGGCGCTACTTCGGCATCGATCATTGCCAGGTCGGCCGAATTCTTGCGATCGGCTGGGGCCTGCCATCGTCGATCATCGAGGCGATTTCCAGTCATCACCGGCCGAATCCAGCCTTGGGCCGACTCGTGGCGATTACGCACGTTGCTGAAATTCTGGTAGCGGCACTGGGTATGGGAATGAACGGCCATACGCCGTTCGTGAGTCTCTCCGACGCCGCCCGCGTCGCAGCCGGCCTGGACTGGAAGGATGACCTGAATTCGTTGTTCGGGCGGATCGAAGCGCGATCAAATCATTTCGGGCGAATTTTCCTGTCGATGGCCTAGCGTCGCCGCCGATTACAGGTGCTTTCCAGGCATTCGATACGGAGCATTGGTCGACCTGCCAATTTCGATTTTGGCCGTTTTTTCGGGTTGACCGTGGCAAGTGCGAGCGGACAGGCCGGCAACAATTGTGGCCTCGGTAAGGGGAGGGGGCAGTCAACCGGCTATGCGCCAGCCCAGAAGAGTTTGTCGGCAGGCGACAGAAGGGCTGCTCCTTGACTTTCAACCAAGGCTATTTCGCCGTCAGCGATTTCAAGTCGGCGATCACCTCGCCGACGTGCTTTCCTGCATCGACTTGCAGGTAGGCTTTGGCCACCCGGCCGTCCGGATCGATCAGGAACGTGTAGCGTTTGGCGAACTTGATCACACCCCAGTTCGAATAGGCGCCAAAGCTCTGCGATACCTTGCCGCTCACATCGGAAAGCAACGGGAAGGGCAGGCGTTGCTCCTCGGCGAAATCCCGGTGGGAATTGGTCGAATCAACGCTCACGCCGACCACCTGGGCATTCAAGGTTGTGAGCTCGGGCTGCTTGTCGCGAAAATTGATTGCTTCGGTCGTGCAGCCCGGCGTCTTGTCCTTGGGGTAAAAGTAGAGCACGACCCACTTTCCGCGCCACTCGGCGAGCGAACGCGCCTTGCCGTCGCCATCCGGCAGGACAAAGGTGGGCGCCACCGAACCCGGCTGAGGGGGAGCTTCGGCATGGGCTACCCCGGTCAGCAAAATGTTGGCCCAGATAAGCCAGTGCCAGTGTTTGTTCATCGCGTCGAAGCTCCGTTTGTCATAGCCGCGACCCTTAGCGACCGTGGCCCGGTAGCTCGTGGACAGCATTTCCGGCCAATAGATCCAGGCGAATGCAGGAAGATGGCGCGACGACCAATGCCAATTGGTCAGTGGTCTTTATTTGCCA
>MGTN01000155.1:0-2058 GCA_001799475.1 Desulfovibrionales bacterium GWA2_65_9 | reverse complement strand
CGCAATAGCGTTTCAGCTTCGTCAAAGCGATGGTTGTTCGCCATCCACTCGGCCAATTCAAGGCGTGCCGCGACAAACTCGGGGTCCTGGCGCAGGGCGCGCCGATAGTGGACCAATGCCTTCTCCGGCTTATCCAGCTGCAGGTACAGATTACCCAGATTGAGCTGGGCGGCCGGCATGTCGGCCATGGCTTGTTGTGCCGCCACAAACGCGGCCAGAGAACGCTTCTGGCTGGCTCTCCTCCGCTCGGGTATCGCGTCTTTCCCGAAGGGAACCAGGCTGCGCGCCGCTGCCATGCGAACGGCCAGCACGGGGTCGTCCAGCAGGGATAGCAGCAAGGGCTGGACGCGCGCGGTCGGCGCGGCACCCAGGGCCATTGCTGCGGAGCTGCGTACAGCCGGATCGGGGTCCTTGATAACTGCCGGGGGCACACTGGACGGCGCCAGTTGTCCCAGCATCTCGGTCGCGGTGGCCCTGACGATGGCGGGCTGATGCGAGTCCAAGGCCAGCCCGGCCAAGGGGCCGAGGCTGCGCACTTCTCCCCGGCGTGCGGCGGCGAATATTTCACCGTAGTGCAGCGAATCGGTGGGCTTTCCGGAGCGCTTCGCAATTTCGGCTGCAGCCCAGGTGGCATCACGGTCCTTGTGACAATTGCCACAGGCGTTAGGTGTTCCCAATGTCGCCGAAAGGTCCGGGCGCG
This sequence comes from Desulfovibrionales bacterium GWA2_65_9, assembly GCA_001799475.1. Taxonomy (GTDB): domain Bacteria; phylum Desulfobacterota; class Desulfovibrionia; order Desulfovibrionales; family Desulfovibrionaceae; genus Humidesulfovibrio. Next base: position 1,358 of record MGTN01000155.1, on the reverse strand, counting down.
GAATACGGATCGCATGGTCACGGCGACCGTGGACGACCATGTAGTTTTGCGACGGCATATGGCAATCGACGCATTGACTGCCCGGCTGCCCTGTGGAATGAAAATGATGTTGCGGGTCGTCGTAACGGCGTGCCTTCAGGCTGGGGAATGCCGGGTTCGGAGAAGGGCTGTGGCAGCGCACACAGAGCGCGTTACCCTCGGCTATCAGTTTCCCGCCATGCACCGAATGGCAATCCGAGCACACCACGCCCTTCTCGTACATGCGGCTCTGGCGGAAGGAACCGTACTCGAATACTTCACCCATTTGCTGGCCGTCTGCGTGATATAAATCCTGGCGCAGGGAATCCGGTTGATAGTTGTCGAGGAATTCACCGCCCGGCTGTGTCTCCTCCAACAGTCGGGTTCGCCGGGAGTGACAAGCCGCACACTGGTCCACCTGTCCGGCCTTGAAGGGCAAACCATAGCCCGGGTACTTGGTGGATTTTTTGTCCCGGATGGTACGCACATGTTTCTCTCCCGGACCGTGGCAGGCCTGGCATCCGACGTTCGGAGCCGTCCAGGTTGTCTGATAACAATCTGCATTCTCATCGTAGGCTTTGCGGTAACCCGTCGTGTGACATTCGGCACACATGAGATTCCAGTTTTGGTAGCGCCCAGTCCAGTGAAGCGATGTGCCTGGTCTGGCTGGTTCTTCCGCTTGCAAGTCAAACCAGCGATTCCGGATCGTATCCCAAGCAATCGTGAATGCCTGCAGCCTGCCGCCGGCTTGCTCAACCAGATATTGCTGCAGTGGATATACGCCTAGCGTATGTGAAATGGTGTATCGGGACTTTTGTCCATTGGAGCCGATTGTCTCCACGGTGAAATGTTCACCTTTTTTGTGAAAGATGGTGTCGCCGGCAACGCCCGTAAACAGGCGATCCTGGAAATCGCCGGCTACGGTGTTTGAATTAGCTGGCTGCATGGCACGGCTGTGCTTCGATGCCTGCCAGCTTTTACCCTGTTCGGCGTGGCAATCGGTGCAGGATTTTTCGGCGACATAATCCGCCGACGTCCTCGCCTTGGGATAGCCCGCCGGACAAGAGACTGCAAATGCGCCATGGGCCTGAACCAAGAGCAGGACAAGCAGGATCGATTGGAGCGACCGGCACAGCTTGGAGCCAAACTCCCGGCATTTCATGAGTCGGCAACCGGAATGTCCGATTCAAGGCAAGCCGCGGCAATCAACGCAGCGGTGTTTTGCAGATCGGCCAGATGCTCACGGACGATCTTGTTTTTTAATCGGTATTTCCGCGGCCACACGAGATTCATGCAGGCGATCACGTTACCCTTGCAGCTGATCGGAACGGCAATGGCAT
>MGTN01000154.1:3357-5138 GCA_001799475.1 Desulfovibrionales bacterium GWA2_65_9 | reverse complement strand
GAAGGAAGGATAGCGGTGTCATTCTGCGGTGAATTTCTATGGCCTCCAAATCCAAGCTTGCACGCACTCGGAATATAGGAATCGTAGCCCACATCGACGCCGGCAAGACCACGATGACGGAACGGATACTCTTCTACACGGGGAGATCCTACAAGATGGGCGAGGTCCACGACGGCGAGGCTGTGATGGACTGGATGCCGCAGGAGCAGGAGAGGGGGATCACCATCACCTCGGCGGTGACCACCTGCGCCTGGGAAAACCATGAGATCCACATCATCGACACGCCGGGTCATGTCGATTTCACGATCGAGGTCGAACGGAGTCTCCGGGTCCTGGACGGGGCGGTCGTCGTCTTCTGCGCGGTGGGCGGGGTGGAACCCCAATCGGAGAACGTCTGGCGCCAGGCCGACAAGTACGGCGTTCCCAAGGTCGCCTTCATCAACAAGATGGACCGGGTCGGGGCAAACTATTCCGGGACGGTCCGGATGATGAAGGAGCGGTTCAACTCACTGCCGCTGCCGATTCAGATCCCCTTCGGAAAGGAGGAGAACTTCCGGGGGGTCGTGGACCTTATCCTGCGGCAGATCATCACCTGGGATGAAGCTACCAGAGGGTTGTCCTATGCGCGTGCGGATATCCCGGAGGAGATCCTGCCGCTGGCGATGGAGCAGCGGGACAGAATGATCGCCGTTCTCGCCGACATCGATGACGCAATTGCCGAGAAATATCTCGATGGGGTGGAGATTCCCGCGGAGGAGATCATTGCGGCCATTCGGAAAGCGACGATTTCGCTCCAGATAGTGCCCGTCATGTGCGGGTCGGCCCTGCGGAACAAGGGGGTGCAGCCTGTCCTCGACGCAGTTGTCTATTTTCTTCCCTCGCCGGAAGAGATCCCTCCCGTTACGGGTGTCAATCCCCTGACGAAGCAGGAGGAGATCCGAGAGAGCAGCGACCGGGCGCCGCTGGCGGCGCTCGCCTTCAAGATCATGCAGGATGAGGGAAGGAAGCTGACCTATGTCCGGATCTATTCGGGACGGATCCACGCTGGCGACGAACTCTACAACGCCAGCCGGGGAAAGAAAGAGAAGATCGCCCGGCTCCTGAAAATGCATGCAAACAAGCGGGAGCGTGTGGAGCAGGCGGGCGCCGGCGACATCATCGCGGTGATGGGGCTCAAGGAGATTACAACGGGGGATACGATCTGCGATGAGGCGCATCCCATCCTCCTCGAACCGATAGAGTTTTATGAACCGGTCATCAGCCTGGCGATCGAGGCCAAGACCCCGGTAGACCAGGAAAAGCTCACCGTCGCCCTGAACAAGCTCATGGAGGAGGACCCGACGCTCCGGGTCAAGTATGAGGAGGAAACGGCCCAGACGGTCATTTCCGGGATGGGGGAGCTCCACCTCGAGATCATCATCGACCGGCTGATGAGGGAGTTCAACGCCAGGGTAAACGTGGGCAAGCCCCGTGTCATGCATCGGGAGACGATTCAGAAGCGAGTGGAGTGTGAAGGCCTGTTTGAAAGGGAATTGGGTGAAAAGAAACATTTCGGACATGTGAAGCTTCTCCTGGAACCGAAGGAGCGGGGAGGGGGGATCGAGATCGTCCGCCGGTTCGAAGCGGAGGCCGCCATTCCCGGGGAGTTTCTGGCCGCTATGGAGGATGGTATCCGCGAAGGGGTATTGAGCGGCGTCCTGGCGGGTTATCCGGTGATCGATGTGCGGATCGTCATCCTCGGAGGGACCATGAGGGAGGGTGAATCAACGGCGTTGGGCTGC
>MGTN01000154.1:3170-3334 GCA_001799475.1 Desulfovibrionales bacterium GWA2_65_9 | reverse complement strand
GGGAGATCCAGGCCATCGCGCCCAAAGGGGCGGTCAGCGAAATCAAGGCAAGGGTTCCGTTGAAGGCGATGTTCGGCTATTCTACGGACCTCCGCTCGGCCACGCAGGGGAGGGCCGTTTTTACCATGCAGTTCTTCGCGTATGATAAAAATTGAGGCTTGGAG
>MGTN01000154.1:2485-3153 GCA_001799475.1 Desulfovibrionales bacterium GWA2_65_9 | reverse complement strand
ACATGAGCGGGTTCCCGTCCGGTTTTGGCAACAGCGGCTCCGGGCCGGCAATAAAGGTGGGCAAGAGCCTATGTCTCCGCTGATGAGATACCTCAAGTTCCTGGGAGGATTGGTCAGGCACCGCTCCGTTCTGATTGCGGTCATAACCATCAGCGTCATCTTTCTCAGCTCCGTCGGTGTGAACTATTTCGAACAGAAGGCGGACGATTCCAATATCCGCTCCGTATGGGACGGCTTATGGTGGGCCGTGGTGACCATTGCAACGGTGGGTTACGGGGATCGTTTTCCGGTATCCCTCGGCGGCCGTTTAGTGGCGGTTGTAATTATCTTCTTCGGCGTCGGCATGATGTCCCTGTTCACCGCCACAATCGCTTCCATCTTTGTGGAGAAAAAAATCAAGGAGGGCCGTGGTTTGGAAACAGTCAAGGTCAAGGATCACGTGGTCATCTGCGGCTGGAACCAGCACACCGAAGAGGTGCTGGCAGGGCTGACGACCTATGGGTCGATGGGCGACTCGCCGATCGTCCTGATCAACCAACTCTCGGTGGATGAGATCGAATCGCTCCGGCTGAAATACCACAACTTCAACCTGAAATTTCTCCGGGGCGATTATGTCCGGGAAGATGTTCTCCAGCGGGCCAATATTGTCCACGCCCGCTTTGCCGTGA
>MGTN01000154.1:0-2475 GCA_001799475.1 Desulfovibrionales bacterium GWA2_65_9 | reverse complement strand
TGTCTCCGGCGGCCATTCCCAGGAGCGAACGGACGAAAGGACCACCCTGGCGGCACTCACGATCAAGTATCTCTCTCCGCACATCAAGACCGTCGCGGAACTCCTGGACGGCGAAAACCGGCAGCATCTTAAACGGGCCAATGTCGACGAGATCATCGTCCGGGGGGAGCATATCGGATCGCTCCTGGCCACGGCAGTCAAATCCCCGGGGCTTCCCCGCCTGATCTCCGGGATGCTCTCCCTGGGGGATACCAACAAGTTCTGGCGCGTTGAGATCCCGCGACAATACGTGGGAGGGACCTTCCGGGATCTGTTTCTCCATTACCGTGAAAAACATCACGCCATCCTGATCGGTTTCCTGAAGGAGAGAAGGGCGATAAAACTCGAGGACCTCCTTTCCGACAATACTTCCGTCATCGATACCTTCATCCGGGAAAAGATCCGTGAGACGGGGAAGGATTTTTACTTCGAAAAGGATGAGGCGAGGGTCATCGTGAACCCGCCGGATGACTATACTATCGGTCCGGATGATCACGCCGTGGTGTTGTCCAAAACGATGCCCGGAAGGGGCTGAACGGGAGGACTGCCGATGGGACAGGAAAGAGATCTCCTCCGCGAGACCGATATATTCAGGAATTTGACCGAGGATCAGATCCGAAAGATACTGAAGATCTCGCGGCAGGTGACTTTTGCGGAAGGCGAGGTCATCATGCGGGAAGGGGAGGATGGGGATACGTTGTACATCATCCTGGAGGGGACCGTCGAGGTTGTCAAGAGTCTCGTCAGGGGAGATATGGATGAAGAAGAGAACCGGAAAAACAAGGTCTTTACCCGGCTGGACGCATCAGGCCATGCCGTATTCGGGGAGATCGCGCTCCTGGAGACGATGCAGCGGACGGCAACGATCAAAACCGTGACAAAGTGCAGGTTTTATGAAATCAAGAAAGACGATTTTTTGAATCTTGCCGAGACAGACCACGAACTGGGGTTCCGGATCCTGCTGAATTTAGCGAGAATCGTCAGCGCCCGGTTGAGGAAAGCCAATGAAGATACGATCAAACTGACGACGGCCCTCAGCATCATCCTTCGCGAGTCGTGATCCATCATCAACCCATTTTGAAGTGCAGCGGAAAGGGCAAAAGGCGCCCCGGAAACGGGGCGCCTTTTGCGACTGACGACACCAAGACTTATCCTTAGAGTTTTTCACCGGTGATCCTCATCCCGTAGAAGGAGCGGTAGACGAAAATGAGCGCAATGAGGAAGAAGAGAGACGCGAGGCCGAGCCTCAGGCCCACGTTCTGCATGGTCACGGCGATTTCCACGGACAGGAGACCGAAGAGCGTCGTGAACTTGATCACGGGATTCAGGGAGACCGAGGAGGTATCCTTGAACGGGTCGCCGACGGTGTCGCCGACGACGGAGGCCTCATGCAGCGGGGTGTTCTTCTGCTTGAGATCCACTTCGACGATCTTTTTGGCGTTGTCCCAGCAGCCGCCCGCGTTGGCCATGAAGATCGCCTGGAAGAGGCCGAAGAAGGCGATGCCGACCAGATAGCCGATGAAGAAGTAAGCGTTGAAAAAGGCGAGCGCCAGGGCCATGAAGAAGATGACAACGAAGATGTTGATCATCCCCTTCTGGGCGTAGAGCGTGCAGATTCTGACGACCTCTTTGCTGTCGGCGAGGGAGGCTTCTTTCTTGTCCAGTTTGATATGGTCCTTGATGTAGACGACGGCCTGGTAGGAGCCCGTCACCACGGCCTGTATAGAGGCGCCGGTGAACCAGTAGATGACACAGCCGCCCATGAGGAGGCCCAGGATGATCTCCGGCTGGACCAGGCTGAGCTTGGCTACGACGTTCCCAAAGAGGCCTTCCAGCAGGATGATGATCCCGAAGACCATCGTGGTGGCCCCGACGACGGCGGTGCCGATGAGCACCGGCTTGGCCGTGGCCTTGAAGGTGTTGCCCGCGCCATCCGCCGACTCGAGATAGTGTTTGGCCTTCTCGAAGTCCGTTTCGCAACCAAAGTACTTCCTGACGACTTCCTTCGCGTCCTCGCGGCTTTCAATCATGGAGAGCTCATAGATGGACTGGGCGTTGTCCGATACGGGGCCGAAGCTGTCCACGGCGATCGTGACGGGGCCCATGCCCAGAAAACCGAAGGCGACGAGACCAAAGGCGAAGACCGGGGCGGCGAACTTGAAGGCATCGGGCATCAGGGACATGACCGAACCGCTCTGGGAGACGAGATAGGCGATGAACATCAAAACCAGGATAGTCAAGCCTTCCCAGAAGGCGGAGAAGTTCCCGGCGACCAGGCCGGAAAGGATGTTCAGCGACGCTCCCCCCTGACGGGAGGCGTTGACGACCTCTTCGCAGTGACGGGAATTGGTGCTCGTGAACACCTTGGTGAATTCGGGAATCAGCGCTCCGGCGATGGTGCCGCAACTGATGATGATCGACAGTGCCAGCCAGGCG
>MGTN01000153.1:57525-58377 GCA_001799475.1 Desulfovibrionales bacterium GWA2_65_9 | reverse complement strand
TATGTTCAGGGTTCCGCGTGTTTTGGATTCCCCCGCCGCCCAGGTCAGGGCCTCGTTTTCCAGGGCGATGATTTTGCGCACGTAGTTGAGCAGGCCCGCGCCAACGTCTGTCAAAGCCACCCGATGCCCAGTGCGTTCGAACAGCCGCACCCCCAACTCTACCTCCAGCGACGCTATGCGCGCGGATACCGTAGACTGTGCGGCGTTGAGCGCCAGGCCAGCCCGCTGGAAACTCAGCAGGCGCGCCACCTCCACAAAGGTTTTCATGTCTCGTAGTTCCATGCGGATCCCCATCGGTTAGAGCGATACACCCCATCTAAAGCTATCGTTGGACGCGATTTTGACCCAGGCGTAATCGTTTATCCCGGTGTTACGAAGAGGTCAAAAGGGAAGACATCTACGCCCGATGTTTGGGCATAACGCAGGGAGCGAGACATGAACGCATGGGAACTGGCGAAAGCGCATATGCTGAGTGGAATGAACTGTTCGGAGTCTGTGTTCTGCGCCGTTCTCGCGGCCCGGGGCGTGGCAGAGGAGGGGCGGAACATGCGGCTTGCCACGGCCCTGGCCGGGGGCGTGGGGCGCAGTAAGGAGGAAATGTGCGGCGCGTTGTCCGGGGGGATTCTGGCTCTGGGGAGTTTGCTGGGGCGCGACAAGCCCGGCGAGGACTATTCCTACGTGGCCGATCTGGCTGACGAATTCCGTTTGCGTTTTCACGGCCTCGCCGGAGCAACCCGGTGCAAAGACATCCTTGAGGCTTTGGGCCCGCAGGGTCACTGGGACAAGTGCATCCGCCACACGGCGGATGCGGCGGCGCTGCTCTGCGCGCTCCTTGATGAGTAGGTCCCGCAC
>MGTN01000153.1:57099-57518 GCA_001799475.1 Desulfovibrionales bacterium GWA2_65_9 | reverse complement strand
ACGAGCCAAACGGCTAGGCCTGCCGGCTCCACAGCGCCAGCATGAGCAAGCGCCAAAGCATGTTCTTGCGGTTGGTGCCGCTGGCGTGCTCGCGGGCGATAGCCTTGGCCGCGTCCATGTCGATGTGCTCGGCCAGGGCCGGGTCGGCGGAGGACAGCGCGTCCATGACGAAGCCGTGCATGGGCCCGGCCATCCACTCGCGGATGGGCAAATCGAAGCCCTGCTTGCGGCGGTAGAGGATGTCTTTCGGCAGCACGCGCTCGGCCATTTTCTTCAACAGGTACTTGGTCTCCCCGCCGCGCACCTTGAGCCCCACCGGCAGGCTGGCGAAGAGCTCGATGAGCTTGTGGTCGAGCAGGGGCGAGCGCACCTCCAGGCTGGCGGCCATGCTGGCGATGTCCATCTTCACCAGCAGGTCG
>MGTN01000153.1:52277-57025 GCA_001799475.1 Desulfovibrionales bacterium GWA2_65_9 | reverse complement strand
CCCCAGCCAGGCGTGCGCGCGCCTCCGGGGTGTATAGCCGGGCCTTGAGCGGCCACCCGCGCGGTTCGGTGCGCAAAAGCGGCCTGGTCTCCGGCCAGATGTTGGCGGCCAGGAACTCGCGCCGGGCGCGGGCGGCGTGGCTGCGGCCAGCCGCGAGGCAGCGCAGGCTTGCGTCCTTGGGGGGCGTCAGCGGCAGCAGGGCGTGGAGGGCCGAGGCCACCCGCGCGTGGCGGTACGTGGGGTAGCCCAGGGCCAGCTCGTCGCCGCCGTCGCCGCCCAGGGCCACGGTGATGTGCCGGCGCGCCATGCGCGAGAGGAACAGCGAGGGCAGGGCCGCGTCGTCGGCATAGGGCTCGCCGTAGCGCAGGGCCACCTCGGGCAGGGCCTCCAGGGTGGCGGGCGGCATGATCTCGTGGGTCAGGTTCAGGCCCAGGTGCCGGGCCACAACCTTTGCGTGGGGCAGCTCGTTGTATTTTGTTTCATCGAAGCCGATGCTGAAGGCCTGGGCCTGGCCGGGGCAGAGCTCGGCCAGCACGGCGGCCACCAGGCTCGAATCCACCCCGCCGGAGAGCAGCAGGCCGAGCGGCACGTCGGACTCCAGGCGCAGGCGCACGCTCTCGCGCAGGCAGTCCCAGGCCAGGTCCAGGGCCTCGGCCTCGGTCACATCGAGCTTGCTCCGGTAGTCCACGTCCCACCAGCGCCACTGGCGCAGGCCGTGCGCGTCGTACACGGCGCAATGGGCAGGCGGCAGCTTGGCCACGCCGCACAGGATGCTCCGGGGCGCGGGCACGTAGCCCAGGCTCAGGTACAGGTCCAGGGCCACGGGGTCGAGCCCGCCCACAGAGCCCTGGGCCGGGCAGAGCGGGTGCGCGCGCAGGGCGCGGATTTCCGAGGCGAAGACCAGGCCCCCCCCATTTGCTGTGGGCGGCCCGACGAAGTAGACCAGCGGCTTCTTGCCCAGGCGGTCGCGGGCCAGGAACAGCTCGCGGCGGCCCGCGTCCCAGAGGGCGAAGGCGAACATGCCGCGCAGCAGGGGCAGGCAGTCCCGGCCATGCACGCGGTAGAGCGCCAGCAGCACCTCGGTGTCGCCGGTGGTGCGGAAGACCTCGCCCTGCTCTTCAAGAACCGCGCGAAGCGCGCGGAAGTTGTAGATCTCGCCGTTGAAGACGATGACGTTGCCGGTATGCGGGTCATGCATGGGTTGGCCCGCGCGCGGGTCCAGGTCCAGGATGGACAGGCGCGTGTGGCCCAGCGCCACGCCCCGGCCTGCGTCCTGCCAGCTGTCGGTCTGGTCCGGCCCGCGGTGGCCCAGCAGCGCAAGCATCGGCGCCAGACTGCCGGGGCCCACGCCTCCGACGTCCGCGCCTGCGCGGTCAGCGCCTCTTGCCAGGCGGACGTGCCCGCAGATGCCGCACATGTCCGGTCCGGCCCCTTAGCGGTCCAGGGCCTGGCGGAAGAAGGCGATGGTCTTGACCAGGCCGTCCTCCAGCCTGGTCTGGGGTTCCCAGCCGATGACCTGCCGGGCCAGGGTGATGTCCGGCTGGCGCTGCATGGGGTCGTCCTGGGGCAGGGGCTTGTGCACGATGCGCGACGTGGAGCCGGTCATGCGGATGATCGTCTCGGCCAGCTGGAGAATGGTGAACTCGCCGGGGTTGCCCAGGTTCATGGGGCCGGTGAATGCGTCCGGGGTGGCCATGAGCCGGATGAAGCCCTCCACCAGGTCGTCCACGTAGCAGAAGGAGCGGGTTTGCTGGCCCTCGCCGTAGATGGTGATGTCCTCGCCCTTGAGGGCCTGGACGATGAAGTTGCTGACCACGCGGCCGTCGTTGATGGCCATGTTTGGGCCGTAGGTGTTGAAGATGCGCGCCACCTTGATGCGCAGGCGGTGCTGGCGGTGGTAGTCGAAAAACAGCGTCTCGGCGCAGCGCTTGCCCTCGTCGTAGCAGGCGCGCGGACCGATGGGGTTGACGTTGCCCCAGTAGCCCTCAACCTGGGGGTGCACGCTGGGGTCGCCGTAGACCTCGGATGTGCTGGCCTGCATGATCTTGGCCTTGATGCGCTTGGCCAGGCCGAGCATGTTGATGGCCCCGTGCACGCTGGTCTTGGTGGTCTGCACGGGGTCGTGCTGGTAGTGGATGGGCGAGGCCGGGCAGGCCAGGTTGTAGATCTCGTCCACCTCGACGTAGAGCGGGAAGGTCACGTCGTGGCGCAGCACCTCAAAGCAGGGATGGGTCAGCAGGCTGCGGATGTTTTCCTTGCGCCCGGTGAAGTAGTTGTCCACGCAGAGCACGTCATGCCCGGCATCAAGGAGGCGCGCGCACAGGTGCGAGCCCAAAAATCCGGACCCGCCGGTGACGAGGATGCGCTTGCTCTGGCTCATGAACTCTCCTGTGGCTAGGGGTGTCTCAATCAAGGCGCAGATGTAAGCAAAATACGCCTACAGCACAAGGCCGCGCAGGGGGAATTCTGGCCCGAATCCAGCGTTCTGGCACCGCCCGTGGAGGCCAATTTGTGAAAAAAAATACTTTTATATTCCGCATTATTACACTAGCAAAGATGTGGGCAAGCAGGGCAACAAAGGCTCGAAATTTCAGAACAGGGGTTGACGTCTTTGGCAAGTCCGGGCAAAAGAGGGCATCATTTTTAAAGTTTGGTCCAAGGTCCGGTTTTTCGGGCCGAATTTGTTGAAGGGGGAGGGGCTATGGTCTTTAGCTGGCTGCATCTGGCCATCATCCTATTCCTGATCGGGGGCCTGCTGTTCGCAGGCGGTCCGCTCATCCTGTCGTACCTCGTGGCGCCCCGGGCGCGCGGTGGCGACATGGGCATGCCGTACGAGTGCGGCATGCGTCCTTACGGCGGCTCCTGGACCCGGTTCGGCATAAACTACTACGTGTACGCCTTGCTGTTTTTGGCGTTCGACGTGGACGTGCTGTACCTGTTCCCGGTGGCCACGGTGTACCGCGCAACCGAGGGCTGGCTGCCCTTCCTGGAGATGTTCATCTTCCTGTTTGTGCTTGTGCTTGCCATTATCTACTTCTGGGCGAAAGGGGTGTTCACATGGCCGCGCAAAGTCTCCTAGCGCAGAAACCCGACGTCGTCATCGCCGACCCGATCATCAATATCGGGCCGGCCAAACAGATCGTCGACCTCTGCCGCTCCATGTCCCTGTGGCCCATGACCTTTGGTCTGGCCTGCTGCGCCATTGAGATGATGTCCGTGGGCATGGCCCGCTGGGACATCGCCCGGTTCGGCGCCGAGGTCTTCCGGCCCTCGCCGCGCCAGAGCGACATCATGATCGTGGCCGGCACCGTGACCAAGAAGATGGCCCCGGCCGTGGTCCGCCTCTACGAGCAGATGCCCGCCCCGCGCTGGGTCATCGCCATGGGCAACTGCGCCATCTCCGGCGGTCCCTTCAAGTTCAAGGGCCAGTACGGCATCATCGAGGGCGTGGACAACCTGATCCCCGTCGATGTGTTCGTGCCCGGCTGCCCGCCCCGGCCCGAGGCGCTCCTGGAAGGCCTGTTCAAGCTCCAGGAGAAGATCAGCGGCAAGCGTTTCTGGCCCAATCCCCCGGTGGATGGGCCCTTTGACGTGGAGGGCAAGTAGCATGGAAGCGCTCTTCACCGGGCTCGGTGCCCTGTACCTGGCCAAATGCGACGCCGCCAAAACCGGGCAGGTCTTCCAGGCCTTCCTGTCGGCCAGCTCCGTGGTGCGCGCGGCCGAACGGCTGCTTAAGGCCGACTACTACATTGAAGACATCTGCGCAGTGGACTGTGCCGAGGGTTTTGTCGTGGTCTACCACTTCGACCACTTCGAGGCCCCCGGACGCCTGACCCTGCGGGTGCTGGTGCCCCACGACGCGCCCGTGCTGCCCTCCATCGCGGGCATCTTTGACGGTGCGGAATGGCATGAGCGCGAGACCAGGGACTTCCACGGCGTGCTCTTCACGGGCAACCCGAACTTCATTCCTCTGTTGATCGATCCCGACATGGCCGACTGCTTCCCCCTGCGCAAGGAGGAGAAGGCCCGGGCCAAGGCCAAGGACATGCTGGAGGCGGGCGAGGTCATCTTCTGTCACCCGTCCTTCACCCTCATGACGCCCGAGGCGCCAGCCGAGGTCAAAGAGTCCAGCGGCGACCAGCCGGCCACGGCATAAACCAGGACAGCGGCACGCCTATGACAACCTATCAAAATAACGATCACCTGGCGGGCGATTTCTACACCCAGAATTTCGCCAAGACGGCTGGCGAGGGCAACCTCATCCTGAACCTCGGGCCGCAGCACCCGTCCACCCACGGCGTCTTGCGCGTGGTGGTCGAGCTCGACGGCGAATACATCATGCGCGCGGAGCCGATTCTGGGCTACCTGCACCGCATGCACGAGAAGATGGCCGAGGTGAAGACCGCGGCGCAGTTCATTCCCAACATGGGCCGGGTGGACTACGGCCATGCGCTGGGCTGGAACTGGGCCTTTGTGGGCGCGGTGGAGAAGGTCGGGGGCATTGAGGTGCCGGAGCGGGCCGAGTATATCCGCGTCATCACCTGCGAGCTGAACCGCATCGCCTCGCACCTTTTGTGGTGGGGCGCGTATCTGCTGGACCTCGGGGCCTTCACGCCCATCATGTACGCCTTTGACGACCGCGAAAAAGTCCTGGACATCCTGCAGATCCCCACGGGATCGCGGCTGACCTACAGCTACTTCCGCATCGGCGGCGTGGCCCAGGACTTAAGCGCGGACTGCATCCGCCT
>MGTN01000153.1:47554-52249 GCA_001799475.1 Desulfovibrionales bacterium GWA2_65_9 | reverse complement strand
GGCTCCGGCATCGACTACGACCTGCGCCGCGACGTGCCCTATTCGGTTTACCCCAAGCTGGACTTCGTGGTCCCGACCTCGGACCTCAAGTGCGCGCGCGGCCGCTACGACGTGCGCATGATTGAGATGGAGCAGAGCCTGCGCATCATCGAGCAGGCCCTGGAGCTGATGCCCGAGGGTGAGTTCCTGGTGAAGGGCGCGCCCAAGCCTTCGTGGAAGGTGCCCAAGGGCGAGGGCTACTTCGCGGTCGAGGGTGCGCGCGGCAAGATCGGCGCGTACGTTGTTTCGGACGGCGGGAAGAACATCTACCGCACCAAGCTCCGCGCGCCGGGCTTCTGCAACTTGAGCCTGTTCGCCGAGGTTTCCCAGGGCACCATCCTGGCCGACGCCGTGGCCATCCTGGGCAGCCTTGACCTGATCATCCCGGAAATCGACAGGTAGGAGATGTAATGAGCGCCATACCTGCAGAATTATTGCATATCATCATCGGACTGGTGGCTGTTGCCGCCAGCGTGGGCCTGATCGGCCTGGTCATGGTCTGGGTGGAACGCAAGGTCGCGGGCCACATCCAGCGCCGGCCCGGCCCCTTTGAGGTCGGCCCGAGCGGTGTGCTCCAGCCCCTGTGCGACGCCCTCAAGCTCGTGGGCAAGCAGCTGTTCATGCCCACCGGAGCGGACCCGATCCTGTTCTGGCTGGCCCCGGTGCTGGCCTTCCTGCCGGTGCTGCTGCTGTTCCTGCCCCTGCCCGTGGGCGACGGCCTCCAGGCCCTGGACGTCAACCTGGGCCTGCTCCTGATCCTGGCCTTCTCCGGGCTGGCGGTGCTCTCGGTGCTGCTGGCCGGCTGGGCCTCCAACAACAAGTACGGCCTGCTCGGCGCCGCGCGCGCGGTGGCCCAGTCCGTGGCCTACGAGATCCCGCTTTTGCTGTCCGTGCTGGCCGTGGCCTTCGTGGCTGGCAGCCTGGATCTGGCCCAGGTGGTCAAGGGACAGGGCACCTGGCCCTGGAACTGGAACATCATGACCCAGCCCCTGGCCTTCCTCATTTACTTCGTCAGCGCCCTGGGCGAGACCAACCGCGCCCCCTTTGACCTGCCCGAGGCTGAAAGCGAGCTCACCGCCGGGTTCCACACGGAATACTCGGGCATGGGCTTCGGCCTCTTCTTCCTGGCGGAATACGCCAACATGGTTGTGGTCTGCTCCGTGGCCACGGCACTGTTCCTGGGCGGCTGGCAGGGGCCGGTGCTGCCTGGCCCGGTGTGGTTCGTGCTCAAGGTTTCGGCTCTCATGCTGCTCATGGTCTTCGCCCGCTGGACGTATCCCCGCGTGCGCTTCGACCAGCTCCTGGTGATCAACTGGAAGTGGCTCTTGCCCCTGGCCGTGGCCAACCTGCTGCTGACGGCCTTCTTCGTGAAGCTGACCCAGCTCTCCTAAGACGGTGGTGTAAAGGTTATGATAAAAGAAGCCCTGACTACCATGTCCGACCTGTGGAGCCTGATGGTTGGCCTGCGGGTGACCAAGACGTACTTCCTGGACCCCCAGGTGACGGTGCGCTATCCCTGGAAAGCGGTGTCCAACATCGGCTCCTTCAAGGGGCACCTGGAGCTTGTGAGCGCCAAGACGCCCGGCAAGGCCAAGTGCATCTCCTGCGGCATGTGCGCCCTGGCCTGCCCAAGCAACTGCCTGACCGTGGTCAAGCGCAAGGCCCCCAAGCCCACTCCCGAAGAGGAGCAGGCCCTGGCCGAGGCCAAGGCCAAGGGCGAAAAGCCCAAGGACAAGACCCCCAAGGACCCGGAAAAGTTTCTGTACGACTACACCCTGTGCAGCCTGTGCGGCACGTGCATGGAGAACTGTCCGGTGGGCGCGCTGTCGTTCACCGGGAGCGCCTACCTCGCGGGCTACAGCCGCAACGATTTCCACTTCGACCTGGTGCAGGTTTTGAAGAACCAGGCCGGACTTGAGGGCGTGGATCAATCCGCGGCCCCCGAGGCCGGGCAGAGCGAGGCCTAGCATGGAAGACATGGCAAAAATTGCGTTCGGCTTCTATACGCTCATCATTTTGAGCGGGAGCCTCCTGGCGGTCGGGGCCAAGAGCCTGGTCCGGGCCATGGTCGGGCTCATCGCCACGCTGCTGGGCGTTGCAGGCATGTACATGCTGCTCAATGCCCAGTTCCTGGCCCTGATGCAGATCCTGATCTACGTGGGCGCGGTCTGCGTGCTCATCTTCTTCGCCATCATGCTCACCCGGGCCGACAGCGGCGGTGAGGAGGCCGAGAGCGCGCCCCTGCGCCAGAACCTCCTGGCCCTGACGGCCGTGTTGTCCGTGGGCGGAATCCTGGGCTGGCTGGTGATGACCAGACCGCTGGTCACCACGGGCGTGCCCGTTGAGGTGGCGATCGAAAAGCTGGGCCTGGGCCTGCTTGGCCCCTACGGCCTGGCCTTCGAGCTGATCTCGGTGGTGCTTTTGGTGTCCATGGCCGGGGCTGTGCTCCTGGCCTGGGAGAGGAGGAACGGCAAATGAGCGCGCTTACGCTCTATCAATTGGTGGCCCTGATCCTGCTCATGGCAGGGCTTTTTGGAATCTCCCAGCGCAGGAGCCTGGTGGGCATGCTCATCAGCGTCGAACTCATGCTCAATGGTGCGGGACTCAGCATTGTGGCGGCCAGCCAGCTCACCCCGGCCAACGCCATGATGGGGCAGCTGGGCACGCTCTTCGTCATGGGTCTTGCGGCGGCGGAGGCGACCCTGGTCCTGGCCATCATCGTGGTGGTCGCCAGACGTTTCGGCACCACCAAAACCAGTGTCGTTTCGACTCTGAAGGGATAGCGCCATGACCGGGATCATTGAAAGCGCACGCGTGCTCCTGCCCATCGCGATCACCCTGGTAGCGCCACTGTTCATCTGGCTCTACCGGCATGATCAGAACAAGCGCGAGGGCGTCTCCTTCGCCGCTGGCGGGCTCACCTTCCTCTCTGTCTTGTCCTTGGCGCCCCAGGTGCTGGCGGGCAACATCTGGAAGTACACCCTGTTTAACATCATGCCCGGCATCACGGTGACCTTCTGCGCCGACGGGCTCTCGCTCATCTTCGCCATTGTGGCCTCCTTCCTCTGGATGCTCGCCACCAGCTACAACATCGGCTACATGCGCAGCCTGGATGAGCATGCCCAGACGCGCTACTACGTCTGCTTCGCCGTGGCCATCTTCGGCGCCGAGGGCGTGGCGCTCTCGGCCAACGTGTTCACGCTGTACCTCTTCTACGAAGTCATCACCGTGTTCACCTACCCGCTGGTTGCCCATCACCAGGACACCGATGGCTTTTCCGGCGCGCGCAAGTACATCGTCTACCTCATGGGCACCTCGAAGCTGTTCCTGCTGCCCGCCATGGTCATGACCTATGTGCTCCTTGGCACCCTGGACTTCCATCTGGGCGATGTGGTCAAGGGCATGTTCCCGCCCGAGGTGGTCGCCGAGCACCCCCTGGCCGTGACCATCACCTACGCACTGTATATCATGGGCATCGGCAAGGCCGCGCTCATGCCCTTCCACAACTGGCTGCCTTCGGCCATGGTCGCGCCCACGCCGGTTTCGGCCTTGCTGCACGCGGTGGCGGTTGTGAAGGCCGGTGTGTTCTGCGTCTGCCGCATCATGCTCTCCGGCTTCGGCGTTGAGGTCATGGACAAGCTGGGCCTGGGCATTCCCACGGCCATGGTGGCGGCCTTCACGCTCACGGTCGCGAGCTTCATCGCCCTGACCAAGGACGACCTCAAGGCGCGGCTGGCCTACTCCACGGTGGCCCAGCTCTCCTATGTCGTCTGCGGCGTGGCGCTTCTGACGCCCATGGCGGTGCAGGGCGGCATGGCCCACATCGCGCACCATGCCTTCTCCAAGATCACGCTGTTCTTCGCGGCCGGCGCCATCTACGTGGCCACGCACCTGAAAAAGATCAGCCTCATGGACGGCCTGGGGCGCAAGATGCCCTGGACCTTCGGGGCCTTCTCCATCGCCGCGCTGTCCATGATCGGCATGCCGCCGGTCTGCGGCTTTGTCAGCAAATGGTACATCGTCAACGGAGCGCTGCAGGCCGGTCAGCTCGGCATCTTCCTGGCCTTCATGCTCTCCACGATCTTGAACGCGGGCTACTTCCTGCCGGTGATCTACCGGGCCTTCTTCAAGGAGCCGCTGCCTGACCCGCACTTCCATCATTACAAGGAAGCGCCGCTGACCATGGTGATCCCGCTGTGCGCCACCGGTGCCATCTCCGTGATCCTGGGCCTGTATCCGGCCCTGTTCATGGATTTCGTCAGAATCTTTGGCAAGTTCTAGGGGGCCAGTTATGAGCTTGTTCGGGATGTTGCTTTCGGAGCTGCGGGCCAGGCGGGGCGTCATCGGCGTCCTGTTCTTCCTGGGCCTCGCTGGGCTGGTTGGGGCCAACGTGTTCATCCGGCCGCACGAGGTCGAATTCGTGTACGACGCCTACGCCGGGTTCTGGGGCGTATTCGGGCTCGTTGGCGGCCTGGCCATGGTCATTGTCATGAAAAAGATCGTCCAGCCCATGATCAGCCGTGGAGATGACTACTATGAGCGGAACAGCTAACGTGTTCGTCCACCCGAGCGTGGGCTTCTTCATCCTGGCGCTGGTCTTGCCGTTTTTGAGCGGCAAGGGCTGGAAATGGCTTCTGGTCGTCCCGTCGATCATCG
>MGTN01000153.1:37163-47532 GCA_001799475.1 Desulfovibrionales bacterium GWA2_65_9 | reverse complement strand
TCCCCGGGAACTACGGCGAGCTCCAGTACCTGGGCCAGACCTTGCAGTTCGGCCGGGTCGACAAGCTCTCGTTGGTCTTTGCCCAGGTCTTCGCCGTCATGAGCCTCATCGGCATGGTCTATGCCATGCATGTGGAGGACAAGCTCCAGCACATCATGGCCTGCGTGTACGTGGGCGGAGCGTTCGGCTGCACCTTTGCGGCGGACTTCCTGACGCTCTTCATCTTCTGGGAGTTCATGAGCATCGGCTCGACCTTCCTGATCTGGCTGGCGAGAAACCCGATCTCGACCAAGGCCGGCTTCCGCTACTTCATGTACCACACCATCGGCGGGCTGTTCCTCCTGATCGGCCTGCTCCTGCGCTACAAGGCCGTGGGCAACTTCAGCTTCGACGCCGTGGCGCCCGCGCAGATGATGACCTACGACTGGATGATCCTGCTCGGCTTCTGCGTCAACGCTGCGGTGGTGCCCATGCATGCCTGGTTGCCCGACGCCTACCCCGAAGGCACGGTCACCGGCTCGGTGTTCATGTGCGCCTTCACCACCAAGACCGCTGTCTACGTGCTCCTGCGCGGCTTCCACGGAGTGGAGGCCCTGGCCATCGCCGGCACCGTCATGTGTGTCTACGGCGTGCTCTACGCGTGCATCGAGAACAACGCCCGGCGCATCCTGTCCTACCACATCGTCTCCCAGGTCGGGTACATGGTGGCCGGCATCGGCATCGGCACGGCCATGACCATGAACGGCGCGGTGGCCCACGCCTACGCGCACATCCTGTACAAGGGTCTGCTGTTCATGGGCACCGGCTGCCTGCTCTACGCCGCTGGCACCACCAAGCTGGACAAGCTGGGTGGCCTGGTGCACCGCATCCCCTGGGTCATGGTCCTGTACATGGTGGCGGCGCTGTCCATCTCGGGCATGCCGCTGTTCAACGGCTTCATCTCCAAGACCATGACCATCACCGGCGCGGCCGAGGCGCATCGCACCTGGCTGGCCATCTGCATGGAAATCGCGGCGGTGGGCACCTTCGTCTCTGTGGGCATCAAGCTGCCGTACTTCGCCTTCTGGGCCAAGCCCGCCAACGACACGATGGAGCTCAAGCCCATCCCGGTGAACATGTACGTGGGCATGGCCATGGGCGCGGTTTTGTGCATCGCCCAGGGCCTGTACCCGGACATGCTCTACCGCTACCTGCCCTTTGAGATGGAACATGCGTACCATCCCTGGACCGCGTGGCATGTGTTGCAGTCGCTCTTGCTTCTCGGATTCTCCGGGCTGGCCTTTTATCTCACGCGGGACATCATCACCCCGCACGCCAAGACCAACCTGGACTTCGACTTCTTCTACCGGCTCATCGGCCGGGGCGTGCTCGCCCTGGTCTCTAAGCCCCTGGCCTGGATTGATGACCGCTGGACCGAGGCCTATCGCGTCGCCGGCCTGGGCGGCCTGTTGACCCTGGCGCGGGGTACGGTCTGGTTCGACACCAAGGGAATCGACACAGTGGTGGACGGCTCGGCGTACACGGTCCAGAACGTGGGCGTGCTCAGCGCCAAGGTGCAGACCGGCAGAATCCAGGACTACCTGGGCCTGGCGGCTACCCTTGCCCTGTGTGTGTTCGCTGTGGTCTGGTATTTCGCCTAAACCTCGCAACGAGACGGAGAGCGAGCCTTGGAATTCGGATACCCAGTTTTAACGACACTGATCGTCTTTCCGCTTCTGGCCGCAGCGGGGCTTTTCTTCATCAAAAGCCCCCAGGTTACCCGCGCCTACACAATGGGAGCGTCCATCCTGGAGCTGATTCTGGCCATCCCGCTCTTCACCTTTAAACACAACGCCGAATGGCAGTTTGTGGAGCGTGCCCATTGGGTGCCGCAGTGGGGGCTGGAATACCATCTCGCTGTGGACGGCATCAGCTACCTCATGGTCATGCTGACGCTGGCCATATTGCCGCTGTGCGTCATGTGCTCCTGGACGTACATCAGTAAGCGCGTGAAAGAGTTCCACTTCTGCCTGCTGTTCATGACCGCGGCCTGCGTCGGCGTGTTCGCGGCCCTGGACTTCGTGCTCTTCTACGTGTTCTGGGAGGCCATGCTCATCCCCATGTACCTGCTCATCGCAGTCTGGGGCGGCGACCAGCGTCGGTATGCATCGCTCAAGTTCTTCCTGTACACGCTGGCCGGCAGCACGCTGCTCCTGGCCGCCATCGTGGCCTTCCGCATCACGGGCGGCACCTTCTCCATCCCGGAGCTGATGCAGTTCCCCTTCACCTTCCAGTTCCAGTTCTGGACCTTCCTGGCCATGGCCCTGGCCTTCGCCATCAAGGTGCCCATGTTCCCGTTCCACACCTGGCTTCCGGCAGCCCACGTGCAGGCGCCTTCGGCCGGCTCGGTCATCCTGGCTGCGGTGCTGCTCAAGATGGGCACCTACGGCTTCCTGCGCTTCTGCCTGCCGCTGACCCCGGCGGCCAGCGAGTACTTCGCGCCCTTGATGATAGCCATCTCCATCGCCAGCATCCTCTACGGCGGGGCCATCGCGCTCGGCCAGGAGGACATCAAGAAGCTGGTCGCCTACTCGTCGGTGGGCCACATGGGCTTCGTCACCCTGGGCATCTTCCTGTTCAACCAGCGCGGGGTTGAGGGGGCGCTCTTCCAGATGCTCAATCACGGCATCATCACCGGCGCACTGTTTATGATGATCGGCTGTGTGTACGAACGCAGCCACAGCCGTCAGATCGTCGACAACATGGGCCTGGGCAAGTATTTGCCAGCCTTCATGGGCTTCTGGGGTCTGTATGCCCTGGCGAGTCTCGGCTTCCCTGGCACCAACGGGTTCGTGGGCGAGATGCTGGTCTTCACCGGCGCCTTCCAGAAGAGCTACATTGTGGGCGCTTTCCTGGTGCCCGGCGCGCTTCTGGGCGCGGCCTACATGTTCCGCGTGTCGCTCAAGATGGCCTGGGGCCAGCCGAGCAGCGCCAAGACCTGGCCCGACCTGAACACCCGCGAGTGGGCCTATCTGCTTATTCCGGCAGCATTCGTGTTCTACATCGGCCTGGCGCCGGGTTTCTTCTTCAAGCTCATCGATCCTTCCGTCGAGAAGCTCGTGGGCGACTTCAAGCAGCGCAACACGGTGGAGCAGAAGGTGACGGCTGAGGCCGTGCCCGCTGCGGTGGCCGCCGTTGTTGTCCCTGCCGAACCGGTCAACAATTAGGGAGTGGCGGCCGTGGTTTTCAATCCCATCCAGATTGTCCCGGAATTATACCAACTGTTGCTGATCCTCGCCCTGTTCTTCCAGAGCCTGGGCGACGGCTCCGACACCCCCCCTGCGGAGCGCTGGCTTCCGTTCTTCGCGGGCTTCGGCATCTTCGTGTGCATCGTGTCCTGGGGGGCGGAGGGGCTCCTCTTCGGCGGGGCCTACAAAATTGACGCGCTCTCGCAGTTCATAAAGCTGGCCATTTCCGCAGGCTTCTATGTGACCGTGTTGAACGCCTCCCGCCAGCCCTCCCTTGAGGAGCGCAAGCGCCCGGACTACTTCATGTTCCTGGCTCTCTCGGCCTGGGGCCTGATGATTTTGTCCTCGGCGGTGGAGCTCATCACCATCTACCTGGCCCTGGAGATCTCCTCGTACAGCCTGTACGCGGTCATCCCCCTGCGCAACACCGGCGGCCTGGGCGACAAGCGCGCGGCCGAGGCGGGCATCAAGTACATTCTGTTTGGCGCGGTGGCCACGGCCCTGGCGCTGTACGGTTTCTCCTACATCCTGGCCAGCCAGCACACGAGCTACATCTCGCAGCTGGCCCTGCGCACCTGGACCTGGGAGGGCGCGCCCATGGCCGTGGTCGGACTGTCGCTGTTCCTGGGCGGCATGTTCTACAAGCTGGCGCTGTTCCCCTTCCACTTCTGGTGCCCGGATGTCTACCAGGGCGCAAGCAACGAGACCGCCGGTTTCGTCGCCACCCTGCCCAAACTGGGCGCGGTGGTCGTGCTGGTGCGCCTGGCCACGTTGCTCAAGCCCGGTCTGGAGATCACAACGCTCCTGGCCGTCCTGGGCGCCGCGTCCATGACCTACGGCAACCTCTGCGCCCTGGCCCAGAAGGACCTGAAGCGCCTGCTCGGCTTCTCGTCCGTGGCCCACGCGGGCTACATCATGGTCGGTCTGGTTTCCGGCACGGCCATGGGCCTGTCGGCGGCGGTGTTCTACGCCCTGGCCTATCTGGTCATGAACCTGCTCTGCTTCTGGGTCATCAGCCGCGTGGCCTCCGACGGCCGCAACCTGCAGCTCGACGACCTGAACGGCCTGTACAAGCGCGCCCCGGCCCTGGCCTTTGCCCTGGGCGTGGGCGCCTTTGCCCTGGTTGGCCTGCCGCCGACCATCGGCTTCATGGGCAAGTTCTTCCTGATCACCTCGGCCTGGGACCATGGCTACAACTGGCTGGTCATCACCCTGGTCGTGAACAGCGCCATCGCCATCTACTACTATCTGGGCCTGGTGCGCCATGCCTACACCCACGAGGCTGGCGAAGACGTGCCCACGCCGGACAACAGCGCCTTCAGCATCTGCGGCGCGACCCTGCTGGCCGCCCTGGTGCTGGTGCTCGGCATGGTGCCTGGCCGCGTGTTCGACTTCGCCATCATGGCGGGCAAGCAGCTCCTGCCGTAGTCCTGCTTTGCTTTGGTTCAATGAAAGGCCCGCTCTTGCGGGCCTTTTTTGTTGCACCCCTTGACTTCCCGGCCTAAGCCGTTAGCGTAATTCCAGAATCAAGGAGGCGCTATGCACGAAGTTAGCCTCGGCGGCATGCTCACGGACTACCTGAGCGGCGAGAAGATCGAGGAGACCACCTACGAGGAGTTCCGGCAGGCCCTGGCGCGCATGCTGGTGGAGGACAAGGGCTTCCCCAGGGACAGCCTCAGGGCCAAGGTGCCTCTCGTGTTCCAGATCGACGGCCAGGACACCGGGCGGCACATCGACTTGGTGGCCTACGATACGTCCGACACGTCCGATACGTCCGGCGGGTCCGGCCGTCCGCTTTTGCTGGTGATCTTCTGCGCCGGAGACGTGGGCAGCTTCGAGCGCGAGACCGTGAGTTGCGCCCGGCTGTTCCCTGGCGGCCCGGTGCCCGTGGCCATCGCCACGGACTCCATCGGCGCCAGCGTGCTGGACACCGCCACCGGTGACCCACTTTCTCATACGATTGGAGGGGCCACGGGCGTGCGCGCCATCCCTACCTGGGACGAGCTGCGCGCCCTGGTCGCAGCCAGCGACGCCATCACCAAACGCCTGCCCCTGCCCGAGGAGCGCCGCCGCAAGGAGGAGCGCATCCTGCACGCCTACAACGGCTTTTTGTACGGCACCTGCTGCAGCGAGTCCTGCCGCGTGCCTCCCAAGAGTGGCGGTAAATGACCGTGCAGGATGACTGCCCGAAGGATGCTGCGAACGCCGACGCTGTCCTGCGTTTCGGCAGCACCCCCTCGCGCATGAAGGCCGGCGTGAGTCGCTACTGCCCGGCGCGCGGCTCGGGGCGGCCCCTGTCTGTGGAACTGCTGCGCCAGTCGCTGCGCGACACGGGCATCACGGCCCCCATGGATGAGGAGCACGCGACCGAGGTTGTGCGGCTGCTGCTGTCCGGCAAGGACGCCAGCCACATCGTCGTCGCCAGGGGCATGCCTCCGCAGATTGCTCAGGATGCCTGGGTCGAACTCGCAGGGTCGCCGAATTACCCGGTGCTCCCCGGACAGGTCATCGGCAAGCTGCACCCGGCGGTAATGGCCCAGGAAGGCCGGGATATCGCCGGGAATCTGGTGCCGCCGCCAGTTCAGGCTGCGGCGCGAGTCATCTCCGTGGCGGGCGGCATTGCCCAGGACCGGGACGGCGTGCTCACGGCCAAGGTGGCCGGGCTGGTGCGCATGGACGACCTCAAGATCGAGGTGTCGCCCCTGGTGCGCATCTCCGCAGACAAGCTCCAGGCTTTGGCCACGCTCTACGCCAGGGACGCCCAGGGTGTCGGGCTCACGGCCGAAGGCCTGGTGCAGATTCTGGCCGGCCAGGGCGTGAATTTCGGCATCCAGGTGGAGCGTATTGTTGCCGGACTGGCAAAGGCCCACGCGATAAACAAGGCGGTGGAAGACATCGTGGTGGCTCAGGGCCAGGCCCCGGTACACGGCGAGAACGGCCGCCTGGAGCTTCTGTGCGGGGGGCATGCCTGCGAGGAGCCCCCGGACGAGATGGCGCGGCTGGACTACCGCAACCGTGGGCTGTTTGCCGTGGCCGAGAAGGGCCAGGACATCGCCCGGCTGCTGCCTCCGACCAAGGGCGTGCCTGGGCGCGACGTGACCGGCGCGGTGGTCACGGCGCGCGACGGCGCGGTGTTGCGCCTGGCGTTGGGCAAGAACGTGGAGGCCCTGGAGAACGGCGCGCTGTTCCGCGCCAAGATCCCCGGAGTGGTGCTGTCCGGCAAGGGCAGCCTGGACGTGTCCGAGCTGCTGAACATCACCGGCGACGTGGACTACGGAACCGGCAACGTCGAGCTACCGCTCGGCTCGGTGCGCGTGGGCGGCACGGTGCGCACGGGCTTCACGGTCCAGGCGCCGGGCCAGATCCTGGTGGAGGGCATGGTGGAGAGCGCGCGCATCGTCGCCGGTGGCGACGTCATCGTGCGCGGCGGCATCTTCATGTCCGGCGATGAGGCGGCCTATGTGGAGGCAGGCGGGAACGTCAGCGCGGCCTTCACCCACAACGCCCATATCCAGGCTGGTGGGGATGTCACCGGGGCCCTGTCCATGGTCGGCAGCAAGAGCAACAAGGGCTCGCGCGTAACAAGCGGGGGCTTCCTGCGCGTCAGCGACCCCAAGGGCCGTATCATGGGCGGCACCGTGGTCAGCGCGAAAGGTATTGAGGCCTTTGACGTCGGCAGCGAGCGCGGCATGGTCACGACGCTGGCCTTAAGCCACGAGACCCCGGAGATCGCCGCCCTGATCAAGGAGTTGCGCGAGCTCAAGGTGCTCAAGGAGCGCTCGATGTTCGTGCTGGGCGAGGGCGATGGGGTCATGGCGCTGTCCAAGCTCCGCGCAGAGCGCCGTGACGAGGCTGAGGAGCTGCTGAACCGGCGCGACAGCATCGAGTCGCGCATCAAGCAGATCCAGCGCAGTCTGGCCGAAATGGCCCAGGAGTACTTGGAGCGTGTGGCCTCGGCGCGCATAATCATCCGTGGCACGGCCTACCAGGGCGTGGCCATCAAAATGGGCGGCCGCTCCCTGCACGTGGAGCGGCCCATGGAACATTGCGTGTTTTCTTGGGATGTTCAGAACAAGGAAATCATCACCGGCAGCGTCTAAGCGAGAGGCCAGGGGCGCTGCCCCTGGACCCCGCTGGGGGGCTTCAAGCCCCCCCCATGACGCCGAAAGGGCTGCTTCAGGAAGAACCTGAAGCAGCCCTTTCGGCTTTGTCGGGATGTCTCGAAGAATATCTCTGTGAAGCCCGCCCCAAGTCGAAGTGCCGGTTCCGCGCTTGCGCGGAACCGGCACTTCGACTTGAACGGAGGGGGTCCGGGGGGAATCATTCCCCCCGGAAAAGAGTCCTAATAGAATTCCTCTTCCCAGCCCTCTGCGGTTATGCAGCGGCGGGGACACAGGCTGATGGCCTCGCGCACCTCGTCGTGGGTGGCGTGCTGGCGCTTCAGGCTGGGCCGCCCCATGTCCGCGTCCCACTCGAAGATGTCCGGGCAGATGTCGCAACAGCCGGAGCAGGCGTTGCAGTGCGAGCGGTCGATGAGCACCTCGTGCAGGGCCGCGCCCTGTGGCGTGTCGGCCTGCTGCGCCGCAGGCTGTTGGGCGGTTGTCTGCTGCCTCGTGTTCTGTTGCATGGCCGGGCCTCCGAGGGTCTTGCGACACTTCCGGGGCGGCGCAGGCCGGAAGCGTCAGACGTTGAAGCGGAACTCGATGATGTCGCCGTCATGCACATAGTAATCTTTACCCTCTAGTCTGGCAAGCCCCAGCTCCTTGGCTTTCTTGAAATCGCCCGCCTTGAGGAAGTCGGCGTAGCCGATGACCTCGGCGCGGATGAAGCCCTTCTGGAAGTCCGTGTGGATGACCCCGGCGGCCTCGGGCGCGGTTGCGCCCACGCGCACGGGCCAGGAGCGGACCTCCGGTGGTCCGGCGGTGAGGAAGCTCATCAGGCCGAGGAGCTTGTACGTGCGCGAGATGACCATGGACAGCGCGCTTTCGGTGAGGCCCAGGTCGGTCAGGAACATGGCCCGTTCCTCGGGGTCCGCGATGGCGGCGAGCTCGCGCTCCAGACGCGCACTGACAGCCATGTGCATCTGGCTCAGGCCGTCGGCGGGCAGCTCATACGTGCCCATGTCCTTCTCGGCGATGTTCCAGGTGTACAGGATGGGCTTGGCCGAGAGGAAACGGTAG
The DNA here is from genome assembly GCA_001799475.1 of Desulfovibrionales bacterium GWA2_65_9. GTDB lineage: Bacteria > Desulfobacterota > Desulfovibrionia > Desulfovibrionales > Desulfovibrionaceae > Humidesulfovibrio. The sequence goes on along the minus strand of MGTN01000153.1, from coordinate 39,125 downwards.
CCGCGCATGCAGGGCTCGTTGCACAGCGCCGGGTCCACGCGCAGGGGCTTCTCGTCATCCAGCAGGGCTCTCGCCTTGGCCAGGCATTCCTCCTCCTTGGTGTCGACCAGCTCCTTGTTCTTCTTCTTGTCGCTCTGCATGCGCTCCTGGCGCTTCTCGATGACCGCCAGGTCGCTGACCAGCAGGTCGGCCTCCACCGCGCCGTACTGCTGCTTGGGATCGGCCAGGCCGCTGAAGGCGTCGAGCACGCAGAGCAGGCAGTCGTAGGGGCGGATGTCGTTCAGCACTTTTTCGCCCAGGCCGTGGCCCTTGCCGCCGCCGCCGGGCACGTCCAGGTACTCGATCTCGCTCAAGGTGACCTTCTTGGGGCTGAACAGCTTGATGAGGGGCTCCAGGCGCGGCTCAGGCACCTTGACCATGGCGCGGTTGCCGGCGGTGGCGGCCTTTTCGCCGGCCAGGGCGGCGAACATGTCGGTCTTTCCAGAACCGGAAAAACCGAAGATGGCGGTTTTCATGGGGAATCCTTGTGTTGTCGATGTGGGCTTGCGTGTCTCGCAGGGCGATGAGTGTAGGCGGGAACCGGGCCGGAGGCAAGCCCGGCCTGGGGGCCTCGGCCGCGTTTGAATCCGGACGCGAATTGCCGTAGGGTCGGGCCACAAGAAACGCGAGGGGGAACACCCATGTCGGGCGAGGCGAACATCTATCTCATCGGCGCGCGGGCCAGCGGCAAGACCACCCTGGGCCGCAGGCTGTCGGCCAGGCTCAAGCGGCCCTTTGTGGACACGGACCAGCGCGTGCTCTTGCGCACGGGCCAGACCGTGGCCGAGATCGTGGCTGCGGGCGGCTGGGAGGCCTTCCGCGAGGCCGAGACCCTGGCCCTGTCCGAGGTGGCGGTGTTCACCGGGCAGGTGGTGTCCTGCGGCGGCGGCATTGTGCTCGCGCAGGAGAACCGCGAGCTGCTGGCGGGCGGCCGGGTGTTCTATCTGAAGGCCCCGGCAGAGGTGCTGGCCGAGCGCCTGGAACATTCGCCGGGCCAGGCCCAGCGGCCCTCGCTCACCGGGGCGGACATCAAGGCCGAGGTGCGCCAGGTGCTGGCCGAGCGCGAGGCGCTGTACCTCGGCTGCGCGCGCGTGGTGCTGCGCGCGGACCAGCCGCTGGAGGCCCTGGTGGACGAGGCCATGGCTGAGGTCAATCGTTTGGAAGGGCGTTTGGAAGGGCGTTTGGAAGGGCGCCTGGAGGGCCGCGAGTAGAGCCGTGTGGAAGGCCGGGGGGCGCCGCGCCGGGAGCGGCGTTGCCAGGGCCGCGCGAATCCCGTAGCATGTTTTCTGGTCGGAAGGCCGCAGGACATCTTCAGCATGGGCGCGGCACAGGCGCAGCAGGAGAAGGGCATGGGGTCGTGGAAGAGAGAGCGTGAACTGGCCGCCGGCGGCCTGCCGCAGTTCCTGCGGGAGCTGGCCGACGCGCTGGAGACAGGTGTTGCCGAGGGCCTTGCCGATGGTCTTTTCGACGGCCAATTCGGCGGCCTGCCCGTGGGCGACCTGCGCAAGCTGGTGCTGGTGGCCGAGCTCCGGGACGCCGGGCTCAGCGTGAAGCTCAAGGCCAAGCGCGCTGGCGAGGTCCGCGTGCCGACCTGCGCCCAGGCCACCGCGAAAAATGACGCCGCCCAAAGCGTCCGCCAGGACAAGGCTCCGGACAAGGGCAAATCCCCGGCGGTGCGCGAGAAATACCGCCTGCTCAAGAAGACCCTGCACGCGGACTTCAAGCTTTTGCAGGCCGCCGCCCGCGAGGGCCAGCTGCCGGGTGCCGAGACCCTGGAGAGCTTCCTCAGCCTGGCCGAGCTCATGGCCCAGGGCGAGCAGCCGGTGAGCGGCGCGGCCCTGACCGAGATGGACCCGGCCAATGTGGCCTTTCTGGACGACTGCCAGGCCCTGCGCCGGGCGTATTCGGCGCGCGACGCCTCGG
>MGTN01000153.1:33459-36986 GCA_001799475.1 Desulfovibrionales bacterium GWA2_65_9 | reverse complement strand
CGTGCCCATGGACCTCATCCGCGCGCGCATCGAGGCCACGTACCCGGCCATGCGCACGCAGCTCATCATCCCCACCCAGCACAACGAGCTCATGGAGTACGGGCCGTACACCGGGGTCGAGGCGGATTGCTACTCCCGCGGATTCAACCAGAAGGTGCAGATATTGCTGCACTTCCGTACCGAGCGTTTGAGGGACGCCAGCGTGCTGAAAAGCATGCTGGCGCACACCCTGAACTACCGCTCCACCCAGCTCTTCGACTTTCTCAAGGCCGTCACCGGCGCGGACGATGCCATTCTGTCCGCCGCCGCGCGCGAGACGGGCTCGGAGGAGGATCTGGTGGGGCTGGCGCGCATCCTCTGCGCCAAGCTCTCGGCCCTGGTGGAGAAGCAGCGCGACAGCCTGCCCCAGGACGCCTTCAAGAACAAGCTGGTGCGCAATTTCGTGGACGGCTTCCGGCTGGAGCTGGGCGACCGGCAGGTGAACCGTGCGCAGGTCTTCCTCAAGGCCGTGAAGCAGCTGGTCAAGGCCCAGTTCCCGCTGACCTATTTCTACCGCACCACGGAGTTCATCGAGGAGGCGCGGGGGCTTGGCGGCGGGGTGGTCATCCCGCACCCGGAGCAGTTCTGGCCCATCCTGCTGGCCGAGTACGACGTGGACGGCTACGAGGTCTGGAACCCGCAGTCCCAGCGCTACACCGAGTTTCTCATCAACGTTTTGCACGAGAAGAACCGTCGCCGGGCCGCGGGCGCGCGGCGCATGCTGGTGTTCATGGGCGACGACACGCACATGGGCGAGAAGACCTTGGCGCCGGGCAACGGCAATTCGTCCAAGCTCCGGCGCGAGATCGGCCTGCAGCCGGCCTGGGACGACCTGTCCATCGGCAAGAAGCTCATCGTGGCCGACATGGACCGGGTGCGCGTCATCGAAGAGTACACCGCGCGGCTTGACGGCTAGCGCGCCTTGGGGGTTCTCATGGGTCATGACCAGAGGTTTGTCTTTGAATCCGTGCAGGATGCGGGCAGCATCCGCAAGTACCTGGAGGCCGTCATGGAGGGCCTGGACAAGGGGCGGCTGGTGGTGACCACCGGGGCCGAGGAGTTCGTGCTGGAGCCTGCCGGGCTGCTCAACTTCACGGTGAAGGCGCGCCGCCGGGGCGGGGAGGGGCGCTTGTCCCTGGCCATCACCTGGAAGTGCCCGGATGACGAGGCCCCCAGGTCCGGCGAGACCCTGAGCATCAAGGCCTAGGCTGTCATGCTCGCGCTGGAGGGACTTGAGGAAAATTTCCGTTTCCTGGTGCTGGAGGTGACCAGCCAGGTCAGCGAGACCCGCGCCTTTTTGTCCGCGCCCAGCCACGAGGGCTACGACAAGGTCGTCTCGCGCGATGACTACATCGACAACCTGAAGAACATCGTGGAGGAGAAGTGCTTCTCCAAGATCCACACCGAGCGCGGGCTGTCCAAGCGCGACATCGACCGCATCCGGGGCCTGCAGATCATCTCCGGCAACCTGGAGCGCATCGCCGACTACTGCGTGAACATCGCCGGGCAGATGCGCTACCTGCACGACAAGGACCTGCTGGCGCGGCGCGATCCCGGCCCGCTGTTCGACATCATTGAGGAGAGCCTCTCGCGCATCCTGGAGGTGCGCTCCCGGGCCGAGGTGGCCGGGGCGCTCGGCATCTGCCGCGCCGAGTTCGAGCTGGACCGGCTCTACAAGGAGGCCTTCGACCATTTCATGGACGATCTCAGGCGGGGCCGCGAGATCGAGAACAGCATCACGGCCATCTTCATCTTCCGCTACCTGGAGCGCATCGGCGATTCGCTGCTGAACATCGGCGAGGCCCTGCTCTTTTCCGTCATCGGCGAGAAGATCAAGATTGAGCAGTTCCAGGCCCTGCAGCAGAACCTCTCCCAGAGCGGCTTTGAGGGCGACGTCGGGGACATCGACTTCCGTTCCATCTGGGGCACGCGCTCGGGCTGCCGCATCGGCCGGGTGACCTCGCGCGACGCCGCCCCGGACCCGGCCCAGAGCGGCATCTTCAAGGAGGGCAACCTGAAGAAGATGCGCCGCGAGCGCGAGAACATCGAGTTCTGGGCGCGCATCTCGCCCGGCACCGGCCCGCGCATCTTCAGCTACCACGAGGACGAGGAGAGCGCCTCCATGCTCGTGGAGTTTCTGCCCGGCTGCACCTGGAACGAGGTGGTGCTCACGGCGGAGTGGGACATCCTGGAGGACGCCATCTTTGTCTTCGAGCAGACCGTGGGCGACATCTGGCGCGCCACCCTGGAGCGCGGCCCCCTGGCCGTGAACTTCATGGCCCAGTTGGACGGACGCCTGGCCGCAGTGCGCCACGTGCACCCGGACTTCTTCCGCAAGAAGCAAAGCCTGAGCCAGGTGCCGCTATGCTCCACCGAGGAGCTCTTTCAGGCCTGCCGGGAGATCGAGACCGCGCTCTCCGCCCCCATGACCGTGCTGCTGCACGGGGACTTCAACGCCAACAACATCGTCTACGACCACTCGGCCCCGCGCGTGCACTACGTGGATCTGCACCGTTCCCGCCGGGGCGACTGGGTGGAGGACGTGAGCGTGTTCCTGGTGTCCTTCTTCCGCATGCCCATCTTCGAGTCCGCCCTGCGCGGGCGCATCAACCACATGATCGCCTCGTTCCTGGCCCATGCCCATGTCTTTGCCGACGACATCGGCGACACCGCCTGGCAGGCCCGGCTGGCCCTGGGGCTCACGCGGTCCCTGTTCACGTCCACGCGCTTCGAGCTGAACTACGACTTCGCCCGGGAGATGTCCCTGCGCGCCCACTACCTCATGGAGGGGCTGGTGGAACACCGGGCCCTGCACGAGCAAACGGGCAAGCCCTGGGAGGACTACCGTCTGCCCAGAGCGGTGCTGTTCATCTAAGGGGGGCGACGAGATGCGCATCGCAGTTGTGGGCATAGCCGGAGGCTGGTCTTCGGAGGCGTTGGCGGACGCCGTGGCCCAGGCCACGGGTGAGCGCCTGCTGGTGGACCTGGACGCCGCCAGGCTCGATCTGGCCACGGGCCAGGTGCTCTGCGGCGGGCCGGGCCTCGGCACCATAGACCTCTGTTCGCTGGACGCCGTGCTCATCAAGAAGGCCGCGCCGCAGTACTCGCCGGACATGCTCGACCGCCTGGAGCTCTTGCGTTTTGTGGCCGGCCGGGGCGTGCCCTGTTTCTCCGACCCTGCGCTGATCCTGCGCCTGGTGGACCGCCTGGCCTGCAGCGTGACCCTGTCCCTGGCCGGGCTGCCCCTGCCGCCGACAACGGTCACCGAGGACCTCTCCTGCGCCCTGGACGCCGTGCTGGGCTATGGCCGCGCGGTGCTGAAGCCGCTGTTCACGTCCAAGGCGCGCGGCATGGTCCTGCTGGACGCCGCAAACATCGGCCGGGACGCTGCGGGGCTGGTCCTGGAGCGCTTCCAGGCGGCCAACCGGGTCATGTACATCCAGCAGGCCCTGGACCTGCGCGGCCAGGACCTGGGCGTGTGCTTTCTG
>MGTN01000153.1:32254-33408 GCA_001799475.1 Desulfovibrionales bacterium GWA2_65_9 | reverse complement strand
ATCGAGCTGGCCGAGCGCGCCCAGGAGCCCTTTGGCCTGGACTTCACCTGCGTGGACGTGGCCCTGACCGACAGCGGCCCCTACGTCTTCGAGGTCTCGGCCTTTGGCGGCTTCCGGGGGCTCAAGCAGGCGCGCGGCATCGACGTGGCCGGGCTGTTCACGGCCCATGTTTTGCGTCGTCTGAGCAGAGAGGGGCAGCAGGCGTGAGCCGCCCATCCCTTGCAGGCTTGGCCTTTGCCGATCTGGCGCGGGACTATGCCGGGCGGTTCCCGGCGCGCTTTGGCCTGCGGCTGCGCCTGGAGGAGCTGGTCATCGACGTGCGCAGCAATTCCGCCGTGGTGGTGGACGACCTGCGTGGATACTTCGGGGGCTTTGTGGATGCAGCCGCCCCTTCTGACACGAGCGCCCCGGCGGATTTGGAGTTTCTGCTGCTGGAAGCGCCAGTTCAGGAGCCGCCCGTGTTGCTTGTGGTCAAGCCCCATGCTCCGGGCAAGCGCCCGGACAAGGAGCGTTTTGCCGATGTGCCGGGCGCTATTTCGTGTGAGGGCGGCGGCGGGCGCGTGGTGCGCAAGCAGGCCACGGGAATGCTGTTCCTGTTCGGCCAGGGTGCGAACATGGCAGTCAATAACGCTATCGACAGTGCCCCCAATGTCGCCGTCAACATCGCCGCCAATATCGCAGTCGGGCCGTGCGCGGCGAACCGCAACCAGCTGGTGAATTTTCTCTGCGCGCGCTACATGGAGCGCCGCCTGGCCGCAGGCTGGATGCTCGGCCATGCCGCAGGGGTCGCCCGCCCGCTAGTGCAGGGCGGCAGTGGGCTGGCCCTGTGCGGGTTTGCGGGTATGGGCAAGTCCACGCTGGCTTTGCACCTCGTGGCGCGCGGGCTGGATTTCGTGAGCAACGACCGGGTGCTGGTGGAGCCTGCGGGTCATGGCAGCGGCCCTGTGCTGCACGGCATCCCCAAGCATCCGCGCCTGAACCCCGGCACGGCGCTGGGCAACCCGGCCCTGGCCCCTTTCCTGGCCTTGTCCCTGGAGAAGGCCCTGCCAAAGGCCGCCCGTAGCGCCTACGCGGGTCTCCCGCCGGAGCGCCTGCGCGCGGTCGAGGACAAGTTCGACGCGCCCATTGATAGCTGTTTCGGACTTGGTGGCAAG
>MGTN01000153.1:20264-32245 GCA_001799475.1 Desulfovibrionales bacterium GWA2_65_9 | reverse complement strand
GCCCCAGGCCATTGCGGCGCGCGCGCGGCTGACGCCAGAGCAGTGCTTGGAGGCCCTCGACGGCGTCCCGGTGCTGGAGCTTTCCGGCGGGGCGGACTTCGAGGCCGCAGCGAGCGCCTGCGAGGAGTTTCTGGGCGTCACGCCCATCGTCGTCAATCCACAAGGCCACAGGGCCACAAGGACATAGGGCCACAAGGCCACAAGGACGGTACCAGATGAGCGGCAACACTTTCGGCACCCTGTTTCAGTTGACCACCTTTGGCGAATCCCACGGCCCGGCCGTGGGCGGCGTGGTGGACGGCTGCCCTGCGGGCATCCCCATCAACGAGGCCATCATCCAGACCGAGCTGGACCGCCGCAAGCCCGGCCAGGGCGGCATCGCCGCCACCGCGCGCCAGGAGGCCGACGCCGTGCGCCTGCTCTCCGGCGTGTTCGAGGGCGTCACCACGGGCACGCCCATCGGCTTTCTCATCGAGAACCAGGACCAGCGCTCGCGCGACTACTCGAAGATCATGGACGTGTACCGGCCCGGCCACGCGGACCTGACCTTTGACGCCAAGTTCGGCCTGCGCGACTACCGGGGCGGCGGGCGCTCGTCCGGCCGGGAGACCGTCTCCCGTGTTGCCGGTGGCGCCATCGCCCAGGAGCTGCTGGGCGCGCAGGGCATCCATGTTCAGGCGGCCTGCGTGGAGCTGGGCGGCATCCCGGCCACCGGGCGCGACTTTGGCGGCGCGCTCTCGCGGCCGTTCTTCAGCGCGGACGCGGACGTGGTGGCCACTTGGGAGGACCGGGTGCGCCAGGTCAAGGCCGAGGGCGACACCCTGGGCGGCGTGGTGGAGATCCGCGCTACGGGCGTGCCTGCGGGCCTGGGCGAGCCGGTGTTCGACAAGCTGGACGCGCGGCTGGCTTACGGCCTCATGGGCGTGGGCGCGGTCAAGGGCGTGGAGATCGGCGCGGGCTGTGCGGTTGCGCGCAGGCTCGGCAGCGAGAACAACGACCAGATCACCCCGGAGGGCTTCTGCTCCAACCACGCCGGGGGCATCCTGGGCGGCATATCAAGCGGCCAGGAGCTCATCGCGCGGGTGTTCGTCAAGCCCATCCCGTCCATCGGCAAGGAGCAGCAGACCGTGAACCGCCAGGGCGAGGCCGTGCGCCTGTCCATCGGCGGTCGCCACGACATCTGCGCCATCCCGCGCATCGTGCCGGTCTTGAAGGCCATGGTCCTCTTGACCCTGGCGGATTTTGTGCTGTTGCAGCGCAGGCTGGGGCGGTAGAATGCCTGTATGGCATAATGTTTATATATAAAAATAACTTCAAAAAGTACTATGGCCGTTTAAATTTAGATACAATCATAGTATACGCTGTAGCATGTCCAAACCTGCGAGATAATGTCCAGTAAAGTTTCAATACCATTGCTGGGAGACCTGAATAAAAACAGATAATTATATTTTCCCAAATCAGTAAGCTTGCAACAATGGATACTATAAGAGACCAAAAAATTGATATCCAGAAATAATCAACTAATTGCTTAATTTTTAATTTATAGGACAAATCAATGTAACGCAACCGCAATATCGCAATACCAGGGCAAAGGCAAAAAAATAATTTAGACCTTGCTGTGTATGATTCTGTTGCTTTTAAGTGATTGTCGCAAGCAATTTTTCGTAAAATTTTTTCTTTTTTAAGAATAACCATGTTGTCGTCAATGCTTTCACCACGTCTCAGTAGCTCATCTTTTATGGCAGCAATTGCTTCTGGAAGATAATTTTCATGTTCAATAGTTAAAATCTGGAACAATTGCTCTGTTGCCATTGGCGTGTATATATCTTTATTAAAATATATCATGTCATATCCCTCCGGGATAATCATCTCCGGGCTGTAGACACTGTGCACCATACATTCCTGTGTCACTTGGCAAACAGAACGGCCCAACTAGACTCGATGCGTGCAGAGCTAGTATTTACCTGACACTGCCGCACCTGGCGGATCGGCTTGCTGTACTTCAAACCACCGGCGGCAGCTCGGCTTCCAAAATCTCCGGCTCCATGTGGATGGTCACGCGGACCAGCTCCGGCAGGCGCGCGCGTAGCGAGGCTTCGAGCGCCACGGTCACGTCGTGGGCGCGGGTGATGGGCGTCTCGGGGTGCATGCGGCAGTGGAACGAGGCCCCGAAGCGCGCGCCCGAGCGGTGCAGCTCTAATCTGTGCATGTCGCAAACCCCGGCGGTTTCCTCGACAATGTCCGCGATGGCTTGGCGCAGGGCCTGGGCGGCCTCGCCGTGTTCGGGCATGGGCGCCGGGTGCGCGCCCTCGGGCTCGATGTGCGTGACCACCGAGAGCGTTGGCCCAAGTTCGCGCAGCAGGGCCGCCTCCATGACCGTAACCCGGTCGTGGGCATCAATCAGGGAGAGACTGCCCGGCACCTCGGCGTGCAGGTCCAGGGTCAGGCCGCCGTCGAGCTGGCGCACCTGGATGTCGTGGGCGCTTAAGGAAAAGCGCGCGGCCACTGCGCGCACGCGCTCCAAGAGCCCACTGGTCCCTTCCTCCTGCGGCTTCACCTCGACCATGACATCCGCATCGTGCAGCAGCGCGCGCACGGCCTTCCGCGCCTCCCGCGCCACCTGGTGCGCCTCGTCGGCGTCCAGGCCGGGTTGGACGAGCAGGCGCATGTCCACAAAGCTGGCCGGGCCGCTTGAACGCACGCGCACGCGCCGCACGCCGGTCACGCCGGGCAGGGCCAGCATGGCCCGCTCGATCTGGGCCGAGGCCTCGTGCACCCCGGCGTCCAAAAGCACGTCGATGGCCTGGCTACCGAGCCTCCAGCTGACCCAGAGCACGATGCCGCTGACGGCCAGGGCGGCCAGGGAGTCGGCCCGCAAAAGCCAGGGCTTGAGCACCGAGGTGGGGGCCACCAGGTCGGCCAGGGCCAGCGCGCCCAGGCCCGCCAGCACCACCAGCGACGACCAGATGTCTGTGGAGAAGTGCAGCGCGTCGGCCTCCAGGGCCTGGCTGTTGTGCTTCTTGGCCACGGCCAGCAGCATGCGCGAGCGCGAGAAATCCACCACGATGGAGACCACCATGACGCCCACGGCCCAGAGCGAGGCGTCGACCTCGCGCGGGTTGAAGAACAGCCGGTCCACGGCCTCATAGATGATCCAGACGCAGGTCAGCAGCAACAGCGCGGTCTCGGCCAGGGCCGAGAGGTTCTCGACCTTGCCGTGGCCGTAGGGGTGCTTGGCGTCCGGCGGCACGGCCGAGAGGCGCACGGCGAACAGCGTGACCCCGGCGGCCACCAGGTCGAGCCCGCTGTGGGCGGCCTCGGACAGGATGCCCAGGCTGCCGGTGTACAGGCCCGCCGCAAGCTTCAGGCCCGTGAGCAAAAGCGCGGCCAGCACCGAGGACAACGCGGCGCGGTTCGTTTCCTTCAAGGCCTGGACATCGGTTGTGTGCGGGGCATCAATCATGGCCGGACCCTACGGCACGGGCGTCGTCCGCGTCAACGCGCACTGGCGCGCACTGGCGCGTGCTGGCCGGGGACCATGCAGCCTAAAGCGTTGTATCTCAAAAGCCGATGAGGTATAGTTATCAAATGCGGTAATCGGCCGCGCAAAAAGTTCAAGTGGTCCGGCAATGTGCTGCACCAACAGCACCCGGCAAGGAGTCCCCATGTCTCAGCAGTCTTCGGCCAGCATCAAGGCCCGGCTGGCCGCCTCCGGCCTTGTCCTCGCGGGCGCGGCCAGCGCCCTGTTCGTCATCGGTTTCTGGCCGGACCAGCCCCTGGCCCTGCGCGTGGTGCTGTTCGTCCTTATGCTGCTCGGCGCGGCGGGTCTGCTCTGGACCGTGCACGCCCAGCTTGTGCTGCCCCTGGAAGCCCTGCGCGGCTATGCCCGGGGCATCGCCGGGGGTGCGCCCGCCGCCTGCCCGATGGACGCCATGCCTGCGGAGTTCGCCGACCTGCGCGAGGCCCTGTGCAGCCTGGTGGAGAGCCTGGGCAAAGCCGCCGAGGCCGCGCATGGGAAAGAGGCCCAGGCCGGGCGCGAGGCCGCCGCGACCATGACGGCCCTGGCCGAAAGCCGCGAGAAGGAGACGGCGGTGCAGGAACTGCTTGAGGGCATGCGCGCCGCCTCGGCCAAGGCCAAGGACTCCGCCGAGCGCATCTTCGGGGCCGTGCGCGAACTGAATTCGAACATGGAGCAGGTGGGCAGCGACGTGCAGGTGCAGACCGAGCGCGTGAACGCCACCACCACGGCCATGGAGCAGATGAATCTGGCCATCCTGGACATTGCCCGCAATACCGGCGACGCCGCCCAGAGCGCCGACCGCGCCAAGGGCAACGCCCAGACCGGGGCCAAGGGCGTGCGCGAGGCCGTGGGCTCCATCGAGCGCGTCAAGGACCGCATCCTGGCCCTCAAGGAGACCATGACCACCCTGGGCAACCAGGCCGAAGGCATCGGCCATGTCCTGGGCGTCATTTCCGACATCGCTGACCAGACCAACCTGCTGGCGCTGAACGCCGCCATCGAGGCTGCGCGCGCGGGCGACGCCGGGCGCGGTTTCGCCGTCGTGGCCGATGAGGTCCGCAAGCTCGCCGAAAAAACCATGACCGCCACCAAGCAGGTGGGCGACTCCGTGCGCAACATTCAGGAGCGCGCCCGGGAGAACGTCGTGGCCGTGGACGCCGCCGCCGGGGACATCGTCGAGAGCGCCCGCGTGGCCGAGGAATCCGGCCGGTACATGGAGGAGATCGTGAACATCGTGCAGGAGACCGCCATGGAGGTGGCCTCCATCGCCACGGCCAGCGAGGAGCAGTCGGCCACAAGCGAGGAGATCAACCGCTCCGTGGCCGAGGTCAACCAGGTGGCGCGCAAGACCGCGGACAGCGTGGAGCGCTCCACCCGCGTGGTGGTCGAGATCTCCGGGCTGACCGAGGAGCTGGACTCCATCATCCAGGGCATGGCCAGCGGCAAGCTCGCGAGCGTGTCCTCGGATAAGCTCATGCAGTGGTCCGACGACCTGTCCGTGGGCGTCCGGCTCATCGACGAGCAGCACAAGGTGCTCGTCGGCCTTGTCAACGAGCTGCACGCGGCCATGCGTGCGCACAAGTCCGATACCGTGCTCGTGGGCGTGGTGCAGCGCCTCAAGGAATACACCGTGAAGCACTTCGGCCAGGAGGAAGAGTACTTCGACCGCTACGGCTACCCGGACACGGCGGCGCACAAGGCGGCCCACGCCAAGCTCGTGCAGCAGGTGCTGGACTTCGAGGCTGGCCTGAAAAGCGGCAAGGCCAAGGTGACCATGGAGATCATGCGCTTCCTCAAGGACTGGCTGGTGGGCCACATCCAGGGTACGGACAAGAAGTACAGTGCGTTTTTGAACGGGAAGGGCATCCGCTAAGACGGGAGGGCCTCCGGCGGCCAGGGGCTCTGCCCCTGGACCCCGCCAAAGGGCATGCATGCCCTCTGGACTCCCCAGTACGCCGAAAGAGCTGTTTCAGGCGGAACCTGATCCAGCCCTTTCGGCTTTGGTGGGTCATGTGGAACATTACAGAAGACTTTCTCGTCTTTGCCTTCGCACCAACCCTCTATCGAGGGTCCCCCCTCAAAAATCCGAACGCATTGTTTGCGTCCAGCCCAACCAAGGCATTCGCCCTTGCCACCCAGGCCCAGGCCGATGGGGTTCCAAGGGGCCTCAGGCCCCTTGGCCGCCGGAGGCTATTGCTTTCTCTCCTGGCCTAGTCCAGGTCCACGGCCTCGGCCAGGTAGCCGCTGAACAGGTGCACCTGCGCGGGCACATCAAAGGCCTTCAGGCCGTCGCGGATGCCATCCTCGCAGTTGTGGCAGGCGACCACGGCCACCTCGGCCCCGGTGGCGCGGATGCACTCGGCCTTGGCCTTGGCCGTGGCCAAGCGCTTCTGTTTGTACTCGCTCATGAGCCCATGCCCGCCGCCGGAGCCGCAGCAGTACGTGTGGTTGCCGTGCGGGTGCATCTCGCGGAAGTCCGCCGCCACGTGGCGCAGGAGCAGGCGCGAGTCCTCGAAGTGCCCGGCGTTGCGGATGAAGTTGCAGGAATCCTGGAAGGTCGCAGGCTCCTTGTGGAAGTGCTTTTTGAGCTTGAGCCGGCCCTGCCGGAACAGGTCGGCCCACATCTTCATGGGGGCCACCACCTCGAAGGGGAAGTCTCGTTTCAGCCAGTTCGGTCCCTCAAACTTGAGGGCGCGGATGGAATGCCCTCACTCCGCTGAGAGCACTGTTCGCACCCCCAGGTTCTCGCCCGCCGCGACCACCCGGCCGCAGAGTTCCGTGGCCGCCGGGTCATCCCCGGCAAAGAGCCCGATGTTGGTCGAGTCCCAGCCCTTGGAGCTGGTCAGCGTGAAGTCCAGCCCGGCGGCGTTGTAGAGCTTCAGGTAGTTGTACAGGTTCTGCGGGTAGAACTTGATGTCGCGCGGGTGGAAGGTGACGAGCACCTCCGCGCCCTTCTTGTCCATGGGCGCGATAGCGTCGGGCATCTCGGCCTGGAGCTCCTCCAGCTGCCACTCCACGGTCTCGCGGTAGTCCTCTTCGCTGATGCCCAGGTTGTTGCCGAACTCCAGCGCGTTGGCCAGGCCCGAGGCCAGGCCCTGCGGGGTCATGCCCTGGCTTACGGCCAGCGCCCGCGTGGCGCGCACCAGAAAGGCGATGGAGATGCCGTGCGGGCAGAACATGGAGCAGCGCTGGCACATGGTGCAGGTGCCGTAGACCGTGTCCACCAGCGACTGCATGAAGGCTTCGCCTACGGCCTCGTCCACCTCGCCGTTCATGCGTAGCAGCTCGGCCAGGGGCTTGAGGCGGTAGGCGGGCACGTGCTCGGGCCGGGGGTCGGACTGGAAGAAGTGGCAACCCTCGGCGCACAGGCCGCAGCGCGCGCAGATCTCCATCCAGAGCTTGAGGCGCGCGCCGCTCTTGCCCGCCAGGGTCTGTTTCAGTTTCGCGATGTCCATTCATTCTCCTTGGGCGGCGATGACGTCGATCATGTCGGCGACGGCTACCAGGCGCCCACGCTGCGCTTGCCGAAGTCGCTGCCGGTGACGGCGCGCGAGACGAAGAAGAGCACGGCGTGGGAGAGCTTGGTGAAGGGCACGGCCAGCAGCATCAGGTTGCCCGAGAGCACGTGCAGGGTGATCATGAGGTCGTAGTCGCCCCACTGGCGATAGGCCATGAGCCCGGTCAGCATGGGAGCCACGGTGATGCTGAGCACCAGCCAGTCCGAGGGGGTGGTCAGGGCGCGCACGTGGGGCAGGGCCAGCCGCCGCCAGATGAGGAACGCCGCTGCGGCCAGGAACAGGTAGGTCAGCCAGTCCGCGGCCTGGTCGGGCAGGGTCCACCAGGAGACATTCCAGGCCAGATCCCAGAGCACCACGTGGGCCGAGAAGGTTAGTGCCACGGCGATGAGCGCGATGTGGAAGGCGAACCCGGCGAACGTCATGAGCGGGTTTGCGCGCGCGGTGATGTTGGCCGGGATGAGCCAGTGCAGGACGCTCTTGAGCGCCCAGGCTGGGCGGAAGCCGCGCAGGGCGGCGGGGTCCGCCGCCTTGGCCAGCAGGATGAAGCGCAGCACGCGCCAAGCCGAACCCAGCGCGAACACGCTGAAGGAAAAGGCGAAGAGCGGGCCAGCGGCGAAATCATACACATGGAGCAGGGTCACGGATCCTCCAGGCAAAGGCGCGCTGTGACAGGCGGAACAGCCATCCGGGCTGTCCTGCCGGGTGCGTTTTCTGGGTAGCAGAAAGTGCAACGCAGGGCAATTCCCCTTTTGCGGTGGGGATTGGGCTCAGGCGAGGGGGCGGTTCAGGCGGTGCAAGGTGCAAGGGCCGAGGCGGCCAGCGCTATCCCGGCAATTCGCGGGCCAGAAACTTCCCCTCCGGGCCGAGTTCGATCTCATAATTGAAGGAGCGGTCTTCTGGCAGGTCTGCATAGTAATTTTTCAGATATGCAACTTCATCGATGAAGATAATTTTCCAGTCCGGGTGGTTGATCTTCAGCAGGCTGGCCAGCCGCAGCCCCTCGGCGGTGAAGGCGTCCGGGTCGAACCAAGCGGTGGGCGGCTCACCCTCTCCGCGTATGGAGCGCTCCCAGTCGGCGAACCAGGTGGAGTAGCGCCTATTCCACAGGGCCAAATCGCGTAGGATGAGGAGGTCTGGGGCGTGGGTGGTGTTTTCATGCCAGATTTCCGGCGAGCAATCTTTCGGCCAGTCGCACCCGCACGGGTAATCCCATATCCCCTCTGCCTCATAGTCGCAGAAGATGCGAACCCTTGGTCGGCCCATGCTTCCCTCTACCCCTGCGGCTGGTTCACCCGGTCCATGGTGCGGAAGTTGATGGCCTCGGCCAGGTGCGGGATCTCGATGGTCTCCGCGTCCTCCATGTCGGCGATGGTGCGGGCGATGCGCAGCACGCGGGTGTAGGCCCGGGCCGAGAGGCCCAGGCGGCGCACGGCCTGCTCCAGGAACTGGTGCTCGGCCTCGCCCACCTTGCACCAGCGCTCCAGCAGCGCGCCCTGGAGGTCGGCGTTCAGTCGGATGCCGGAGCCCTTGTAGCGCGCGGTCTGGGTGGCCCGGACCTTGATGATGCCTGCGCGCATGGTGGCCGAGTCGCGGGTGCCGCGCGGGGCTTTCAAGTCCTCGTACGGCACGGCGGGCACCTCCACCTGCATGTCGATGCGGTCCATGAGCGGGCCGGAGATGCGCGAGCGGTAGCGCAGGATGCTGAGCGGCTGGCAGGAGCAGACATGCCGATCATCCGTTAAGTACCCGCAAGGACAGGGATTCATGGCCGCCACGAGCATGAAGTCCGAGGGGTAGGTCAGCGACTGGGCCGCGCGGGATATCGTCACCCGGCCGTCTTCGAGCGGCTGGCGCAGCACCTCCAAAACATGCTTCTTGAACTCCGGCAGTTCGTCCAGGAACAGGCCGCCCCGGTGGCCGAGCGAAACCTCGCCGGGCCTGGGGTTGACCCCGCCGCCGATGAGTCCGGCGTCGCTGATGGTGTGGTGCGGCGAGCGGAACGGGCGGCGCACCACGAGTGCGGCGTCGCGCTCCAGCATCCCGGCCACGGAATAGATCTTGGTGACTTCCAGCGCCTCGTCAAAGGTCAGCGGCGGCAGCACCGTGGGGATGCGCTGGGAGAGCATGGTCTTGCCGCTGCCTGGCGGCCCGACGAAAAGCAGGTTGTGCCCGCCAGCCGCCGCGATCTCGATGGCGCGCTTGGCGTGGTCCTGGCCCTTGACCTCGGCGAAGTCGCCCTCACACCCGGCCTGCCCGGCCCAGATGGCGTCCACGTCCACCACCGTGGGGCTGGGCGTGTCCTCGCCAGTGATGAGGCGCACGGCCTGGGCCAGGCTGTCCACGCCGTACACGCACAGGCCCTGCACCACGGCGGCCTCGGCGGCGTTCTCGCTCGGCACGATGAGCCCGGTCGCGCCCTGGGCGCGGGCCAGGATGGCCAGGGGCAGGATGCCCGGCACGGGCTTCACGGCGCCGTCCAGCGAGAGCTCCCCGGCCAAAAACCACCCGCCATCGCCCTCAGGGGCCAGATGCCCGGGGTCAATGGACTCGGAGGCTGCCAGCAGGCAGAGGGCCAGCGGCAGGTCGTAGGCGCTGCCCTCCTTGCGCAGGTCGGCCGGGGCCAGGTTCACGGTGATGCGCGCGGGCGGCAGCTTGTAGCCAGCGTTCTTGAGGGCCGAGAGCACGCGCTCCTTGGCCTCGCGCACGGCGCCCTCGGCCAGGCCCACGAGGGTGAAGGCGGGCATGCCGGAGCGGGTCAGGTCAACCTCAAGGGAGACGGGCTGCGCCTCGATGCCGAGCAGGGCGGCGGTGCGGACTTTGGCGATCACGGGCGGGCTCCTTGGCGTGGGGTGGCGCATAGAGCGTATGCGATGTTGTTGTGTTTGCCCAGAGGTTTCAGCCGGGGCGGGCGCTTGGCTCCGGCCTGGGGCAAAGGAAAGCGGCCCGCGCGTTGGCACGGGTCGGGCTGGACGCTTAGTGGAGGATCACCTTGGGGGAGAGATTCAGAACCACCACCCCGGCGAAGATCAGCGCGATGCCGGTGAGGGCGGTGGCGTCGAGCGACTGCTGGTAGAAAGCCCAGCCGACCAGCAGCACAAGCGCTGTTCCGACCCCGGACCAGATGGCGTAGGCGACGCCAAGGGGAAGGGTGCGCAGGCTTAGGGAGTAGCAGTAGAAAGCCAAGGCGTAGCCGCCAACGACCAGCAAAGATGGAAGCCAGCGCGTGAACCCTTCGCAGGCCTTGAGCGCTGTCGTCGCAACGACCTCCGCGACGATGGAGATGGCGAGATAGAGCCAGTGCATGGTGGAGTACCTGCCCGTGCCGTCTGTGCGTTGGGGAGGGATTGCCCCAGCGCCGGTGGCTGAGGGCGGAAAGGCCCGGCTTCACGCAGCCGGAAGGCCGCAATACGCGGTCTTCGGCCTGAGAAGGTCGGCCCCCTCCTGGACGGTCGGCAGGGTTGGGCTCCGCCTGGGGCGCGGCGACGAGCCTGGGCGCCTAATGGATCATGCGGCCGATGCGCCCCCAGCGGACGTTGGTCGGGCCGGTCCAGGACCAGTAGATGATCATGGCCTTGCCCTTGATGCTGGCGCGGTCCACAAAGCCCCAGAAGCGCGAGTCAAAGGACTCGTCGCGGTTGTCGCCCATGCAGAAGTACTTGCCTGCGGGCACGGTCATCTTGGGCATCCAGTCGCGCTTGGAGCGGCATTCGGTGCTCACGTCCTCGCAATGGTCGAAGTAGGCCTTGGGGTCCACGCTGACCTCCACATGGCCCTCGGGCAGGGGGCTTTGCTCGATGTCCTCGCGGGTGTGCTGGACGTACGGGCCGGTCACGGGCTTGCCGTTGACGAAGACCTCCTTGGCGCGGATCTCGACGGTGTCGCCGGGGACGCCCACGATGCGCTTGACGAAGTCCACGTCCTTCAGGTTCGGGCGCGAGGCGTCGAGCTTTTCATCGTAGGGGTACTCGAAGACCACGATGTCGCCGCGGGCCGGCTCGTAGACCGGGACCAGGATCTTGTCGGAAAAGGGCAGCTTGAGGCCGTAGTGGAACTTGCTGACGAGCAGCTGGTCGCCGATCTGCAAGGTCTCCAGCATGGAGCCGGTGGGGATCTTGAAGGCCTGCACCACGAAGGCGCGGATGATCAGCGCCAGCACCACCGCGACCAGCAGCGCCTCCACATATTCCTTGAGGGTCTTGAGCCATCTGGGGTTCATGCGTGTTCCTTATGTCTTTGCGGCCAAGCGGGCTGCCGCGTGGTTATTCGTCGTGGCTTACTCGTCGTGGCCTATTCGTCGGCCTACTCGTCATCTCCGGCCTTGAGCACGGCCAGGAAGGCTTCCTGGGGGATTTCCACGTTGCCCATGCGGCGCATGCGGCGCTTGCCTTCCTTCTGCTTTTCCAGAAGCTTGCGCTTGCGGGTGATGTCGCCGCCGTAGCACTTGGCGATGACGTCCTTGCGGAAGGGCGCCACGCGCTCCTTGGCGATGATCTTGTTGCCGATGGCGGCCTGGATGATGACCTCGAACATCTGGCGCGGGATGCTCTTCTTGAGCTTCACGGCCAGGCTGCGGCCAAAGCGGTAGGAGGCGTCGCGGTGGATGATGACCGAGAAGGCGTCCACGGGCTCGGTGTTGATGAGGATGTCCAGGCGCACCAGGTCGCTCTGGCGGTAGTCGATGATCTCGTAGTCCAGCGAGGCGTAGCCCTTGGTGGTGGATTTCAGCTTGTCGAAGAAGTCGTACATGATCTCGGCAAAGGGCATCTCGTAGGTGATGACCACGCGCGAGGCGGTCAGGTACTTCATGTCCTTCTGGATGCCGCGCTTTTCCTCGCACAGGCCGAGCACATTGCCCACGAAGTCGTTGGGCACGTGGATCTCCACCTTGGCGTAGGGCTCGTGCAGCTCGGCTATGCTGCTCGGGTCGGGCAGCAGGCTTGGGT
>MGTN01000153.1:16967-20253 GCA_001799475.1 Desulfovibrionales bacterium GWA2_65_9 | reverse complement strand
AGCTCGCGGCCGTCCGTGGTCTTGACCTTGTAGATGACCGAGGGCGCGGTGGTGATGAGCCGGGCCTGGAACTCGCGCTCCAGGCGCTCCTGGATGATCTCGATGTGCAAAAGGCCGAGGAAGCCGCAGCGGAAGCCGAAGCCGAGGGCCTTGGACGTCTCCGGCTCGAAGCTGAAGGCGGCGTCGTTGAGCTGCAGTTTCTCCAGCGCCACCTTGAGGATCTCGTATTCGTTGGGCTCCACCGGGTACAGGCCGGAGAAGACCATGGGCTTGACCTTCTTGAAGCCTGGGAAGGGCACCGTGGTGGGATTCTCGGCCTTGGTGATGGTGTCGCCCACGGGCGCGTCGGAGAGCTCCTTCATGTTGGCGCAGAGGAAGCCGACCTCGCCGGGGCCGAAGTCCGGCACCTCGACGCTCTCGGGCGAGAACACGCCGAGCTTCATGACGTCGAACTCCTTGCCCGAGGAGAAGATGCGGATCTTCTCGCCCTTCTTGATGGTGCCGTCGAGCACGCGGAAGAGCACCACCACGCCCAGGTACGTGTCGTACCAGGAGTCGAAGATCAGCGCCTTCAGGGGGGCGCTGGCGTCGCCCTTGGGCGGCGGCAGGTGCGTGATGATGCGCTCGATCAGGTCGGCCACGCCCAGGCCGGACTTGGCGCTGACGAGCGCGGGGTCCGTGCAGTCCAGCCCGATGACCTCTTCGATCTCGCGGGACACGCGCTCAGGCTCGGCGCTTGGTAGGTCGATCTTGTTCAGCACCGGCACGACCTCGAGGTCGTTGTCCAGGGCCAGGTAGACGTTGGCCAGGGTCTGGGCCTCCACGCCCTGGGAGGCGTCGACCACGAGCAGCGCGCCCTCGCAGGCGGCCAGCGAACGCGAGACCTCGTAGGAGAAGTCCACATGGCCGGGGGTGTCGATGAGGTTCAGGATGTATTTCCGGCCATCCTTGGCGGTATAGGGGATGCGCACGGTCTGGGCCTTGATGGTGATGCCGCGTTCGCGCTCCAGGTCCATCTTGTCCAGGTACTGGGCCTTCTGGTCGCGCGCGGAAACCACCCCGGTGATCTCCAGGATGCGGTCGGCCAAGGTCGATTTGCCGTGGTCGATATGCGCTATGATGCTGAAATTTCTGATGAGGTTGGTATCGGTCATGGTCTCGCACGTGCGGGCCGGAGGCTGTCCGGGCCGCGTTCTGAGGATTTGCCCCATATCAGGGCGAGAGCCCTTGTACGGCATAATTGTCCGGCTGTCTAATCCGCAGGCAATGGTCAGAAAATGGCGAAGCGGGACTGGGTGATGAGGAAAATATTAAAATGATGTGCTCAAGGCGGAGGTGCTAATCACCAGCAAACTCCAATAGTGGAAGTCTCCGCTGTTGCCGATTGTCGTCTGCGATTCCGGACACAAATAGCGCATGTTCAATGCTAACGGTGCCTGGGCGTTTATCCCCGATGCCAACAACGCGAGCGAAACGGTCTGCGCCGTTGATGGAAAGGGTAAGTTGGAGGGCCAGTGAGGGCCAGACAGAGGCTACGCCTGCCTCGTCAATTGCTGAAAAGAGGGCTACTTTATCATCGTCCGATAAGTCTTCAATTGAGGCGGTAAAGCGTATACCTCGCACCTCAAGTGTAACTTTAGTTGTCTTTAGATGGACATTGGTAACATCATAAATATCGTCAACTATAAATGTTAACGATTCTGGAGTGCACTCGACAGAAAAATGTTGTATAGCCTCATCTCGAGAAAGTTTTGCGTTTGAATAATTCAGCTCAAGTGTGTCATCACTGTGCATCCGTTTTACAAAACGGACAGCTGGTTTCAATGACTTTTGAATGTCAGCAATTACTGACTGGTGCATTTGTATTAGTTTTTGTTTTGTCTCCTCATCTTTCGCTTGCCTCAGTAGTTCTGACTTTGTGTCAATGATCTTCATTCCAAGAATTGTACAGGAAATGACTATTAGCGCATATAATGCGTGTTCACTAGAGATATTCATAAGTGGAACTGCAAGAAGTTTTTCGAGGATAGAAACTATGGTTGTAGTCCCATCTTTTACTTCAAGCTCAAAATTGATCGATTTTTCGTAGTTTATGGGCTGAATTGAATTGATTCGCGCTGCTTTCTTGTATGTTTTGCGTATCTGTTTCTGCGTATCAAGCAAGAAAATGGCGACGTCTTTGTCAACGCGCCCTTGCCACTTTGACCCGCGAAAATGCATTGTCCCAACAAATGAGTCCGAGATAGATATATCTTCATGCTCGGTTTGCCCATGCAACACGCGCATGAAATATTCAATCAGGTCGGGTGCTTTTTTGATCTGCACGAGGTGCTCCTTGTGGTGCCTAATTCGCGGGCAAGAGGATCAACTGCAGCTAGTTGGATAAAGGATACATGAATGTTGCGCCCGCGACAATCGAATTTCGTCCTGGAGCATAGCCGATGAACAATGTCTGAGCGCAATGGTGAGCCTTCTCTCTATTGAGCCTTGGCTTGCCCTCGGTCTTGTTTGCGCGTATCCAACAGACCATGCGGATCATCATTCTCGGCGGCACAGGGTTCATCGGCAAGGCGCTTGCGCGGCTTCTCGCCGGGCAGGGCTATGCCGTCATCGTGCCCTCGCGCCGACCGGACAAGGCGGCCGCCGCGCTCGGGCCAGGCATCACGGCCGTGGGCTTCGACGGCGTGACCGGCATCGGCTTTGCCCGGCACATCGACGCCACGACGGCCATCGTGAACCTGGCGGGCGAGAGCATTGCCGACGGCCGCTGGACCCCGGACAAGAAGCGGCGCATCCTGGAAAGCCGCCTGAACGCGGGCGCTGCGGTCATGGACGCCATCCGCCAGGCTGCGGTCCCTCCGGCCGTGCTGGTGCAGGCCTCGGCCGTGGGCTACTACGGCGCGCGCGGGCCGGAGAGCGTGGGCGAGGACGCCCCGGCGGGCGCGAATTTTCTGGCCCAGGTGGCCAGCCGCTGGGAGGCCTCCACCGAAGGCGCGGAGGCCCTGGGCGTGCGCCGGGTCAGCGTGCGCACGAGCATGGTCCTGGGCCGGGGCGGGGCGCTGGAGCAGATGCTGCCGCCGTTTTGCTGGGGCCTGGGCGGGCCGCTGGGCTCGGGGCGGCAGATGCTGCCCTGGATCCATCTGGACGACGAGGCCGGGGCCATCGCCTTCTTGATTCAGACCCCGGGCCTGTCCGGGCCGTTCAATCTGGCCGCGCCCGAGGCCGTGGACTCGCGCGGGTTTGCCCGGGCCCTGGGCCGGGCCCTTTGCCGACCGGCCTTTCTGCC
>MGTN01000153.1:13783-16947 GCA_001799475.1 Desulfovibrionales bacterium GWA2_65_9 | reverse complement strand
TTGCGGATGTGCTGGGCCGGGCTTAGGGCCTGTTTCTATAGCCTCTTTTGCCCCCTGGACGCCGCCTGGGCATCAGCGCGAGCCGATTTGGGTCCAGGGTTGTAGCGTATGAGCACGCCCCCTGGCCTCAAAATGGGCTCTCTCCTCGCCAGGGAACAAGGTCCTTCTTTTGGAAACAGACCCTAGACCCAGCGGGATTTCAAGGGAGTGTCGATGTACAAGGGCAAAATTCTGGTGGTGGAGGACGAGGCCATCGTGGCGCTGGGCATCCAGTCCAACCTGGAGCGCCTGGGCTATGCGGTTGTCGGGCGGGCGAGCACGGGCCAGGAGGCCCTGGCCCTGGCCGAGGCTTCCAGGCCGGACCTGGTGCTCATGGACGTGATGCTGAACGGCGGCGGCATGGACGGCATCGACACCGCCCAGGAGCTGCACGAGCGCTTCAACCTGCCGGTGGTCTATCTCTCGGCCGCCACCGACGAGAAGACCCTGGAGCGCGCCAAGCGCACCGACCCCTTCGGCTACATCACCAAGCCCTTTAAGGATTACGAGCTGTCCCTGGCCATTGAGGTGGCCCTGTACAAGTCCCGCACCGAGGCGCGGCTGCAGGAGAGCGAACGGCTCCTGTCCACCACCCTGTGCAGTCTGGCCGAGGCCGTGGTCGCCACGGACACCGAGGGCCGCGTGACCTACATGAACCCCGCTGCGGCGGTCATGCTGGGCGTGGAGGCGGAGCAGACCCTGGGCCAGGAGGTGGCCTCCGTGTTCACCATCCTGGAGCAGGACACCCGCCTGCCCATCACCGGCCTGGAGGAGATCTGCTGCCCGCGTTCGGCGCAGCCCATGTGCGAAGACATGCTGCTCGTCACCCCGGCGGGCCTGGAGATGCCGGTGGGCTTGTCGGTCTCGCCGATGCTTGGATCGCGCGGCGACTTCCGCGGCCGCGTGCTGGTGCTGCGCAACGTGGCCCTGCGGAAAAAGGCCGAGGCCGAGCTGCAGGGCAGCATGGAGGCCCTGCGCACCGCCTTCCGCCAGACCGTGCGCGCCCTGGCCAGCATGGCCGAAAAGCGCGACCCCTACACCGCCGGGCATCAGCAGCGTGTGGCCAAGCTGGCCTGCGCCATCGGCCGGGACCTGGGGCTGTCCCCGGAGACCCTGGAGGGCCTGGAGGTCGCGGGCACCCTGCACGACATCGGCAAGGTCTACGTCCCGGCGGAGATTCTGGCCAAGCCGGCGCGCCTGTCGCACATGGAGATGGGCATCATGAAGAGCCACTCCGAGGTGGGCTTTGAGATCCTGCGCGAGGTGACGTTCCCCTGGCCCGTGGCGCGCAGCGTGCTGGAGCACCACGAACGCCTGGACGGCTCCGGCTATCCCGGCGGGCTCAAGGGCACGGAGATCTCGCAGGAGGCGCGCATCCTGGCCGTGGCCGACGTGGTCGAGGCCATGAGCTCGCACCGGCCCTACCGCGCCGCCCTGGGCCTGGCCCGGGCCCTGGAGGAGATCAAGGCCGGGCGCGGACGGCTCTACGACGCCGAGGCCGTGGACGCCTGCCTCGCGCTCATGGACGGCGGGGGCTTCACCTTCGACGGCCCGGAACCCTGTCCGCCCGGGCCTGCCCCGGACTTCTCCCTGCGCTCCGCGCACGTGTCGCCAGAAGCTGTTGCAGTAACGGAGGAATGATGAGCGAGCGCGGGCGCATCCTGGTGGTGGACGACGAGTCCGGCATCCGCTTTTCCCTCAGGGGCATCCTGGAGGACGAGGGCTTTGCCGTGGCCGAGGCCGAGACCGGCGAGGCCGGGCTTGCGCTCCTCGACGCAGGCGAGGCCGTCGACCTGGTGTTCCTGGACATCTGGCTGCCCGGCCTGGACGGCCTGGAGGTGCTGGCGCGCCTGCGCGAGGACCGGCCCGAGCTGCCCGTGGTCATGATCTCCGGGCACGGCACCATCGAGACCGCAGTGGGAGCCATCAAGCGCGGGGCCTTTGACTTCATCGAGAAGCCCCTGTCCCTGGAAAAGGTCCTGCTGGCGGCGCACAAGGCCCTGGAGTTCTCGCGCCTGAAGCAGGAGAACCTGGCCCTGCGCCACTCGCTTGGCGAGGCCGAGGTGCACCTCACCGGGGCCTCCCCGGCCATGAACGAGCTGCGCGGGATGATTGCCCAGGTGGCGCCCACCGACGCCTGGGTGCTCATCACCGGCGAGAACGGCACGGGCAAGGAGATCGCCGCGCGGCTGCTGCACGCCCAAAGCCGCCGGGTGGACCTGCCCTTTGTGGCCGTGAACTGCGCGGCCATCCCCGAGGAGCTCATCGAGAGCGAGCTCTTCGGCCACGAGAAGGGCGCCTTCACCGGCGCGGACAAGGCGCAGATCGGCAAGTTCGAGCTGGCCCACAAGGGCACGCTGTTCCTGGACGAGATCGGCGACATGAGCCTCAAGACCCAGGCCAAGATTTTGCGCATCCTGCAGGAGCAGCGCTTCGAGCACGTGGGCGGGCGCAAGACCATCACTGTGGACGTGCGCGTGCTGGCCGCCACCAACAAGGATCTGCCCGCCGAAATCCGTGCCGGGACCTTCCGCGAGGACCTGTACTACCGGCTCAAGGTCTTCCCGCTCACCGTGCCGCCCCTGCGCGAGCGCGCCGGGGACATCGCGCTTCTGATCGACGACTTTGTGGAGACGCTCTCGCGCCGGGGCGGGTGCAAGCGCGCGGTCTTCAGCCCGGAGACCTTGGCCGTGCTGCAGACCTACCCCTGGCCGGGCAACGTGCGCGAGCTCAAGAACTTCGTGGAGCGCATGCTCATCCTGGCGGGCGGGCGCGAGATCACCCCGGACCGGCTGCCGCCGGACATCACCAGCCAGGCCACGGTGACGGCTGCGCCGACTCAGGCCGCGCCCCAGGCCCCTGCCGCCGCATCCCTGGCGGCCTCGGCTCCTGTCGCCCCACCCCTTGTCGACGACGACGACATCCCGGACACTGAAATTCCCGACACCTTCCAGGCCGGGCCGCTGGACCTCAAGGCTGCGCGCGCGGCCTTTGAGGCGCGCTTCCTGGAGGCCAAGCTCAGGGAGTTCGGCGGCAACGTCAGCAAGCTGGCCGAGGCCGTGGGCCTGGACCGCAGCTCGCTGTACCGGAAATTGAAGGGCTACGGGCTTACGGCGGAGTGAGGG
>MGTN01000153.1:0-13741 GCA_001799475.1 Desulfovibrionales bacterium GWA2_65_9 | reverse complement strand
ATCGAGACGTAACCTTATTGCTTTCTCTACAGTTGCGATTGCCCTTTTAGGGTTAAAATTGCACGTTTCGAAGTTAACAGTGTTCGGCATCGACATGCCAATTGCAGACAGCGTAAACATTTACTCAGTATTAGCGATTTGCATTTTGTATGAGTCTTTGATGTTTTCTTTGAGGCTTTTTTCTTTTCTCCTAAAAAATAATTATATTTCATGGGTTATGCACCTTGAGAAAATATGGAAGATCTACAAAGATGGCATCCCAAAAGTTAGCGATAGTGAGGTGGAGGTATCAAAGGGTCATAATGAGTTCATCAATTCCTTTTGGTTCCGCATGAAGCCGACAGCAATAATTGTCGTTTGCTATTTTTCAGAAATCGTTGTGCCATTTGTCATAGGTGCATATGCTCTTTACATCTTATTTGGCATTGTCGGATTACGTGACATATCCATGATCATGCAACACTAGATACAATCACCGCACTCCCACGCGCCAATAAAAAAGGCCGGAGGCTGCAACCCCCGGCCTTTCGCCTTTCTATTTCCCAGAGGTCCTACACCCAGTAGACAACCTCGAAAGCGTCCTTCATCTCGGCCTTGAGCTTGGTCAGCGCGGTCTTGTCCATGTCGCGGATGCGGATGTAGACGTCGCGCTTGCCCACCTCGGCGGGTTCGCAGGCAGTAAGCAAGCTCATGAGCCGCGCGCCGTGGTCCTTCAGGTAATCGAGCACTGGCACCAGTCCGCCGGGCTCGTTGGGCAGGCGCACCCCGATCTGCACGCCGCCCTCCAGCACGCCGGTGATGCGCACCAGCACCTTGAAGATGTCCGAGTCGGTCACGATGCCCACGACCTTGTTGCCGTCGTCCACCACGGGCATGCCGCCGATCTTGTGCTCCAGCATGACCGCCGCAGCGCTGTCCACGGTCTCGCCCGCCTTGATGGTCACGACCTTCTTGGTCATGATGTCCTTAAGCTTGATCTCCGAGAGCAGGTAGTACAGCTCGTGCATGTCGAGCGTGGTGGCCTTGGAGGGCGAGGCGTCCTTGATGTCGCGGTCGCTCACGATGCCCAGCAGCACGCCGTGCTCGTCCACCACGGGCAAGCGGCTGATGCCCTTCTCCTTCATGATCTTGGAGGCCTTCATCATCGAGGTCTCCGGGGTCGCGGTCACGACGTCCTTGGTCATCCAGTTTTCGATGAGCATGCCTGTCTCCTGTGCTTCGCCCCTCCCGGAATCAGGGCGGGGCGGTGGTGTCATTTTTGTTGATGATACCTTAGCTTGCGCATGTTGGCTAGCGGCGGTGTCATTTTTGTTGATGATACTCAAGCTTTTGCAGGTTGGCTAGTGGAATCTTGGCGGAAAGCGAGTGCCCGCGCGGCTCCGAAGGATGTTCGGCGCGGCCTGGGCGCGGCCTGACTGCGGCTCGCGCTTTACCTTCTGCGCGCCAGGGGATAGCATGCCGCCCATGTTCGTGGTGGTCAATGTCGATGATCTGGGCCTGCATGTGGCCGTGCGCCGCGCCGTGGAGGACCTGGCCGGTCTGGCGCGCGTGAGCTCGGCCACGCTCCTGGTCAACGGCCCGGACGCGGTCGCTGCGGCCCGCCTGTGCGAGAGCGGGTCCTCCTCAGGAGCTGGAGCGCTCGGCATCGGCGTGCACCTGAACATTCTTCGCGGCCGCCCCATGAGCCCGGCGCACGAGATTCCGGGCCTTGTGGGGCCTTCCGGCCTGTTCCTGGGCGACTATGTGGCGCTGTTCAAGCGCTACCTGGGCCGCGCCTTCACCCCGGCCGACGCCGAGCGCGAGTGGACGCGCCAGGTGGAGCGCGCGCTGGAGCTGGGCGTCACGCCCACGCACCTGGATTCCGAAAAGCACATCCACGTCTGGCCGGGGCTGTTCGAGGCCGCCTGCCGCGTGGCCGAACGCTTCGGCATCGGTTGGGTGCGCCGGCCTGTGGAGCTGGTCTCACCCCTGCGCTGGGACAAGGGCGCCCGCCGCGCGCGCATCCTCAATCTCTTCGCCCTGTGGCACCAGTTGCCGAAGAACGGGCGGGTGGCCTGCCCGCAATGCGTGTTCGGCGTGGCCGACCAGGGGGCCAGCCTGTTGCCGGGGCGGCTTGGTGCGTATATGAAGCGGGTGCGGCCTGATGTGCTGGAGGTGGTCTGCCACCCCGGCGCGCCAATGGAAACAGATGGCCCGCTGCCCGCAGAGTACGGCCCCATGCGCATCAGCGGCCAGTGGACGGCCGAGCGCGACGCCCTGGCCGCACCGGGCTGGGACGCGGTGTTCGCCAGCGCCGGAGCCCGGCTGGTGCATTACGGCCAGCTCGACCCGGCCACGCGCGGCCTGCGGCCGGAATTTCGCCAGTAACGTGGCCACACGCCCCAGAACCATGAGCTGAACAACCAGCAGGAAAACGGGATACCGAGCATGGCACGATCCGACCTGAACTGCCCCAAGAACGGCTCCCTCGCCCAGGCCGGGGCCGGTCGTCCCTTGAACCCTGAAGGGGCCTTGAACCCCGAAGGGGCCTGGCCTGTGGAGGTCAGCATCGTCACGCCCATGCACAACGAGGAGCTCTGCGTGCGCGAGTTCCACAGCCGCATCGGCGCGGCCCTCCAGGGCCTGGGCGCGAGCTACGAGATCGTGCTGGTGAACGACGGCAGCACGGATTCCACGCCCGAGATCATCCGCGAGCTGGCAGCGGGCGATCCGCATCTCGTGGGCGTGTTCCTGGCGCGCAACCGCGGCCAGTGCACGGCCATCTATGCGGGCATCCAGCACTCCTGTGGCCGGTACGTGGTCATCATGGACGGCGACCTGCAGCACCCGCCCGAGGAAGTCCCGAGCCTCATCCAGAAGATCCGCGAGGGCTACGAGCTGGTCAAGGGCGTGCGCCAGAAGCGCCAGGAATCGCTCTTCCTGCGCCGCATCCCGAGCCTTGTGGCCAACTATCTCATGCGCGCCACCAGCAAGTGCGACATCCACGACATGGGCGGGCTGTCCTGCATCAATGGCGACCTGGCGCGCTCGCTCAAGCTGCGCGAGGGCCAGCACCGGCTCATCCCGGCCCTGGTCTACGGCCAGGGGGGTGCTGTGTGCGAGGTGCCCACAAGCGCGCCCCCGCGCTTTGCGGGCAAGAGCCATTACGGCATCGGCCGCAGCATCGACGTGCTCTTCGACATCGTGCTCCTGTGGTTCCAGAACTCCTACAAGCAGCGGCCCGTGTATCTCTTCGGGCGCATCAGCTTGTGGCTGTTCCTCCTGGCCACGCTGACCATGGTCTGGCTCTTGTACGAGAAGCTTTTCCTGGGCGTGCACATGGGCACCCGGCCGCCGTTCCTGGGGGCCGTGCTGTTCTACCTGTCGTCGCTTGGGTTCATGAGCACCGGGCTGATCCTGGAGGTGCTGGTGAACACCCACGATGTGGCCAGCGGCAACATGCCCTTCAAGGTGCGCGAGGTGGTGCGCGGCGCAGTGCCCAAAGCACGGCCCGATACACGGTCCGGCACTCTGACCGACCCCCGCGATTAACAGGCCGCCAGGCCAGCACGTTGCGAAGGACGTCGCCATGCAGATCGGCCTGCTCCAGATCAATCCCGTGGTGGGCGACCTCACCGGAAACGCCGCGCGCATCGAAGCCGCCTACACAACGGCCCAGGCCGCTGGCGCGGACCTCTGCCTGACCCCGGAGCTGGCGCTCACCGGCTATCCCCCGCGCGACCTGCTGCTCTACCAGGGCTTTTGCCGGGCCGCCTTTGCCCAGGCCGAGGCCTTGGCGCGCCGCCTGCACGAGCGTTTCCCCGGAGGCCCGGCCCTGGTGCTCGGCTGCCCGGAGCCCAATGCCTCGGGCCAGGGCAAGGCGCTTTACAACGCCGCCCTGTGGTGCGAGGCCGGGCGCATCCGCGCGCGCATCCGCAAATCCCTGCTGCCCACCTACGACGTCTTTGACGAGGCGCGCTATTTCGAGCCCAGCCCCTTCGCCCCCTTCGGGGGTTCAGGGGTTGTGGAATACCGGGGCCTGAAGCTCGGCGTGACCATCTGCGAGGACCTCTGGAACGACAAGGACTACTGGCCGCACCGCCTGTACCCCGTGGATCCGGTGGAGGCCGCTGTCGCTGCCGGGGCACAGGTTCTGCTGAACCTCTCGGCCTCGCCGTTCAGTTTGCGCAAGCAGGCGCTCAGGCGAGACATGCTCTCGGCCATCGCCAAAAAGCGGGGCCTGCCGCTGGTCTACTGCAACCAGGTGGGCGGCAACGACGAGCTGGTCTTTGACGGTCGCAGCGCGATCTATGGCCCGGACGGAACACTTTTGGCCCAGGCCGCCGGGTTCGCCGAGGACGTGCTGGTGGCGAACGTGCTGGTGGCGGACGTGGCGGGCGGCTTTGCACAGGGCCAGGCGGCCCGGAAGGTTCTGACCCCGGACGAGCCTTTGGTCAGCGCGGAGCCCTCTTCCAGCGCAGAAATCTGGCAGGCGCTGGTGCTCGGCACGCGCGACTACCTGCGCAAGTGCGGCTTTACGAAAGCCCTGCTGGGGCTGTCCGGCGGCATCGACTCCGCCGTGGTGGCGGCCGTGGCTGTGGAGGCGTTGGGGCCGCAGAACGTGCTGGGCGTGCTCATGCCCTCGCCCTGGTCCAGCCAAGGCAGCATCGACGATTCCCTGGCCCTGGCGCAAAACCTCGGCATGATGACGCGCACCATCCCCATCGCGCCGCTGATGCAGGGTTTTGACGCCGCGCTGGGCGAAAGCTTCGCGGCGCTGGCACCGGGGCAGGGGCCGGGCACCACGGAGGAGAACATCCAGTCGCGCATCCGGGGCAACCTGCTCATGGCGCTGTCCAACAAGACCGGGGCGCTGGTTTTGACCACGGGCAACAAGAGCGAGCTGGCCGTGGGCTACTGCACCATCTACGGCGACATGTCCGGCGGGTTCGCGCTCATCAGCGACCTGCGCAAGACCCAGGTCTACGCCCTGGCCCGGCACATCAATCAGCTGAAGGGGGGCCTCAAGGGCGAGGGCGTCCCCCAGCCCATCCCCCAGGTCATCCCCCAAGCCATCATCGACAAGGCCCCGTCGGCCGAGCTGCGGCCCGACCAGACCGACCAGGACTCCCTGCCGCCCTACGACGTGCTGGACGCCATCCTGGCCCTGCACGTGGAAAAGAACCAGACCGCCGCGGAGATCGTGGCGAGCGGGTTCGACGCCGAGGTGGTGGCGCGGGTCTGCCGGCTGGTGAAGTTCGCCGAGTTCAAGCGCAGGCAGGCCGCGCCGGGCATCAAGATCGCCTGGCGCAGCTTCGGTTCTGGCTGGCGCATGCCGCTGGCTGCCGCGCCGCTGCCCTGAGTCCTTTCAATAAACCAAAAGAAATTCGCAGGGTGCCTAGCCCGGAAGGTGCCCCTTTTGGCCCGGCGGAAGAATTTTGCGTTTGCGGCCCGGCAACGGACGAATTTTACGTCCAGGCCTGGTTGGACACGTCCAAGGGATCGTCTGCCTGGCCGGGCTCGCCCCGGTTCAGGATGCGCCGCAGCGTGTCCTTGGAGATCCCCAGGTCGCGGCAGGCGGCGTTGCGGTTGCCGTTGTTTCTCTCCACGGCCTGCACAGCCCCCTGGTAGCGGATGTCCTCCATGGTCGGCGGGCGGTCGGCATCGGGGCTCGGATGCTCGCAGGCGCGCACGTCGGCCGGCAGGTGCTCCACCTGGATGAGCCCGCCGGTGCAGAGGATGCTGGCGTACTCGATGATGTTCTCCAGCTCGCGGATGTTGCCCGGAAAGCGGTGGGCCAAAAGCAGGCGCATGGCCTCGGGCGAGAGGCCCTGGATGTCGATGTTCCCGACCTGCCTGCGCCGCCCCAGGCAGTGCTCGATCAACAGCGGGATGTCGCCGCGCCGTTCGCGCAGGGGCGGCAGGGTCATGCGCACCACGTTGAGCCGGTAGTACAGGTCCTGGCGGAAGCTGCCCTCGGCCACCATGCGCTCAAGGTCGCGGTTGGTGGCGGCGATGACGCGCACGTCCGCAGCCACGCCCGCCACCCCGCCCAGGGGCTCGAACACGCGCTCCTGCAGCACGCGCAGGATTTTGCCCTGCAACGGCAGGGGCAAATCGCCGATCTCGTCCAGCAGGATGGTGCCGCCCTCGGCCAGCTGGAAGCGGCCGGGCTTGTCGCGCCGGGCATCGGTGAAGGCCCCGGCCTTGTAGCCGAAGAGCTCCGACTCCATGAGCAGCTCCGGCAAGGCCCCGCAGTTGAGGGCCACGAACGGCCCCTCGCGCCGTGAGGAGAGGTTGTGGATGGCGTGGGCGAAGTACTCCTTGCCCGTGCCGGACTCGCCCAGCAGCAGCACCGTGGCCTCGCTTTGGGCCACCTGGGGCAGGATGCGCAGGATCTCCTCCAGGTTGGGGTCGCGCGAGCAGAAGCCCTCGGGCGTGCACTGGCCATCCTTTTGTCCGCCCTTTTGTCCGTCCGCGCGCTTGCTGGCCGGGCCGCAGGAGATGTCGCGGAAGGTCTCCACCCCGCCGATGACGTTGCCGTCCTGGTCCTTCAAAGGCGCTGCGCTGACGCTCACCGGGATGCGCACCCCGTCGGGCCGCTCGACCATCATGATGCGGTTCGCGATCTTGCGGTCCTCGTCGATGCAGGCGCGCAGCACGCAGTTCTCGGCGCAGCCCTCGGTGCGGAAGACCTCCCAGCATTTGCGGCCCACGGCCTTGTCCGGGTCCACGCCGGTGATGTGGCCAGCGGAATTGCTGAAGAAGATGATGTTCCAGTCGCGGTCCACGGTGAACAGCCCATCTCCCACGGAATCGATGATGAAGGAGCACAGCGAGGTGCAGGGAAAGGGCTTCTCAAGCGGGTGATACACTGTGATTTCCCCCTGTTGCAAAGCGACGGGCTGGCGCTACGTACTCTGCCCTGGCCCGCACCGGAGGTCAACCGGGACGGACGCAGAATTCGTCCGCCAGGCCCGCCGGTGTGTTCCGAATACACTGCAATCTGCTTAAATAAATGAAGATGTCGTTATGGCACGAGAGCTGCTTTAGTCCAGGCAGATGGCCAGCGGGGCGCACAAGGGGCGTTGCCCCGCCAGAGCCACCCGAAAAGCTGCCAACCAACCTGGAGGACGCATATGGAACTCGCCTTCACCATCTACGGACGCTGCTGCGATCTGGCCCTGCACCCCGTGTCCTCGGCCACTGCAGAGAAGATCCGCGCTGAGGGGCGCGCCATCTACAAGCAGAAGTACCTGGAATGGTGGCGCAAGGGCAACACCTGCACCTGCGGCATGAAGCTGGGCGACGAGTCCGTGGTCGAGGTGACTCTGGACGGCCAGCCGGTGGACTTCGATCCCCTGCCCGTAAAGCAGGCCGCAGTGCTGCTGCGCCGCCGCATGTACCTGGACAGCAAGGCCAAGTTCCTGGCGCTCATGGGCTACAACGACGAGGTCTGCTCGCTCACCTGGCACTGGGCCAACGTGCAGGACTTCGACCCCGCCAGCTTCGAGTTCTTCGTGCACCGCTGGGACCGTCTGCTGCACGAGGACAACTTCTACATCGTGGACGACATCCGCTACGGGCGCCGCTTCTCCGATGACCAGTCCTGGGGGGAGCGCACAGGCCACAGCATGA
This sequence comes from Desulfovibrionales bacterium GWA2_65_9, assembly GCA_001799475.1. Taxonomy (GTDB): domain Bacteria; phylum Desulfobacterota; class Desulfovibrionia; order Desulfovibrionales; family Desulfovibrionaceae; genus Humidesulfovibrio. The sequence goes on along the minus strand of MGTN01000153.1, from coordinate 6,124 downwards.
TCGACCCCGTGGTCATCGACCTGGACAGCGTGCGCCGGGAAATCTTGGGGGGCGACATCCGCGTAGCCTAGCCCCGAACGCGAGTCCCTCCCCCTGCCCCTGGGCCGTCTGGCACCCCTTCGCCGGACGGCCCGTTTCATTTTACGGCGCCACTGCGACAAGGCCGAGGCCGCGCTGGAATACTTCAAGCCTGAGCAAATCTTCCTGAACACGGACTGCGGGTTCGGCTGCTTCGCCAACCGCTGCGTCAACGTGGAGGAGGTGGCAGCGGCCAAGCTCAAGTCCATGGCTGCTGCGGCGCGGATACTGCGGGAGCGGTGGGGGTAGGGGGGGGCGAGGCGCGCCGCTTTGTGGGGGGGGCTATAGCCCTGAAGTTTGTTATGCTGCTTTTTTGCTCTCTATAAGCTTGGCCATGGTAACAGCCAACTTTAAATACCTTTCAGCTTCTTCTGAGGTTAAAGCGAAATCAGGCAAGTGTGCTGCTTGATTTCGTAGGTTTCGCAAGCTGATAATTAAATTGGAATCTTCCTGGGATAAATTCGCGGTTGTAACGATTTGGTGTAATAATCCTATGCCGTGAACCGGGCGATCATTTTGTGTAGTGGGGGTCAACGGCAAAGCCGCTGTTTCTACTAATGACCACGCTGCCATAATGGCCGCACGGGGCGATACTTCCGCTATTCTCCGAAGCGTATCGAGCTTGGGTGTTATTTCATCCGCCTCATCTGGCTTTGCCGACACGTCCTGTGGCAATTTGGCAGCCTCAACCTCGGCCTTATCTAGAGACTTTCCGAATACCGCTTCTCCCCCTGCAACTTTTAAGGAATTGAGGCGTTCAATTAAGGACCGGACTTCTGGTCGCAACAGATAGGCCAACCAAATCGTTGCGATTGGCCATGCAAGGCCTGTGGCTAAAGTCACGAATGTTTCCAAGTTCCCTCCAGGAAAATCGTGGACCAAGTGCAGCTATTTTAACTCAATATGCGCAACAAACAAGTTTTGCCGCCCCCTGTGGCCCCTTACGGATGTTGAGGTGGCGAGGGAGGTGCCACGTCCAGGTCGGCCGATGGCGAAGCCTCAAGCCTTAGCCGCTGGTACGAGAAGGCCAGCACCGCTGCGGAGAGGCAGCTTATGAAGCCCGTCAGGCCCGCGTCGAGCAGGAACCAGGGCGCCAGGCCCACGAAGCCGAGATGGCGTTCCAGAACAGGGCCGAGAAGCTCCATGGGGATAGTCACGGCAAAGATGGCGAGGTAGGGCAGGAACAGGGCGCAGCCGACCCTCCAGACATTTCCCTTGGTCTCCCGGAAGGCGGTGCGCATGGGCTTTCCCTCGCGCCGGGCCACCACGATGGAGAGGTAGAAGAACCGGAACAGGAAGTAGAGCATCGCCCCGAACACTGCGGGGATGCCGACGACCAGCACCAGGATGGCGATGCCTGTGGGCTTGCCGCTATTAACTCCCCCTGTCGCGGCCACAAGCAGCATCATTGCAACAAGGAAGGGCAGCAGCACGGCCAGAAACGTCTTTATTGTCGCCCAGAACAGGCGCGGCAGCCGCCAGTCCAGATAGAGATTCTTGAGGGTGGTGCGCGGCTTGGGGTTGCCCAGGATCAGGTCGTAGACGAGGAAGTCTGCAGGCAGGAACAGAAGGGCGAAGAGGCGCGGCGAGTAGACGTTGGCGGCCTCTTTCGGATTGAGGGAATAGGTGACGCCGAAGAACGCCAGCGCGATACAGGCCAGGGTGATGCACAGCACCGTGGCCAAAACGCTGGTGCGCAGCAGGGCGTTCTCGCTTAAGGCCGTTTTTACGAAGCGGAAGCTTGTCCGCAAGAGTCCCGGTTCTGTTTGCGTCACATCGTCCCTCCTATGCATACGTATGATTTGTATCGATCATTATACTGAATACATGCGCCGAGGTCTGCGGTCAACCCTCTGTTATCGCTCAGCGGTTCATCCGCCAACCCCTTCACAAAACCAGAAAAATCCCGCACAAGATGCCAGGGCGACAAAATTTCGCGTCCGAATTCCAGTGAGGAGATGTTCATGCTCCACAGCGCCTTGGGCCTCGTGGCCCTGATGGTTATCGCCTGGCTGGCCAGCGTCGAGCGCGGCAGCGTCCGGCGTTTGCCCTGGCGCATGATCACAGCCGGGCTGGCTTTGCAGTTCGGCATCGCCGGGCTGGTGCTCAAGGTCCCGGCATTTAAAGCCCTGTTCATGGGCCTGAACGGCGTGGTCCATGCCCTGGAGGAGGCCACCCGCGCGGGCACCAGCTTTGTCTTCGGCTTTGTGGGCGGCGCACCCTCGCCATTTGTTCCGACCAACCCGGCCCTGACCTTCAGCCTGGCCTTCCAGGCCTTGCCCCTGGTCATCCTCATCGCGGCCCTGGCCTCGCTGTTGTTCTACTGGGGCATCTTGCAGCGCGTGGTGCGGCTGTTCTCCCTGGTGCTGGAAAAGGCCATGGGCATCGGCGGCGCTTTGGGTGTGGGCGCGGCGGGCTGCATCTTCCTGGGCATGATCGAGTCGCCGCTGTTGATCCGTCCGTATCTTGCGGTCATGACCCGCAGCGAGCTCTTCGGCCTCATGGCCACGGGCATGAGCTGCATCGCGGGCACCATGCTCGTGCTCTACGCCTCGGTGCTGCAAAACGTCATTCCCGACGCGCTGGGCCACATCCTCACGGCCTCGGTGATCCACGCGCCCGCCGCGCTGCTGGTGGCCGCGCTGATGCTCCCGGAACGCGACCAGCCCACCCTGGGCCACGAGATGCCGGAATCGGCGGCCTCTGGCCCGGTGGACGCCCTGTGCCGGGGCACCTGGGAGGGCTTGACCCTCTTCTGGAACATCGTGGCCATGCTCATCGTGTTCGTGGCCGTGGTCAAGCTGGCCAATATCGGGTTGTCCGCCCTGCCGGACGTCTACGGCGCGCCCGTGACCCTGCAGCGCGGCCTGGGCGCGCTCCTCTCGCCCGTGGCCTGGCTCATCGGCGTGCCCTGGGCCGAGGCCCAGACCGCCGGGTCGCTGCTGGGCACCAAGATCATCCTGAACGAGTTTCTGGCCTTCATGGACCTGGCGGCCCTGCCCGAAGGCGCGCTCTCGGCCCATTCCCGGCTCATCCTGACTTACGCCATGTGCAGCTTCGCCAACTTCGGCAGTTTGGGCATCCTCATCGCGGGCCTGGGCACGCTGTGCCCGGAGCGCCGCAGCGAGATCACCGGCTTAGGGATGCGTTCGCTCTTGGCCGGGGTCATCGCCTCGCTCATGACCGGCTGCGTGGTCGGCGTCATCGCCTCGTTGTGAACCAGAAGGAGACTCCCATGCCCGACACCAAGCCCCACATCCAGCCCCATATCCAGCCCCACATCCAGATCGACCCGGCCCGCTGCGACAAGGACGGCCTGTGCATTGCCGAATGCCCGGTGGGCATCATCGCCTTTGGCCCGGACGGCCTGCCCAACGGTGCGGACGACGCGGCCACGCGCTGCATCCTGTGCGGCCACTGCATCGCCGTGTGCCCACAGAGCGCGCTGACCCTGGCCGGGTTGGCCCCGGAGGCGCTGCCCGCCCTGGAGAAGAAGTTCACCGTGACCCCGGAGGCGGCAGAACAACTGTTGCGCTCGCGCCGCTCGGTGCGCCGCTACAAGAGCAGGCCCGTGGACCGCGAGCTGCTGCTCCAGCTCATCGACACCGCGCGCTACGCCCCTTCGGGCATGAACGCCCAGCCGGTGCGCTGGCTGGTGGTCGAGGGCCGCGAGCGCATGCTTGAGCTGGCCGGGCTGACGGCGAACGCGCTGCGGCGGCTGCCGTATTTCCTGGGGTTCCTGGAGGCCTGGGAAAAAGGCGAGGACGTGATCCTGCGCGGCGCGCCGAACCTGGTCGTGGCCCACGCCGAGGCCACCGGCTTTGACCACACCGTGGACGGGGCCATCGCCCTGACCTACCTTGAGCTGGCGGCCCATGCGCATGGCGTGGGCACCTGCTGGGCCGGGCTGCTGATGCTGGCGGCCCAGGATTCGGCGGAGCTGAACGCGGCGCTGCGCATCCCCAAGGGCCACCGGGTCCTGGGCGCGCTCATGGCCGGATACCCGAAGTACGGCTTCAAGCGCCTGCCGCCGAGAAAGGCGGCCCAGGTGCGCTGGCTGTAGGGCCTGTCGCTCAAAGCGTCTTTTGCCCCCTGGACCTCGCCATGCGCCTGTTCGGGGGGCGTCGCGCGCCGATTTGGGCCCAGGGCTGTACCGCCTGAGTACACCCCCTGGCTCCTCAATAGGCTTTCTCCTCGCCAGGGAACACAATCCATCTTTTGGAAACAGGCCGTATGCGCGCCTGCTGCTGGCGGGGCTTTTGACGCGGCAAGGCCGCCAGGACGGGTGCTCCCCTCCTGACGGCCTTGTGCTGTGGCCCTTGCGTTCCTAAGAGTACATCTTCTCCAGGTCCTCGATCTCCTCTTGCAGGGTGCGCGCGGCCTTCGAGGTCTTGGACACGGCGTTGGCTGCGGTGGCCGTGTTGTCCAGGGCCACCTGGGAGGCGGAGCGGACCTTGCCGATGACCCGGTCGATCTCTTCGCTGGCGGCGGACTGCTCCTCCGAGGCCGTGGCGATGCTGCGCACCTGGTCCGAGGTGCCGCCCACGAGGCGCACGATGCTCTTGAGGGCCTGGCCGGACTCGTTGGCAAAGGCGGTGGCCTGCTCCACGGCCTGGGAGGCCGAGTCCACGCTGCCCATGTTGACCTTGGCCGCGCCCTGGATGGCGGTGACGGCCTGGGCCACCTCCTTGGTGGCGTTCATGGTCTTTTCGGCCAGCTTGCGCACCTCGTCGGCCACCACGGCAAAGCCGCGCCCGGCGTCGCCCGCGCGGGCGGCCTCAATGGCGGCGTTCAGCGCCAGCAGGTTGGTCTGGTCGGCGATGTCGGAGATGACGCCCATGATCTGGCCGATGCCGTCGGCCTGGGTGCTCAGCTCGGCCATGTTGGTCTTGAGCTGCACGGTGAGCCCGTGCACGGTGTTGATGGCCTTGACCGAGCTCTCCACGACCTTGGCGCCGCTCTCGGCGCTCTGGCGGGTGTTCTCCGCGCCCTCGGCCGCGCTTCCGGCGTTCTTGGCCACCTCGAGGACTGTGGCGGTCATCTCGTCCATGGCCGTGGCCACCTCGCCGATGTGCCCCATCTGCTGTTCGGATTCGTTGTGGATGTCCTCGATCTCCATCATGGCCGTGGTGACCGAGGAGAGCACCTCCTCGCTGGCGCCCTTGAGCTTCTCCACGATGGCGGTCACGGCCTGCTTGGTCTGCACCTTGGCTTCTTCTTCCGCGCGCTGAAGGGCTTCCAGGGTCCTTTCGCCCTCGCAGGTCTTCTCGGCCGCGATGGCCTCCTGCTTTTTGGCGATGGCGATCTCTTCCTTGAGGCGGCCCACCATGAGGGTGAGCGAGTCCTTGAGTTCGCCGAGTTCGGCGTGGTAGCTGCCCTCGATGGCGGCGTCGAGCTTGCCCTCGGCCACCTTCAGGGAATAGCCCACCAGCCGCCCCAGGGGCTTGGTGATGCCGAGCAGGATGAGCAGGGTCAGGGCCGCTGCGGCCAGGGCCACCACGCCCACCACGCCGAGGACGATGAGGCGCATCCCGGCCACCTCGGCCTCAACGTCGTCCACGTAGACGCCGGTGCCGACGACCCAACCCCACCCTTTGTCCAGCTTGACGCAGGACTCCTTGGGGAACATCTGCTCGGTGACGCCGCCGCCGACCTTGGGCTTGGGCCAGTTGTAGGTGACGTAGCCCATGCCGTCCGGGCTCTTGCTCGTCACCTGGATCATGGTCTGGAAGAGGTTGCCCTTGCCGCCCGGGATCTCGGTGACGACCCATTTCCCGCCGGAGTCGCGGTAGCGCATGCTTGTGGCGGTGCTGAACTTCGGGTCCAGGATGGGCTTGCCGTTCAAGGCGGGCACGGTCGGGTGCATGATCATGATCGGGGTGCTGTCGCTGCTGTTGACCCAGAAATAATCCTTGCCGTCCGCGCCGTAGCGGTGCTTGGCAATGAACTCCAGGGCCTTGGTCTTGGCCTGCTCGGGCGAGAATTCCTCCTTGGCCGCGCGCGCCTGGTAGTCGCCCACCTGAGCCATTTCCACGCGCACGAGGTT
>MGTN01000152.1:45393-48668 GCA_001799475.1 Desulfovibrionales bacterium GWA2_65_9 | reverse complement strand
CGCACAGCTTTGGCCGCCGCGCCAGGGATTACTCCCGGCACGCGCACCTGCAGCAGCACACGGCCCAGACCCTGGCGGCCTTTCTGCGCGAACACGGCGGCCTTCCTGGTGACGGCCCGGCGGTGGAGATCGGCTGCGGCACCGGGCTCTTGACCGAGCTGCTGCACGTGCCCGGGCGCCCGTACCTGGCCACGGACCTGTCGCCGGAAATGCTGGAGCAGTGCCAAATCCGCCTGTCCGAGCGCCTGGGCCAACAGCGCCAGGGGCTGTCCTTTGCCGTGCTGGACGGCCAGACCGCGGCCTTTGCCATCCCGCCCGCAGCCATCGTCTCCAACCTGACCTGCCAGTGGTTCGCCGACCCTGTGGCTGGCCTGGCCCGGCTGGCGCGGCAGACCCCGCTTTTGGCCTTTTCCGTACCGCTCAAGGGCAGCTTTCCCGAATGGGAGGCGGCCTTTGCCGACCTGGGCCGGACCTCCGGGCTGTTGCCCCTGCCGCAAGAGCAGGCTGTGCTGGCCGCACTGGAAGCCCTTGCGCCTACGCGTCTCGTGCACCGCATCGAGGAACGCCAGCAACATTTCCCCAACGCCACGGCCTTTGCCGACAGCTTCCGGCTCATCGGCGCGGACCAGCCACGCACAGGCTACACCCCGGCCCCCATCCGGCCTGTGCTCAAACGCTTTTCCAGCGGCCTTTACGCCACGGCGCGGATACTCTATTGCCTTGTCATGAGGGAAAGGCTGTGAGGGTTTTCGTCACCGGCACGGACACCGGGGTGGGCAAGACAGTGGCCAGCGCCTGGCTCTGCCTGCACACCGGCGCGGACTACTGGAAGCCCGTCCAGACGGGGCATTCCCCCACGACAGGGGCGGACCGCGACGCGGACGAGGTGGCGCGGCTGTCCGGAGCGCGCATCCACCCGGAGCGCTATTTGCTGCGCCTGCCGCGTTCGCCTCACGAGGCCGCCGCCCTTGAGGGGCTGCGCCTGGGCCTGGACGATTTTGTCCTGCCGCAGACAACAAAGCGCCCCCTGGTCATCGAGGGTGCTGGCGGGGTGCTGGTACCCATAAACGAGGACGAGACCATGCTCGACCTCATGGCGCGCCTGGCCGCCCCGGTGCTGGTCGTGGCCCGCACGGGCCTGGGCACCATCAACCACACCTGCCTGACGCTCCAGGCCCTGCGCGCCCACGCGCTGCCCGTGCTCGGAGTCATCCTCTGCGGCGAGCCCGACTGCGAAGAGTCCGGCCAAGCCAACGCAGAGGCCATCGAACGCTTCGGCCATGTCCGCGTGCTGGGGCGCATCCCGCCGCTCACCCCGCTCACACGTGAGGCATTGCTCGGCATTGCCCCAGCCTCTGAAGCCCTGGACTGGGTGAGGTGGAAGACATGAGCATCAGCGAACAGGACCAGCGCCACATCTGGCACCCTTTCTGCCAGGAGCAGACCGCACCCGCGCCCCTGCCCGTGGTCCGGGCCAGCGGGGCCTCGCTGTTTCTTGAAGACGGCCGGGAAATCCTGGACCTGGCTTCGAGCTGGTGGGTCAACGTGCACGGCCATTGTCACCCGGCCATCGCCGAGGCCCTGGCCCGCCAAGCGAAGACCCTGGAGCACGTGATCTTCGCCGGGTTCACCCATGCGCCCGCCGCCAGGCTGGCCGAGGCGCTCGTCAACGCCCTGCCCCGTTCCAAGGACAAGGCCCAGGACAAAGGACTAGACCGGGTGTTCTATTCCGACAACGGCAGCACAGCGGTGGAGGCCGCGCTCAAGATGGCCTTTCAAAGCTGGCGCAACCGGGGCGAGCGCCGCCGCACCCTGTTCCTGGCCTTTGAAGGCGCCTACCACGGCGACACCTTCGGGGCCATGTCCGTGGGCCGCAGCTCCGGATTCTACGCGCCCTTTGAGGACGTGCTGCTCAAGGTGCGCTTCACGCCCTTTGCCGAAACCTGGCTGAACGATGCCGGCGTTGAGGAACGCGAGGCCGCTGCCCTGGCCGAACTGGACGCCATCCTGGAGCGCGACGGCAGGCGCCTGGCCGGATTCATCGCCGAGCCGCTGGTGCAGGGCGCTTCCGGCATGCGCATGTGCCGGCCGCAATTCCTGCGGGCCGTGTGCGAGCGCGTGGCTGCCCAGGGCATTCCGGTGATCCTGGACGAGGTCATGACCGGCTTTGGCCGCACGGGCACGCTCTTCGCCATGGAGCAGGCCGGTGTGGTGCCGGACCTGGTGTGCCTGTCCAAGGGCCTCACCGGCGGCTTTTTGCCCCTGGCGGCCACCGTGGCCTCCACGGCCATCTACGAGACCTTTCTGGGCCAGGACTTCAGCACGGCTTTTGCCCACGGCCATTCCTACACGGCCAACCCGCTGGGCTGCGCCGCCGCCCTGGCCTCCCTGGCGCTCTTTGAGACCGAGCAGACCCTGGCGCGCATCGCGGCCATCCGGCAGGCCAACCTGCGCTGGCTCGACGAAGCCGCCGCCCTGCCCGGAGTCACCCGGCCCCGCGCCCTGGGCTCCATCGCTGCCGTGAATCTCGGCCCTGGCGGCGGCGAGGGCGACTACCACTCGTCGCTGGGCCCAAAGCTCAAGGCCAGCTTCCTGGAATTGGGCCTGCTGGTGCGCCCGCTCGGCAACGTGGTCTACCTCATGCCCCCGGCCTGCATCACGCCAGACGAACTGGCCTGGGCCCACAGGCTCACGCTTCAGGTCCTGCGCGCCATGGCCCCGCTCTAACCGCCCGCTGACCGCTTCGCGGCACACGAAAAACGCCCGCCCCGGCCACCCGATGAGATGGGCCGGAGCGGGCGTTTTGTCTTGCTGAACTCGGGGATGCGGCAAAACACCCCAATCGGCCTGAAAGGCCCTAATCGGCCTGAAAGGTCCCGCTCTTGCCGCCGCTTTTGTAGACCAGGCGGCAATTGGTGATGCGGATGTCCTTCTGCACGGCCTTGCACATGTCGTAGATGGTGGCCGCGGCGATCTGGGCGGCCACCAGGGCCTCCATCTCCACGCCGGTCTTGGCGCTGGTGCGCGACTCGGCCTCGATGAGCACGCGTCCGCCCGGCTCGTCAATCTCGAAGCTGATATCCGCGAAGTCCAGCGGCAGCGGATGGCAGAGCGGGATCAACTCGGCGGTGCGTTTGGCGGCCAGGATGCCCGCGATACGCGCGGTGCCGAGCACCTCGCCCTTGGGCAGGGCCTTCTGCACCAGCAGACGCATGGTCTCCTGGTTCAGCAGCACCTCAATGCACACACGGGCAATGCGCACGCTCACGACCTTG
>MGTN01000152.1:36807-45369 GCA_001799475.1 Desulfovibrionales bacterium GWA2_65_9 | reverse complement strand
AGAAGCTCCTCCTGGCGAGAGGAAAGCGAGGTGGGGGTCTCCACCTTGATCTCGATGAGCAGGTCGCCCTTGCGGCTGCTGCCGGGGTGCGGCATGCCCAGCCCGCGCAGCTGGAAGACCTCGCCGCCCTGGGTGCCCTTGGGGATGTCCACGGTGATGGGCTCGTCCAGGGTCGGCACCTCGATCTTGTCGCCCAGGGTGGCCTGAACGAAACTGACGCTCCTGTGCAGCACCAGGTTCTGGCCCTGGCGCTCAAAGGTCTTATCCGGCTCCACGCTCATGACCACGTAGAGATCGCCTGGGGGCCCGCCATTGATGCCGGGCTCGCCCTCGTTGCGCAGACGCAAGCGGGAGCCGTCGTCCACACCGGCCGGGATGCGCACCTTGAGTTCGCGCACCTCGCTGGTCTGTCCGCCGCCCCGGCAGGTGGCGCAGAACTGGCTGATGATCTTGCCGCGGCCATGACAGCTGGGGCAGGTCACGGAGATGCGGAAGAAGCCCTGAGCCTGTTGGACGTGGCCGCTGCCACGGCACTGGCCGCAGGTCTTCATGTCCGTACCGGGCTCGGCGCCGGTCCCCTTGCAGGACTCGCACGGCACGCTGACCGGGATCTTGAGCACAACCTCATCACCCTTGGCGGCCTGCCGGAAGGTGATGTTCAGGTTGTAGCGCAGGTCCATGCCGGCGCTCGCGCGGCGGCCCCCTGCCCGGGCCCCGCCAGCAAAGCCGAAGACTTCGCCAAAGATGTCGCTGAAGGCCCCGAAGATGTCCTCGGACGAACTGAAACCCCCGGCCCCGCCGTTCAAACCTTCGTGGCCGAAGGTGTCGTAGCGGCGGCGTTTCTCGGGGTCGCGCAGCACGTCATACGCCTCGGCAGCTTCCTTGAACTTGGACTCAGACTCGGCATCCCCCTGATTGCGGTCAGGGTGATGCTCCAAGGCCAGCTTACGGTACGCACGCTTGAGCTCATCTTCGGAGGCGTTCTTCTGCACCCCGAGGATTTCGTAAAAATCACGTTTGGCCATGAGCTTTGACTATTTTTCGCCAGGGGCGTGGATACCGGCCTCGGGGATGGACTCGCCGGGCAAGACCTTTCCTCGGGCGATCTCGCGCAGGGCGGTGACCGCTTCCTTGTTGTTCGACTCGATCAGAGGGGGGTACCCTTCACGATACTGCTTCACACGTTTGATGGCCATCTGGACGATGAGAAAGCGGTTGCCGACCTTGGCCAGACAATCTTCAACAGTAATTCTTGCCATGCATGTCTCCTTGAACGAACAACTTTGGACAACTACGCACCATTACCGGGTTATTCCCCTGAGGGCCGGAGCGGACGTGAAGGCAGGTAGCCTTGCAATTCCTCGATGATCTGGTTGCCGACAGGATAAAACATCTCCTCAGAGCCGACCTTGAGCCAGCACTGGTCAGGCGGAAGCCTGGGGTCGGAATAGAATGTAAAGGAAGTCAATATCTTGGCATCCTTTGTATACAAATCCAAAGCCAAACGTTGCACCGCCGGATAGCCCAGTTTGGCCACCGGTTCCGCTTCGAATCGTAACTCTTTAAGTCGCCACAGCGACAAGTCAAGTCCGGCGAGCGTGCGGCCATGGTCCCGATCCTCCCAGCCTGAGGCGGAATTCTCCGCCACCAGGGTCTGGTTGCCCATGACCGAGTAGATTCTGGCGCTCTGAACGCGGGCCGAATCATAGGTGATGACGCCTCGCCACTGCATGTCAAAGGCCAGCCGGAACAGGGTTCTGGCCTTGTCACGCTCCAGCAGGAAACCTGCGGGGTGGCGGGTCGAACGGCCAAAGACCTGTTCGGTCTCGCTCTGGGGAAAGACCTCCAGGCGCAGGGGCTCCGTTGCCTTGGACGTTTGGATGTCCAGGGTGAAGGAAGGGCGTCCCGCAGGCTGCCGGTCGTTTCTGGTCAGGATGCTGTCGGCGCAGATGGCAGACAAATTATGCAGAAAGAGGCGGACCTCGGAGGAGGACACCGAGGAGCCCTTGAGGGACTCCGGGCGCAGAAAAACAAAGGTGTCGTCCTTGCGCTCAAGCTCCCACTGGATGCTTGAAGCGCCGGTGACGGTCAGGCGCTGGGCATCGTCCGTGGACAGTTCAAGCATGCGGTAGTCAAAATAATGTTCCGAGGGCTTATCGATCTGGTGCAAGATGCTGGCGTCGAGCAGGAACACCACCCCGTCAGAGAGGGAACTCTGGGCATACACGGCCGCGCCGGTGGGCGCCTCGTGGCCAAAGGTCAGGAGCACTTCGCCCAGGCCCAGGGTCGAGGGCCGGAGCAGGATGCGTACTGTGGGTTCGGCGAAACCGTATCCGGCCAGTTCAGGGGTGGGCACCTGGCCCAGGCTCTGGGTGGGACGGTGGTGGGAGATGGCCCCAAGCAGGGCCTCGATCCTGGCTTTGTCCGCCGGGGTTGGCAAGGCGTCCGGTTCAGCACCTTCGCTGCGCACAACCCAGCCGGACGGCTCATTGACAAGGGTATAGCGTTCGCCACGCGTGGAAATTTCTATGGACTGCAAAGCGTCCAGGGTATAGTTGGGCCAAACGCCACTCCCCAGCCGGTGCTCCTGCGTGTTCAGGAACAGTCCGACTGCCAGCGCCATGATCAGCGCAAGCAGGAATAGCACCCCGGAACGGGATAAATGCATCGTCAAAGGTGGCCTTCCAGGTTAGGCATCGGACAGCGCCCACGTCAAACATTCTGCCATTGAGCGGCCTGAGACTCTGGGATTACGGGGAGGAACACCCCCTCGACTGCGCAAGAAACGAGAACGAAATTACCTATACGGGCACACCTCGCCTGTCAAGCACAAACCAGCCAGGTCCAAACTTTGCTCACCCAGGGCGGTTGAGGAGGATAGCACGGTGGCCGGATTCGGCAAGCTTACCTACGCACAAAAAAAATGCGTCAGCAGCGTGGGCATGCTCATGCAAAAGACCGCCATGGCCGGACCGGGCGCACGCATCGGCGTTGCGGTGTCCGGCGGCGTGGACAGCTTTGCGCTCATCAAGACCCTGACCATCCGCAAGGCCATCGTGCCCTTCTCCATGGAGCTCATGGTGCTGCATGTGAACCCGGGGTTCGAACCCGACAGCCACCGGCCGCTGGTGGACTGGGTTCAGGCCGAGGGTTTGGCCGCGCACATCGAACTGAGCGACTTTGGCCCCAGGGCGCATACGAGCGAGAACCGCAAGCACTCTCCCTGCTTTTATTGCAGCATGCTCCGGCGCAAACGTCTCTTCGATCTCTGCCGTGACTACAACCTCACGCACTTGGCCTTTGGACACAATGCCGACGACCTGGTGGTGACATTCTTTATGAACGTAGTGCAAAACGGCCGCGTGGACGGGCTCTCGGCCAGCGAGGACTTCTTCGGGGGCAGGCTCAAGGTCATCCGCCCGGCCCTGTTTCTGGAAAAGTCCTTCATGAAGACCGCAGCGCGCCAGTGGGACCTGCCCATCTGGAAGAACAACTGCCCCTCCAGCGGAAACACCAGACGGACCGAGATCCACGACTGGCTCAAGCTTGAGACGGGCAAGGATAAGCGCATCAGCCAAAATGTCTTCAACGCGCTCCGGCGCTATCAACTGGAACGAAACGCCGTAGACTTGACCGGCCTTTGATCATGGGCTAAAGGGTGTACACCCTGGAAGCGCTCTTTTCCTCAAAAAATCAAACCATTTGGAATCATTAATGTTTTTTGGACGTTTCCATATTGTCATCTTCCGCGAGAAACGCGGGACACCACGAAAGCTCCAGCTCAAGGGTTGGATGCTCATGGCGCTTGGCCTCATCCTGACCTTGCTCGTGGCTGGAAACATTGTCCTTCTCAAGAACTTTGCCCTCAGCGGCAGCTTGGAGAAAAGCCTCAGCCTCACCGAAAAATCCGCCCACGAACAAAAATCACAGCTCCTCAACTTGAGCCAGAAGCTCATCAGCCTCCAAAAAGACGTCACGCGCATCCGCGACTTCGACTCCAAGCTTCGGGTCATGATCAACCTGGAGCAGGAGAACATCATGAGCGTGGCGCCCAGAGGCGGCCCAGGCCAGGATGTCGCCAAGGGCTATCTGCCGCTCTACCGCCAGGAGCTCCTGGCCCGCAAGATGAACGAATTCCTGCGCCAGCTCTCGGTTGAGGCGCGCATGGAAGAAGTCCGCCAGCAGGAAATCATCCAACGCCTGCGCGCCAACAGGGACGTACTCGAAGCCACCCCCTCAGTCTGGCCGGTTGGCGGCTGGGTCACCTCCACCTTCGGCTGGCGCGTCTCGCCCTTCACCGGCAAGCGCGAATTCCACAAGGGCCTGGACATTGCGGGGCCATCTGGCACCCCGATCTACGCGCCCTCGCGCGGGGTGGTGGCCTTTATCGAGCGCGACCCGGCCTACGGCCTCGTGGTGAACCTGAGCCACGGCTCCGGCCTTGTCACCACCTATTCCCACCTGTCACGCGTGGGCGTGAAGGTTGGCCAGGTTGTCCAGCGCGGCGAACTGGTGGCCTACATCGGTGACACTGGCCGCAGCACCGGCCCGCACCTGCACTATGAAGTGCGCATCAGCGGCATCCCGGTAAACCCCATGCGCTACATCCTGAACTAGAGCCGCACCTGCCGAATCGAACTTGGCGCGCCCTTTTCCTGGACGCCCGGCGCAAGCTGGGCTAGGCTCTCGGCCATGCGCCCGGGCCGGGCCGCGCGACCTGCGCGAGCAGCTCCGGAGCACCCAGACGGACCTTCATGGACCTCTTCAACTTTGATCCGCGCATGGTTATCAGCTTCTACCTCACGCTGTTCCGCATCAGCGTGGTCCTCTTTGTCATGCCCTTTTTCGGCGACAACATACCAGCAGTCGTCAAGGCCACCCTGCTCATCGTGCTCACCCTGGCCGTATGGCCCAAGCTTTCCTTTCCCCCGGAGTATTTCCCGGCGCATCCGGCCAGTCTCGTGGCCATGTTCGCCGGCGAGATAGTACTCGGCATGACGCTCGGCATCATCGTGCGCATGCTCATCGCCGCTGTGCAGATCGGCGGCGCGATCATCAATTTCCAGATGGGCTTCTCCATGGTCAATGCCGTGGACCCCATGACCGGTCAGCAGGAACCAGTCACCACGCACTTCATTTACATGTGCACCATGCTCACTTTCCTGACGCTGAACGGACACTTGAACCTTCTCCGGGCGCTGGGGAGCAGCTTTGAGCTCGTGCCGCCGGGTGGACTCTTTCTGACGCCAACGCTTATGAGCGAGATCATGCTGTTTTCCAAGCAGATGTTCATCCTTGGCGTACGCATCGCAGCACCCGTGATCCTGGCCCTGTTCCTGGTGGACCTGGCGCTCGCGCTCATCTCCAAGATGGCGCCGCAGATGAACGTCATGACCATGGGTTTCCCCCTCAAGATCATGGTCGGCTTCATGTTTCTGACCTTCATCATGCAGCAGATGTCCGACTACGTCACAAACTTCATTCAATCCATGGACATGGTGTTCTTGCACATCATGAAAATCGGCGTGATAAAGCCGTAGGCTGAGTCGCGGGGACCTAAGGCATGTCCAGAGAAGATCCGAGCAGAACAGAAAAAGCCACGGCCAAGCGTGTCAAGAAGGCCCGTGACGAGGGCAGTGTCGCGCGGTCCGGCGAGGTCAGCACCGTTGTCGTGCTTTTGACCGCTGTCATTGCCATGCGTTACATGGGCGGCTTCTACTACAAAAACTTCAGCGAGATATTCAACTGGTTCTTTGTGGAAGGCCTGACCCAGGAGCTGAACCAGCAGACCGTCTACAGCATGTTCCTTTGGTCCATGCTCAAGATGGCCCTGCTTATCTTGCCCTTCATGTGCCTCATCGCCCTGGCCGCCTACACCAACATCCGCCTGCAGATCGGCAAGCTCTGGGTGTTCAAGTTCAAATGGGACCGCATCAACTTCAACATCGCCGCCGCGCTGAAAAAGCTCATGATCAGTCCGGACGCGCTGGTACGCTTGCTGCGCAGCGTCATCCAGGCCGTCATCGTGGGTTTTGCCCCCTACCTCGTCATCCGCCAGGAGATGCCGAATCTCATGCCCTTGTTCCACCAGAACGTCATGGGCATCACCTCCTACATGCTGCTGGTGGCCTACAAGATGTTCTGCTACGCCCTGGTGCCCATGATCCTCATGGCCATAGCCGACCTGTGGTGGACACGCTATCGCTACAACGACAACCTCATGATGACCAAGTCTGAGGTCAAGGACGAGCTTCGACAGGCCGAAGGCGACCCGGAAGTCAAGGCGAAACAGCTGCGCAAGTTCTACGAGTTCATGACCAATTTGATCAACAAGAACGTCCCAAGAGCCGACGTGGTCATCACCAACCCCACCCACTACGCCGTGGCCCTGCGCTACGACTTGAGCGAGGCCCCCGCGCCCATGGTCCTGGCCAAGGGCGTAGATCATCTTGCAAAGAAAATCCGCGAGTTGGCCATAGAACACGACATCCCCATCCAGGAAAATCCACCACTGGCACAGGCTTTGTATAAGCAGGTGGAAGTTGGTGAGACAATCCCTGAGGAGATGTACCAGGCTGTGGCCGCGATTCTGGCCCGACTGGCTAAGTTCAAGAGCCGCAAAGGCTAACCCCTCCTCCCAGGTGATGCTCTCGTCTGCGTACAAACCGTAGGGAGCGTCAAGATTATGGCCGCAAAATCCAAATTCGCGAGCATTGAGATAGACTACGCCCAGTTCGCCAAGCAAGGCGACATTCTCCTCGCCAGCGGTGTGGTCATCGTCCTCTTGATCATGCTGGTCCCCACTCCGACCATCGTGCTGGACCTCATGCTGACCTTCAGCATCTCCATCAGCATGGTCATCCTCATCACCAGCATGTTCCTGGAATCACCCATGGAGTTCTCGATCTTCCCGTCGCTGCTCCTGGTGACCACCTTGATGCGGCTGGCCCTCAACGTGGCCTCCACCCGCCTCATCCTCATGCATGGAGACGAGGGCACGGGAGCGGCCGGACATGTCATCCAGAGCTTTGCCGAGTTCGTTGTCGGCGGCAACTACGTCATCGGCATCGTCATTTATTTCATTCTCTTCACCATCAACAAGAGCGTCATCGTCTCCGGTATGTCACGCATCGCGGAAGTGGCCGCCCGCTTCACCCTGGACTCCATGCCCGGCAAGCAGATGGCCGTTGAGGCCGACCTGAACGCCGGGCTCATCGACGAGCCCGAGGCCACCCGCCGCCGCGAAAAGATCCGCAAGGAATCCGACTTCTACGGCGCCATGGACGGCGCAGGCAAGTTCGTTCAGGGCGACGTGAAAGCCGGCGCCATCATGCTGCTCATCAACATGGTCGGCGGCTTCTTCATCGGCGTATTCCAGAAGGACATGTCCTGGCTGGACGCCGCGCGCACCTACACCATGCTGACCATCGGCGACGGTCTGGTGGCCACAATCCCCTCGCTCATCACCGCCACGGCCACAGGCATCATCGTCTCCCGTGCCGCAGCCGAGGCCAAGATGGGCGAGGAATTCCTGGGCCAGCTGACCTTCCACCACCGCGCGCTCAAGCTCGTTTCCGGCATCCTGCTGCTCTTCGGCCTGATCCCCGGCCTGCCCACCTTCCCCTTCCTGTTCTTCGCAGGCCTGACCTACTGGATAGCCCGCATGTCCGAACGCACCCGTCCCGAGCACGAGGCCAAGGTCAAGTCCGAGAAGGACAAGGCCGCTGGCGGCGGGTCGCAACTGGATACCCCGGAAGAGGTCCAGGCCCTGCTGCCCCTCGACCAGCTCGAACTGGAAGTCGGCTACGGCCTCATCCCCCTGGTCGACGAGGAGCAGAACGGCAACCTGCTCTCGCGCATCCGCTCCATCCGCCGCCAGTTCGCCCTGGACATGGGTGTGGTCATTCCCTCCCTGCACCTGCGCCGCAACCTGCAGGATTTCCTGGGCCGCCAGGAGGTGCAGGAGCTTTTGAACAATCTGGCCAAGCGCGCGCCCAAGGCCGTGGACAACCTGGTGCCGAACATGCTGCCGCTCGGCACGGTGCAGAAGGTTCTCCAGAACCTGGTGCGCGAGGGCGTCAGCATCCGCGACATGCTGACCATCACCGAGGCCTTGTGCGACTATGGCCCGTCCATCCAGGACGCCGGCATGCTCACGGAGTACGTCCGGGCGCGCATGGGCCGCACCATTGTCAGGAGCTACATGGCCAGCGACGGCAGCCTGCCCATCGTCACCCTGTCCGGCGAGATCGACGAACTCTTGACGTTAAGCCTGCGCAGCAGCGACCAGGGCGGCTATCTGGCCCTGGAACCGGGCAAGGCGCAACAGGTCATCCGGGCCATCTCCACCGCCCAGGACAACACCGCAGGCACAGACGGGCAGCCGGTTCTGCTCACCGCGCCGCAGATCCGACCCCATCTGGCCCAATTGTTGCTTCGCTTCCTGCCAACCATGCCTGTGGTTTCACAGGCAGAAATACCGGCAGATATTCGAATCCAATCACTTGCCACCGTGAAGCTGAGCTGAAGCCATGCAAGTAAAAACATTCAAGGGATCAGACA
>MGTN01000152.1:27620-36728 GCA_001799475.1 Desulfovibrionales bacterium GWA2_65_9 | reverse complement strand
ACTGGTCCTGCGAGTGGCGGCAGATCAAGGATCATCTGATGGCGCTGGTCAAGCCCCAGATGAACATGGACGACCTGGCCCCCAGGCAGCGCGTGGCGCTGCAGTACCTGGAGCGCGAAGAGGTGGACACCCAGGTCATGCTCCGGGTCTTTCTCGACCTCAAGGCTGACCAGGACCGCCCCATCCTTCCGGTGCTGGAGTCCGTGGCCCCCTGCTACGGGTTCGGGTCAAAAAAATGGCTCCAGAAGATCCATGTCTTTGCCGGACCGCATGGCGTGGGCAAGACCTCCTGCCTGGTGCGCCTGGCCCTGCGCGAGAAACAGCTCAAGCCCAAGTCGCGCATCTGCGTCGTGGCCTCCGACGAAGGCCAGGGCAAAGGCCGCCTGGTGCTGCGCCACTATGCCGACCTCTCGGGCCTGGCCTTCCGCGAGGCTGGCAACGCCGAGGAGATGGAGGCCCTGCTCAAGGAAGCGCACAAGTTCGACATGATCCTGGTGGACCTGCCCGGCCTGTCCGGCAAGGCCACCTTGGGCGAGCGCCTGGCCGACCTGGGCCTGGCCGACAACCGGGACATGGCCGCACATCTTGTGCTCGCACCGTACTTCAGCGCCAGCCAGTATGCGGAGATCGCGCGGCGCTACGGCTGCCCGCAACTGAAAAGTCTCATCTGGACGAAACTGGACGAAGCCTGTACCTTTGGCGCACTGCTCAACATGGCGCGCCTGACCGAGCTTCCGGTTTCCGCCCTGTCTTTCGGCGCCGGGCTCAAGAACACCATCACCCCGGCTGTCAGTGAAATGTTGTGGCGGCTCATCTTCAAGCACACCCTGCCCGGCTGCCAGGCCGAGCGGAATTGATAAGGCGAGGCAGGCAATGACAAGCTCTCTCCCTCTGGTCTTCTCGGTCACCTCCGGCAAAGGCGGGGTCGGCAAGACGAACATTTCAGTGAACCTGGCCCTGGCGCTGACCCGCATGGGCAAGCGCGTGGTCATCCTCGACGCCGACTTAGGGCTGGCCAACGTGGATGTGATCCTGGGCCTGGCGCCCAAGCTCAACCTGTTCCACCTGTTCGCCGAGGGCATGACGCTCGAGAAGATCCTCTGCGACACGCCCTACGGCTTCCGCATCCTGCCTGCCGCCTCCGGCGTGAGCGACATGGTCAACCTGAACACCGGCCAGAAGCTCGACCTGCTGGAGGCCATGGACTACCTTGAGGGCGGCATCGACCACCTCATCGTGGACACCGGGGCCGGCATCAACGACAACGTGCTCTACTTCAACATCGCGGCCAGCGAGCGCCTGGTGGTGGTGACCACCGAGCCCACATCCCTGACGGACGCCTATGCGCTCATCAAGGTGCTCAAGCTGAAGCACGGCGTGGACCGCTTCCGCATTTTGGTGAACATGGCGCGCGACGAAAAGGGCGCCAAAGAGATCTTCACCAAACTGTACAAGGCCTGCGACCACTTTTTAAACGGCGTATCCCTTGATTTTGTGGGCTTCATCCCGCAAGATGCGGCAGTACGCAAAGCCGTCATCGCCCAGACGCCGTTCACGCATTTAACCCCTGATTGCCCCGCCAGCGTGGCCATAGGTCAGGCAGCGGCCAAGATAACCAGTTGGAAAGTCACGGCGAAGGCAGATGGAAACATTAAATTCTTCTGGAAAAAGCTCCTCTTCCAGGAGCAGTCCGTGGCGTGAGCTAGAGACGGGCACAGTTTCCTGGCCGAAATTTCCACCGCGCGACCAGGAAGCCATCGTCCGGCACTACGCCCCGAAGATTCGCATCCTTGCGCTCAGGATGAAGAACAAGCTGCCACAGAGCGTGGAGCTTGGGGAACTCATCAGCGCCGGGAGCATCGGACTGCTCGACGCTTTGGGCAAGTTTCGCCCGGAGTTGGGCATCAAGTTCGACACTTACTCGGAGAACCGCATCAAAGGCGCCATGCTTGACGAGTTGCGCCGCATGGACTGGTTCTCTCGCGGGATGCGCCAAAAAGTGAAGATGCTGGACGAAGCCATGCGCCAAATTGAACACGAAACCGGGTCTACGGCCACGCATGAACAGTTGAGCACCAAGACCGGGCTTTCCTCGCGTGAGGTCCAACAAGGCCTGGAAGCCTTGCAAAACCAGTTATGTGTCAGCCTCGACGCCTTCCAGGAGAATTTCGTCGGCACCCGCGAATCGCTGTCCGAGAATGAACCGTATCAGTCCACTGCATTCCAGGAAATGGTTGACAAGATTGCAGGCCTCATAGAAGAGTTGACTCCTAGAGAGAAGCTTGTCATATCACTCTACTACGGTGAAGAGTTGAACATGAAAGAGACCGCCCAGGTCATGGACATAACCGAAGGGCGCGTCTCTCAGTTGCATTCACAGGCCCTGGCCAAGCTCCGCGACAGTTTCCGGCGGCGCTACGAAAACGAAGGTTGATCCGGGAGGAGAGACAACATGCCTGCAGACAAGAATATGCGCATCCTTATCGTCGACGATTTTTCCACCATGCGCAAAATCATCAAGAACATCCTCCGCCAGCTTGGCTTCAACAATGTCACTGAGGCAGACGATGGCACAACGGGTTGGGAAACCCTCAACCGTGACAACATAGACTTCATCATTTCCGACTGGAACATGCCGCAGATGACCGGGATCGAGCTCTTGCGCAAGGTGCGCTCCAGCGAAGAATACGCCAGCACCCCGTTCCTCATGGTCACGGCAGAGGCCCAGCAGGAGAATATCATCGAAGCTGTGCAGGCCAAAGTTTCCAACTACATCGTGAAACCTTTCACCCCGGAGACCCTGGGCCAGAAGATCGACAAGATCTTTGCTGCTTAAGGCCTAACCCTGATGGGGAGGCATGCTCGTCATGGTTCCAGATCCTTCTGAGGAGGCAAAGCCAAAAGGCGCGGGCAAAATTGACGTCAATGAAGTCATGCTCGACACCAGCGAGACCTCGCGCGCCACGCAGAAGGTCGACCTCGACCTGGACGATGCGCCCTTCCTTGAGGAAGAGGAAGAGGTCAAGCCCGAACCGCCGAAACCGAAGGAGGCGCTGAGTCTCGACGCAGAAGAGGCAGAGAAGCCAGCTCCCAAGGACCGGAAAAAGCTCATCATCATAGGCGCTGCAGCCCTGGCCCTCGTGCTGGCGCTCGGACTTGCCGTCAAGTTCCTCTTCTTCAAAGGCAAGACCGCCGCCCCCACCGCCGACAAAGCGGTCCAGACAGCCGTCCAGGACAACAACACGCAGGCCGTTGCGCCAGAACTCCCGGAGATCCAGGTACGCCTGGAGCCATTCTGGGTGGAACAAAAGGGCGAGGGTGACGAGGTGCGCTTCCTCATAGCGCGCATCCTGCTGGGAACACACGAAGCAAGCGTCGCCAAGGATTTTGAGTCGAGGATGATGCCAGCGAGAAACGCCATCTTCTACTACCTGAAGAATAAAGATGTACAGTTTTTAGCCGATGAGAAGAATGCAGAGAAGTTGAAAACAGAACTGCTGTTGGTCGTCAATCAGTACGTCAGCGACGGCAAGTTCGAAACCCTCCTCTTTGAGGAGTATGTGGTAAAATAACATGGCCACCACGCCCCTTGACCTGCCCATCCTGATCTCGCAGCTACCCAACCTGCAGCAGATCGCAGGTTCGCACATCATCCCGCAAGACGCGCAGCAGGCGCTCTTCGGTCAGATGGTGGCCGACAACCAGCGCAAGGATGACCAGAAGGTCCAGGAAGTGGAAAAGAAGGAACGCCTGGAGCCCGTGGGCCAAGAGGCGGGCGGCAAGAATTCAGCGGCGGGCTACCCTCGACAACGGCGCAGGCCTCCGCCCGAAAATACGCCAGCGCCGGACACCCAGTCGTCCAACGCCTCGCCCTGGGCTGGCAATATCATCAACGTGAAGATTTAATCCCTCTGCCCCGCCCTACTTGGGCTTGTCCTTCTCGTCTTTCTCACCGTCCTCCATCTCCTCCCTGGTCGGAAAACGCCCAAGAAACCAGTAATACAGCCATTTTCTTCGCTCCTTGCGCGCCTGCGACGGACCAGGCTTGTCCTTGAGCCGATCAACAAACACAGCCAGTAACACTCCAAAAGCCAAAACAACCAAGGCAAACAGCCAGTTGCTCATTCATCCCCCGAAGTGTGCGGCAGTGTGTAATCTGTCTAGAGTAAAAATACTGGGGTTTCCCAAATAACGCGAGAGATTTTATGCGACCGTTGCGATGGCATTGCCTCTGCGCCTGGGAATGTGCATAATGCCTGAGCGGACACGGCGCATGGCCTGATTTCCGCCACCACAAACACACAAGGAGGCAGAGTGCCCAAACCGAGCGACTACACCCTGTTCAGCGGCGGCGCCCAGGGCGCCGAGGCCGAGTTCGGCAAGCTGGCCGAGAAAGTCGGCGTTCAGGAGGTCAACTTCTCCTTCGAAGGCCACAAGATCGAGAGCACCCGCGGCCTACGCATGCTCACCACCGAAGAGCTCCTGCGCAAGGATGTCAGCCTGACGTACGTGTCCAAGCTGCTGGACCGCAACTTCAGCAACGCCCCGCACATCCGCATGGTCCTGCGCACCATCATGTACCAGGTTGAAGCCGGCCATGAGGTCTTCGTCATCGGCAACATCCTGGAGAACGGCACCGTCAACGGCGGCACCGGCTGGGGCGCGGAGTTCGCCAAGATCTGCAACAAGCCGCTCTTTGTCTTCGACCAGGTGAAAAACGGCTGGTTCACCTGGACAGAGGGCAAGTGGGTGCCAGTCGCCGCACCGGTGATCACCAAGGCCCATTTCACGGGAACCGGCACGCGCTTTCTGGAAGACAACGGCCGCCAGGCCATTGCCGACCTCTTCGCGCGGTCCTTCCGCCCTTCGGCCTAGGCCAAGCACGCATCCTTTCGGGCGATCCCGGTTTGCAGACCAGACCGGGGTCGCCTGTTGTTCCTGCGCATTGATTTTCCGCGCAAAACCGTGCATCTTTAGTCACCGGCTGGGCTTCCCGCCCGGCCTCATTGCCAACCACACGGGTGCCCCATGCAGATCACCGCGTTGCTGCTTCTGGCCCTCACCGTCACCGAACTGGCCCTGCTCTTCGTGGTCATCATCTTCTATCTGCGCCTGCGCAAGTCCGAGGCCCTCATCGCACGTATGCAAACCAAGCAGGAGGAGTTTTTGAACAAGCTGCGCGCCAACGCCCAGCTGGAACAGGAACTTGTGGACAGCTTCGAGCGCAGACAGGACGAGCTGTCCCGCCTGGACGGCCAGCTCACCGAGCGGGTGGTGGTCCTGAACAAGCTGCTCAAACAGGCCGACGAATACGCCCGCTCCCCGCAGTTCCTGCGCCAGGTCATCATCTCCGGCAACCGCCAGGGCAAATCGCCCAAGGAGCTCGCCAAGACAACGGGCCTGTCCGTTGACGAGGTGGAGCTCATCATCGACCAGAACGCCTAAGGCCCACAAGCCCATGCGCATCAAGGGCTACGGAGCAGGACAGCCAGGCCAGCAGGGCCAGTCGGGCCCGGGCCGCGAACGCGCCGACTCCTTCCGCGCCCGGCACAGCATCGGCGAACGCATCAAGGGCCGTGTGCTCCGGCGTGAGCCCTCTGGGCTTTACTGGGTCCAGGTCGGACGCGAGGAGCTCCTGGCCCGGCTGGAGGTCCAGACCGAGCCCGGTGACCAGCTCATGTTCGTGGTCCGCGCCCTGGTCCCGGAAATCCGCCTGCAGGCCCTGCAAGGTGATGCGCTCCAGGACGACCTGCCGGGCCTGGTGCAACGCTTCCGTGCCGTGCGCGAGACCTTCGAGACCCAGGCCGAGCCCCTGCTCCATGTCCTCGCAAGCCTCCCTCCCCTGCTCTCGCAGCGCCAGCAGGCCTTTGGCATCGCCCTTGACGGCAACGCCGAAGCCTTCGCCCTCCACGAACACGCCCAGGCGCTGCTGACGGGCATCAACGCAGCCCTGACCGCCGAACGCGGCGCCGTGGCCCTGTATGCACCCTGGCTCCTGCCCGCTGTCAGGCGGCAGGAGATCGTGCGCCGGATGACCGGCAGCAGCGGGGGCGGCGGCTTTGCCGAGGCGTCCTTGAGTGGAAGCATGAGCGGCTGCGGCGGGCTGGAGGTGCGGCTCATGTCCAGGGCCAAGGAATGCAGCCTGCGTCTTTTGGCCGAGCAGCCGGACCAGACCGGCGGCCTGCAGGTGGAACTGGCCGCCCTGGTGCGCGATGGCCTGGGCGTTGAGGCCCAGTTCCTGGGCGTCTCGCGCCTGGCGGCAGGCGCCGGGGCCGGGGTCCTGGCGGAACTCCTGGGCGATGCCCCGCTCTGGGCCTCCGGCGGGCTCAACACGCGCGTGTAGCAGTGCTCCCACTTCCCCGCCAAGCAACAAAAAACGCCCCGGAGGGCGTTTCAAAAGCGGCTTTGGCGCAGGCTTAAGCCAGGGCGGGCTGTCCGCGCAGGCCCTCACGCGAAGGGAGGACACCAGGAGCAGATACGCCAGGAACGATCTGCGGGGCGGACTCGGGCAGGGCCAGGGTGCGCTCTTCGACGTATTCGGCGGCGTGGTCTTCGATGTAGCGCAGGAAGGCATTGTTCAGGGCATGGCCCGAGGCAAAGACCTCGAAACGGCCATGCAGGGGCAGGCCCATGACGGCCATGTCGCCCACGAAATCCAGCATCTTGTGGCGCACGAACTCATCGGGGTAGCGCAGTCCGTCGGTGTTCAGCACGCCGAACTCGTCCAGGACCACGGCGTTGTCCAGGGTGCCGCCAAGGGCCAGGCCGTTGGCGTGCAGGTATTCAACCTCGCGCAGGAACCCGAAGGTGCGCGCCTTGGCGATGTGCGTGGCAAAGGCGTCCGGGGTCACTTCCAGGGACAGGCTCTGGCGGCCGATGAGCGGATGGGCGAACTGAATGGTGTAGTCCACCAGGAAGCCGTCGTGCGGGGTGGCCTTGATGTATTTGCCGTCCTGCTCAAAGGACAGGGGCTGCGTGATGGCCAGAACCTTGCGGGCCTTGGCCTGGCGGCGCACACCGGCCTGATTGAGCAGATAGACGAAAGAGGCGGCGCTACCGTCCATGATCGGCAGTTCGCGTCCCTGCACCTCGATGCGGATGTTGTCGATGCCCATGCCGCGCACGGCTGCGAGCAGGTGCTCCACCGTGGCGATCTGGTCGTGGCCGTTGCCCAGGCTGGTGGCCAGGCCGGTGTCCACGACGAGACGGGGCTTGGGGCTTAAGAAGGAGGTGCCCGATCCGCTGCGCAGGGCAAAGAGGATGCCCGTGTCTTCGGGCGCGGGGCGCAGCACCAGCTCAACCTTCCTGCCACCATGCAGGCCGATTCCCGTGCAGCGTACCGTATTGCGGATCGTGGTCTGATGCATAATGCCTCCGTCAGAGCCCATTATGCATACACAATGCCAACCCACCAAGCAACGCAACATATTGTTTTAACTGACTAAATTATTGAGCGTGAATGCGAGGAATGTGCTGTTTCCCCCACAAATTTGCACAGATGCAACAACCGGAGGCGCAATTGTGGTGTTCAGGCCGCAGAGCGGACAGCGCGCAGCACCCGGTCCAGCCCCGCGTAATCACGCAAGATTGCTGGCTGGGAGAAGCCGAGGGCGGGGTCGCCGAAGAACTCCAGCACCGCCCTGCCCTGGCTGGAGCCGAACTCGCAGAGCAGCACGCCGCCGGGTTTGAGCGCCCGGGCAGCCACCGGCGCCAGACCGCGGATATGCGCCAGGCCCTCGTCCGGGCTCACCAGCGCGCTGTCCGGTTCAAACCCGCGCACCTCGGGGCTCAGCGCGGCGTATTCGGCCTCCGTGACATAGGGCGGGTTGGCCGCCACCAGATCCAGGGACGCGGGCGGAAGCTTCAGGCTGGTGAAGTCGGCGCAGAGGAAATCCAGGCGGCCAGCCAAGCCATGCTCACGGGCGTTGTAACGCGCAATCTCAAGGGCCTGGGGGCTCAGGTCCACGGCCAGACCGTGGGCATTCGGGAACACGTGGGCCAGGGCCACGGCCAGGGCGCCGGCCCCGGTGCCGAAGTCGGCGAAGCGCAGGGGCGCTTGCGCCGGGAAGAGGCGCTCGGCCTCCTCAACGATGAGCTCCGTCTCCGGACGCGGGATGAGCACGTCCGGCGTGACGCGAAAGGCCAGGCTGTAGAATTCCTTCTCGCCCAGCAGGTAGGCCACGGGCTCGCCCTTGGCGCGGCGCGCCACCAGGGCGCGAAAAGTGGTCAGGGATTCCTCGGTCAGGCGGTCCTTGGCGCGCACGATCAGTCCCAGGCGCGACAGGCCAAAGGCTTTCGTGCCCAGAAGTTCGGCGGAAAGGCGCGGAGCGTCCAGGCCCAGGGCCGCGAGTTCGGCGGTGGCCGTGGCCAGAACCTCGGCTATGGTGCCGGGCCGCCGGTCGAGTCTGGCCAGGACCTCGCGCAGTGAGGTGGGGCGCTCGCGCTCGGCCACGGGGTTACCCGCCAGAGGCCTGCAGCTTCAGGGACTCGGTCTGGTAGTGGCTGGTCAAGGCCTGGATGAGGTCGCCGCAGTCGCCTTCCATCACCGCATCGAGCTTGTACAAGGTCAGGTTGATGCGGTGGTCCGTGACGCGGCTCTGGGGGAAATTATAGGTGCGGATGCGCTCGGAGCGGTCGCCGGAACCCACCTGGGCGCGGCGGATGTCCGTCTCCACGGCCTTGGCCTTCTCCTGCTCCTGGGCCAGCAGACGCGAGCGCAAGACCTTCATGGCCGAGGCCTTGTTTTTGTGCTGCGACTTCTCGTCCTGGCACTGCACCACCAGGCCCGACGGCAGGTGGGTGATGCGTACGGCGGACTCGGTCCTGTTGACGTGCTGGCCGCCAGCGCCGCTGGCGCGGAACACGTCGATGCGCAGGTCCTCGGTGCGGATGTTCACGTCCACTTCCTCGGCCTCGGGCATGATGGCCACGGTCACGGCAGAGGTGTGGATGCGGCCCTGGGCCTCGGTGGCGGGCACGCGCTGCACGCGGTGCACACCGGCCTCGTATTTGAGCTTGCTGAACACGCGCGCGCCGGAGATGGAGGCGATGACCTCCTTGTACCCGCCGGTGTCCGTGGGGCTGGCGTCCAGGAGCTCCACGCGCCAG
>MGTN01000152.1:25418-27575 GCA_001799475.1 Desulfovibrionales bacterium GWA2_65_9 | reverse complement strand
CCGGGTCTTGAGGCCCTCGCTCTCGGACTCGGCCATCTCGCGCATCTCCGGATCAGCGTCCTTCAGAAGCTCGCGGTTGTCGGCCAGCTCCTGGCTCAGGCGCTTGTACTCACGAAAGGCCTTGACGATGACGCCCAGGTCAGCGTGGCTCTTGGCCACCTTGCGGTAGCGCTCCTGGTCGGCCAGGACCTCCGGTGCGCCAAGCTCACGCTCCAGGTCCAGGAAGCTGTGCTCGATCTCTTCGAGTTTGGCGAACATCAGGGGCACCCCTTTTCGCTCACGGCGCACTTGAGGGCAGCCATGGCCACCTCGATCTGGCTGTCGTCCGGCTCCTTGGTGGTCATCATCTGGAGCACAAGGCCGGGCCAGCAGAGCATGCGGCAGAGCACGTTGGAACTGAACTTTCCGGCAAAGCGGATGATTTCGTAGGCGATGCAGCTGATGGGCACCATGAACAGGAGCTTCATGGACACGATGTACAGGTGCTTGAACAGAAAGAGCTGCGGCTTGTAGAAGGTCAAAAGCCAGGGTACCAGGGCCGTGTAGAGCAGGATGCTCACGGCCAGGACAAAGAGCAGAAATGAGGTGCCGCAGCGCGGGTGCAGGCGGCTGTTGCCGCGCGCCGACTCCACGGTCACTTCCTTGCCGCTCTCAAAGGCCCAGATAACCTTGTGCTCGGCCCCGTGGTACTGGAACACCCGGCGGATGTCCGGCACAAAAGAGATGGCCCCGATGTAGCCCACGAACAGAAGCATCTTGAAGGCGCCGTCCCAGGCATTGAAGCTCAAGGTCTCCACATCTCCAGACAGGCCCAGCCACTGCATGGCCACGGACATGAAGTGCGGCAGGACCACAAAAAGCCCCAGGGCCACGCCAAGGGCCACGATCATGGTCAGCACCAGATGCCAGGGCGTCAGTTCGGCTTCGCCTTCGTCCTCCGCCACAGCCTGCATGGCCGAGAAGTTCAGCGCCTTGATGCCGTTGACCAGGGTCTCCAGGAGCACCGGGAAGCCGCGCAGCATGGGCTTTCTGAGGATGGCCGCAGAGGTCAGGCTGAACCACGGGCGCAGCTCCACGACGATCTCCCCGTCGGGCTTGCGCACGGCAATGGCCAAGCGGTTCTTGGCGCGCATCATCACGCCTTCGATGACGGCCTGGCCGCCCACGGTTGGGCCTGCGGAGACCAAGGGAATCAGCGCGCGTCTGTTCAAGAGGCTCACCTCATGGGCTTGGAGGCTTATCTGGCCTCTCGTCATGCTGCCAGGACGTTCCCGGATGGCCCTACCCAGATAAGTCCAGGCGGCGCAAAGTAAAGGCCGGGCAGGCCAGGGGAAACAAGAATGCCTCCATTGGCGACCCAACAGAGGCATTCCACAGTGCGTGCTTCGGGCGCTACTTCTTGGCGTCGGCGGGAGTCCCGTACTTCTTGCGGAAGCGGTCGATGCGGCCGGCGGTATCAATGAAGCGCTGCTTGCCCGTGTAGAAGGGGTGGCAGTTGGAGCAGATTTCAACCGAGAGTTCCTTGCCCTTGGTGGTGAGCAGGGTGGCCTCGTAGCCGCAGTTGCAACGGATCAACGTATCGTTGACGTTGGGATGGATTTCTTTTTTCATGGCTGTCTCCAGGCTCGTTGTTCACGTGAAGCATCGGCATATACGCCCGAAGTTCACGGAAAGCAAGAGGCCGCAGCTAAAATTTTCCCGCCGGGGCGAGACAGGCCTCTCCTGGCGCTGCGGTTGACTTCCCCGCCCCTGGCGGGTAGCGAGGTGAAGCGATCATTGCCAGCTTGCGCGCCATACGGGAGTCCGGGTCAACCGGGCTGAGAGGGTCTCTTTCTGCGGGGCCGACCGTTGAACCTGATACGGGTCATGCCGTTGGAGGAAATGGATACCCCCCCTTTTCCCCGCACTCCCGTCCGCTTCAAGCGCCCTGCCCGCTCAACCCCCAGGTCGGCATCCAACGACGAGGAGTTCCCATGTCCATCATCAAGACCAACAAGGCCCTGTCCGGCATCCTGGACCAGCACATCAAGAGCCTCGCCGCCCTGGAGCACATGTCCGAGGCCGAGATCCGCACGCGCATCAACCAGGGCACGCTGACCCTGCTGGCCAATCCGGCCCACGCAGGCGTGCGGCCCACTCTCATCGGTCAGCCCGCGC
>MGTN01000152.1:24429-25364 GCA_001799475.1 Desulfovibrionales bacterium GWA2_65_9 | reverse complement strand
CGCTGCCGCTGGGCACCGTGCCCATCTACGCCGTGGCCGGGGCCTGCGCCAAGGACGGCCGCGATCCCTCGGGCTTCGAGCCCGGCGACCTGCTGGCCGAGGTCGAAAAACAGGCCCGGCAGGGCGTGGACTTCATGACCCTGCACTGCGGGCTGACCCGGCGCGGGGCCGAACTGGCCATGGACGGTTCGCGCATGCTCGGCATCGTCTCGCGCGGCGGGGCCATCCTGGCGCGCTGGATGCGCCGCAGGGGCGAGGAGAACCCGCTTTTGACGCACTATGACGCGCTTTTGGACATCGCCCGCGCGCACAACGTGGTCTTGAGCCTGGGCGACGGCCTGCGGCCCGGCGCCGGCTGTGATGCGGGCGACCCGGCCCAGTGGGAGGAAGTTTTGACGCTCGGCGTGCTGGCCCGCCGCGCCTGGGCCGCCGGGGTGCAGGTGATGATCGAGGGCCCGGGGCATGTGCCCCTGCACCTGGTGCAGTCGCAGATCCAGGGCATCAAGCGCGCCACCTTCGGCGCTCCGCTGTATGTCCTGGGGCCGCTGGTCACGGACACCGCCGCCGGGCGCGATCACATCGCCGGGGCCATCGGCGGGGCGCTGGCCGCCCAGTATGGCGCGGATTTCCTGTGC
The DNA here is from genome assembly GCA_001799475.1 of Desulfovibrionales bacterium GWA2_65_9. Taxonomy (GTDB): domain Bacteria; phylum Desulfobacterota; class Desulfovibrionia; order Desulfovibrionales; family Desulfovibrionaceae; genus Humidesulfovibrio. The sequence continues at coordinate 24,729 of MGTN01000152.1, read as the reverse complement.
TACCTGACCCCGGCCGAGCACCTCTGCCTGCCCGATGCCCGTGACGTCCACGAGGGCGTGCTGGCCTCACGCATCGCCGCCCAGGCGGGCGAGGCGGCGCTGGGACGGCCCTGGGCCGTGGAGCGGGAGCGGGAGATGTCCGACGCGCGCATGAAACTCGACTGGAAGCGCATGGCCGACACGGCGCTGGACCCCTGTCTGGTGCGCTCACGCTCAGAGGGGACGGAGCACGGCAAGGAATGCGGCATGTGCGGCAAGTTCTGCGCCATCCGCATGGCCGAACCGGAAAATTAGGGCCGA
>MGTN01000152.1:21730-24398 GCA_001799475.1 Desulfovibrionales bacterium GWA2_65_9 | reverse complement strand
GAGGGCGTCAACTGGCTACAAAGAAGGGGCGGAAGGCTTAAACACCTTCCGCCCCTTTGCAGTCGAATGCGGTGCGCTATTACACGCAGCCGGTGGGCTTGGGCAGGCCAGCCATTTTGCAGGCGCCCTTGCCGGGGCCGGACGGGAACAGCTCGTAGATTTCCTTGAGCTTGTAACCGGTGACCTTGGACAGGATGCGCACCATGGGAGCGATGCCGTTCTTCTTGTAGTAGTCCTGCAGGAAGTCGATGACCTTCTGGTGGCTCTCGCTGATGACGGCGATGCCTTCGCTCTCCTTGACGTACTCCACCCATTCCGGATTCCAGTCTTCAAACTTCAACAGGAATCCGTCCTCGTCCACCTCAAACTTATTGCTCTTGAATTCAACAATAGCCATTCTTCGTCCTCCTCATAGGATCTCATGGAAGTCGCCAAAGCCGATTGATTCCTTTGGAACCGCGCACGGGCCAAGCCCAAGCTTGCGTGCAAACGGAACTAAAGGATTTCTCTGCCGTGGTCAATACGGTCCGGGAGTATATCCTCCAAACTGGTGGAAATTTATGAGCGCCTGCCGCTCACGAGTTCCTCAAGGTGCTTGCGGGCATAGTCCAGAGCGGAATCCAGGCGCAGGGCCGCCTCCAGGCACTCGAGCGCCTCCTGGTCCTGTCCCAGGAACTTGTGGCACAGGCCCAGGTTGGCCAAATCCGGGGCCGAGCCCGAGTCCAGCGCCAGTACGGCATGAAAATCATCCTTGGCCAGTTCGTATGAACCGGCCTTGAAGCGCGCCACCCCGCGCAGGTTGAAGTACTCCTTGACGTCGGCGTCCAGGCCAATGGCCCGGTCCAGGTGCACAACGCAATCCTCCCAGCGGAGATCCTGGGTCAGGGCATAGGCCTGGTAGAAGGCGCACAGGGCCCGCTCGTTCTGGCTTGGCTGGAGCGGCTCGGCCAGAGCAAATCGTTCCGCAGCCAGGACCAGATCGCCCCGGCGCAGGGCCAGCAAGGCCTGGAAGAACGGCAGGTAGTAGGCCGCGGGCGCGACCTCGGCCAAAACAGCCAGGCCGGCTTCGGCCTCGCTTACCTCAGCCTCCTCGGCCAGCTTGCGGCCCACGAACAGGCCCAGGCTGCGGTGCACCGTGCGCTCGCGGAAATCAAAGCCCGGCACGAGGTTGTAGTTGGCAGGCACCTCAATGTCGGCGCGCGTGGTGTCCACGGAATACATGCTGTACCCCTTGACGCCCAGGCCAGCGGCGAGGCGGGACAGCTCCACGCGGATGTTGTGGTCCTCGACATCGGGCAGGCTGGCCAGGTCCACCACCGGCCCGGACAAGAGCCACTCGAACTGCCCGGGATCGGTGAACTTGCGCAGGCCCGAGGCCTCGTACACGCGCCCGGTCTCGAAATCCCCGGCCAGCTGCGCGATCTCGGTCACGGCGCGCACCGCGGCCTTGACCGGAGAGGCGGCCGTGCCCGCGGTATAGACGATCTCGCTCAAGCCCGGAAATGTCTGGGGATCAAAGGCCAGGGCGCCCACGGTGGGCACGGGCAGGCCCAGGGAAAAGTCCTTGAGCACGAGCAGGATGCCGTTCTTGCGGAAAGTCTCGCACAATTCGCGCAGCACGGGGTCGGCCAAGTCGTCCTGGCTGATGGTGGGCAGCTCCGGCGAGGTGCGGTCGATGACGGCGCAGACATGGCGCTCCACCAACTCGCAGCCGCCCTGGAGCACGGATTCCTCACTCGTGTTGCCAGCCGAGGAGCCGTTGAACTCGTTCAGGGTCTTGAACCAGTCGAGCGGCAGCACTGTGGTCTGTCCGGTGGCGATATTGAGGGCCGGGCAGAAGCGCCAGCGCACCAGGTCCATGACCCGCGTCGCGCCCGCAGGCGACAGCTCGTCGCCCACAGAGGCGCAGATCTCGCGGATGTCCATGAGCTGCGCCCCGAAGCGTGCCTGGGCCTCGGACCAGGTGGCGCGCACGAAATTGGGTTCATCGGCCCAGAAGCTGAAGTAGCTGAAGCGCTCGACAAGCTCCATGAGGGCCGAGGCCTCGGCCTGCTCCGGGCTTGCGCCCTTGCCCATCTGCTTGCGCGTGGGCATCACCGCGCGCGCCGCCGGGCCGCAGATGCTTAAAAACACGGGGATGCCGAGGCGTCCGGTATCGACACGCTTGGTTTCTTCCAGCACGCCTGGGCATTTCTGCTCCAGCACGGCCTTGACCCTGGCCACGGTCTCGCCAGGAGGCACGGCCTTGTCCTGGTCCATGGTGTAGGCCTTGAAACAGTCCTTGAGCGCAAACATCAGGGTCTCCTTGCGAAAAGAAGCCCGAAGATGGTCTCCGGGCTTCCCTTGGGATTCGGTTCAGGGATCAAGCGAACCGTAGCGGTTACGCCTCCAGCTGCTGGATGCCCTCCAGGCGCCAGTTGGCTTCCAGATTGCCCGTGGGCCGGGAGAAGTGCCAGACCTCGCGGATCTGCTTGGGCCGGTCCTCGGTGACGTCCTCGCGCAGGAGTACGTCGAAGTAGACTGAAGTGACAGTGTCGCGAGGTTCCTCGCGGAACTCCAGGAGCCGCGCATTGATGAGCAAGAGTTCCGTCTTGGACGGCTTGGGATCGACCTCGGCCTGCCGCCGGATCTCCGCAAGCACTTCCGGGGTGGTGAACAGGGCGATGTC
>MGTN01000152.1:14354-21702 GCA_001799475.1 Desulfovibrionales bacterium GWA2_65_9 | reverse complement strand
CGCCCGCGCCGCCAGCTTCCGACGGGGAGCGCAAGGCGTCCCAGCTCTGCTCGGCCCGGGAGCGGATATCTGTCGGCGGCGGCGGAGCCTGCCCGGCGTCCTGTCCGGCACTTGTGCTGTCATCCTGTGCGGCCTTGCGGCGGCGCAGCAGCTTAACGGCGAAGAAGATGATCACGCCGATGAGCAGGATGTCCAGAAAGCCGATGCCGCCACCACCCAGGCCGCCCAGACCGCCGCCGAAGAGCATGGAGCCGATGAGACCGCCCACCATCAGGCCGCCCAGGCCCATGCCGAAGCGCGAGAAGAAGCTCGGCTGCGGCGCGGCCGCAGGCAGAGGCGTTGTGGGCCGGGGTTGCGCAACCTGCGCCGGGGCCTGCGTCGAGCTGCTGGACGAAGGCGCCACGGGCTTGGTGTAGCTGCGGGAATAAGTGCTCCGGCTGCCAAAGGAGCGTCCCCCGCCCAGGCGGGCGGCCTCGGCCAGGCTCAGGATCAAGAGCATGAACAGGGCCGCAAGGCCCAGAATTGTGCCAATTTTTTTCACGGTTCTCCTCGTTCTCAGACGCTGATGCCCAGGTTGCGGAGGGTCTCGAACATGCGCTCCGGCACTATGGGCTTGGTGACGTAGGCCGTAGCCCCTTCCTTGTACGCGCCCATGACCGAACGCACATCGCCCAAGGCGGTGGTCATGACGACCTTGGTCTCCTGATTGGACTTGATGCCGAGCTTCTGCTCCAGGGCGCGAATCTCCTGCAAGGCTTCTTGACCGGTCTTGTGCGGCATCATGATATCCAGGAAGACCAACTGAAAGGGGCGGCCCTCGTCAATGGCGGCCTGAAACGCCGTCACAGTCTGCTCACCATCGCTGGTGACAAGGCATTCACCATAGCGGGCCATGAGGCCCTCCAGATAGCGCGCGCTCGCCAAGTCGTCTTCGGCTATGAGTATGCGCATGATGTCCTCCATTGTTCGACCTTGAGCATAGCCCATCTTTTTACCGGAGACAATGGGACTGGGGTGCCGGCAAGCGCAAGCGCCTTGCCAGCAGGCCGGATGCGACGTATCTCTCCCAGTCGTGGCGCGGGCGTATCGAGTTGCCCCGCCAAGAACATCCGGAGGTTCCACGACCATGTCCTTCCTGAACATAAGCACCCAGGCCGAACTCCCCTCAAAATGGGACGGCTGGCCATTCAATTCCGGCTTTGGCGGCGACTGGCAGACCACGCTCGCCACCTATGCCTTCTCCGCCCTGATCCTCATCGCCATCAGCGTGTTCCTGCGCGTGCTCTATGGCCCCAAGGGCATCTGGCGCGACAAGGAAATGGAGCGCGAAGCCGAGGAGGCAAAGCGCAGAGAGCTCTCAAGACTCGACGAAAGCTTCCGCGCCGGGCGGATCACCAAGCTTGAGTATACCATGAAGAAGAGGAACATCGAACAATGAGCGAGGCCCTTGTCGAGCGCGTGGCCGAGCGCTTCCAGGACTTTGCCGGGCCCTACCTGAGCGAGCCCGGCGACGGCTTTGCCTACCGCCTCAAGGTCGAGCACACGAACCGCGTGCGCGCCATCGCCTCGGACATCGCCAGCGCCTCTTGCGTGCCTGATCGCGTGCACCTGGCGGCGCGCATCGCCGCCCTGCTCCACGACGTCGGGCGCTTCCCGCAGTACAAGCAGTACCGCACCTTCCGCGATGCCGAGTCGGCCAACCATGCGGCCTTAAGCGTGCGCCACGCCCTGCGCGAGGACATGCTCGACGATGTGCCCAGGGACATCCGCCGAATGGTGCTGGGCGCGGTGTTCCTGCACAACGTGCGCACCCTGCCGACCACCCTGCCCCCGGACACCCTGGCCGTGGCGCGCATCGTGCGCGACAGCGACAAGCTGGACATCTTCCGCGTCATGATCGCCCATTTCTCCCAGGAGGACCCGGAGCACCCGGAGGTGGCCCTGCACGTGAAGCCTCACCCCACGGCCTATTCCCAGGACGTCCTTGCGGGCCTGCTGAACGGCGAGACCGGCGATTACCGGCGCATCGTCTGGGTCAACGACTTCAAGCTCATGGTCGTGGGCTGGCTGTACGACCTGAACTACCAGCGCTCCTGCCAGATGCTCCATGACCTCGGCTACCTGGACACCATCTTCGAGTCCCTGCCAAAAGATCCACAGCTTCTTGACCTGCGCAGACAGATCACGACCCACCTTGCCCGCAGGCTGGCTGATGATTAACAGCTTCAGATGATCCCAAACAGCACGAGCAGGAGCGACTATGAGCCAGACCAGCATGTATGATGTCATCATCCTCGGTTGCGGGCCGGCAGGCATCCAGGCCGCCATCCACGCCTCGCGCAAGAAGACCAGCGTGCTCATGCTGGGCCGCATGAACAAGAGCAGCTTGTTCTGGGCGCATGTGGAAAACTTCCTCGGAATGTTCAAAACCAGCGGCGAGGACATGCTCAAAACCGGCCTCGCCCAGGCCCAGAGCTTCGGCACCGAGATCATGGAGGAGGACGCCTTGAGCATCAGCCCCCTGAAGCTCTGCTTCGAGATCGAAACCGAGAGCGGCCGCAAGGTCTGTGCGCGCGCCCTGGTCATCGCCACGGGCACCACGCGCAACAAGCTCGGCGTGCCAGGCGAAAAGGAACTCCTCGGACGCGGCGTGTCCTACTGCGTGGACTGCGATGGCGGGTTCTTCCGGGGCGAGGATGTGGCCATCGTGGGCGGCCAAAGCGCAGCTGCGAGCGGGGCGCTGACGCTGCTGCACATGGCCAAGAGCGTGCACCTGGTCTGCGAATCCCTGGACGTGACGCCCGCCCTGCAAACCAAGCTGCGCGAAAGCGGAGCGACCCTGCACGAGGGCGTCAAGGTCACGGCCATCCACGGCGACAAGCAGGTGGACGGCCTGACGCTCTCCGACGGCTCAACGCTGCCTGTGGCTGGCGTGTTCATCGAACAGGGCGCCAAGGGCGTGCTGGAGTTGGCTTCGGCCCTGGGCTTAAGCCTCGATGACAGCATGAAGTACATTGAAACCGACAAGTCCCAGGCCGCCAGCGTGCCCGGCGTGTTCGCCGCCGGCGACATCTGCGGGCCGCCCCTGCAAATGGCCAAGGCCGTGGGTGAAGGCTGCGTGGCAGGCACCATGGCCGCCACCTACGCCAAGCACCTCAAACTGGCCCAGGAAGGCCCGGACGAAGAATAGAACAGCCCCCGGCCCCCCGGATGGCCTAGCCGAGGTGGATATCCGCACCCTGCAGACCGTGTTCTGGTGGTCCATTCTGCAGATGCTGAGCAGAGACACACACGTTGAGCGCGAGGCCAAAGGACGTACCATGCAAAAGCTAGAAGCTGTTCCAGAGGCCGGACCAGGCAAAGTGGTGAGCATTGGCCGGGTAGCGAGGTATGGGAAATACCCTCGGCAACCATCACGCTACCATAGGAAGAGATTCACGGGAACCTGAAACCCCTTAACCTTCGGGGTGTGCTTGCTCGACTTCGGCTCCGGGCATCAAGGAAACAAAAGGCCCCACTGACGAACGAGAGCGTTCGCGGTGGGGCATTTTCGCGCCGCTTCCAGCGCCCTGGACCAAGGCCGCCCTACCGAGTGGCCTTCACCCCGAGCCCGCCCAGATGCTCCTTGAGCGCCTCCAGGGCCTGGTTGCACACCGCCAGCACCTTGACCTTGCGGTCCAGCGACAAGGCCAGTGAGCGCACATTGGTGTTCAGGCGCGAGAGGCGCACCACCTCGACTGTGACCTTCTGAAAGTCCTCGTAGGCAGGCAGCGCCGGGGCTCCGGAAGGCCCAAGAGCGCCAAGGGCCGCGCGGACGTCCTTGTCGGCTTCGGCCATGCGCTTTTCCAGCTCATCCATGCGCACCTCAGTCTTCTCCGTGATGTGCGGCGCGTGCAGTGCCTGGATGCGCAAGGCCTCGGTGAGCGCCCGCGAGGCCAACAGGCCGGCCTCTGCGGCCTTGCCACCCTTGTTGCCCGCGTCAAGGACGGGCCGGAGGGCCAGCTCCATCCTTGCCAGCGCTTCCGAGGCCGGGCCAAAGGACAGGACAAAGGCCTTGAGGTTGGTGTTCTGCACGGCCAGGGCCAGCACCTCTTCGTCAGCCTTGCGGTATTCGCTGAAGGCGTCCTCGAAACGGCGCAGCAGTTCGGCCTCCTCGGGATTGCCGACAGGCAGCGTCTTGAACTCCTTCAATTCCGCCGCGACCTGCTCTGTGGCGGTCTGGGCGCGCCTGGCGTTGTCCTGGGAGGCGGCGTCGGTCTCGGCCAGCACGGCGCTTTTCTCGGCCTCAGCGGCGGCGTACAGATCCGCGCGCATGCGTGACACCAGCTGGACCTTCTGGCTGTCGCGCACAAAGGCGCTCTCCAGATGCTCGCCGCGCCCCAAAAACCACAACGCAAGGCCTGAGAGAATGATCATGAACGCTGCCAAGGCCAGGGTCAGGCCGGGGGAAAAGCGGCTTTTCATGTCCGAAAGGTTCATGCGGTCTCCCTGTGCTGCGGCTCAGACGCACGCCCGAGCCAGATTCAAGGTTTAACGGTCTTCGCCCTCAGGCCCATCAGCCTCTTCCAGGCGGTAGCCGATGCCGGTCTCAGTGCGCAGAAAGCGCGGCCGGGCCGGGTCGGGCTCGATCTTGTGCCGGAGCTGGTGCACGTAGATGCGCGGGTAGTGGGCCTGGTCCTCGCGGGCGCTGCCCCAGACCTCCTTCAAGAGCTGGCGGTGCGTCACCACCTTGCCCGCGTGGCGCACCAGGAAGGCCAGGAGCTTGAACTCGATGGGCGTCAGATGCACCTCGGCCCCGGCCAGGCGCACGCGCCGCGCGGCCAGGTCAATGAAGAGCGCGCCAATGCGGAACACGGGCTCGGGCTTGTCCTGACCGCCGACAACCGCGTGGCGCAGGGCCACGCGCATGCGCGCCGCCAGCTCGCCCACGCTGAAGGGCTTGATCAGGTAGTCGTCGGCCCCGGCGTCCAGGGCCTCGATCTTGTCCTGCTCACGCCCGCGCGCCGAGATGACCAGAATGGGCGTGCTCGTCCACTGGCGGATGCGCCGGATGACTTCGAGGCCGTCCAGGCCCGGCAGGCCCAGGTCCAGCAGGATGACATCGGGCTGGTGCGAGGCGGCCAGGCCAAGCCCCTCCTCGCCTGCGGCCGCCTCCAGGAAACGGAAGCCCTGGCTCTCCAGAAAGGCGCGCAAAAAGCAGCGGATGGGGGCCTCGTCCTCGATGACCAGCACCTGCGCCTTGTCTGTGGTCACAAGCCCTCCTCCTTTGCCTCGACGTTGTGCAGGTCCGCGTCTGCTGCCGCCCGAATTGCCGCCTGCCTGCGGCCATCCGGCACAGGCAGGGTGACGTGGAACACCGCCCCGCCGCCCGCGCGATTCTCGGCCCAGATGCGCCCGCCGTGGACCTGGGCAATGGCCCGGCAGATGGCCAGGCCGATGCCGTAGCCCTTGCGCCCGGAGCCTGTCTGGCCCTGGTAGAACAGATCGAAAACCTTTTCCAGCTCATCCGCTGAAAGCCCAGGCCCCCGGTCAGCCACGGAGAATTGCACTTCCCGCCCCGCGACATGGGCCTCAATGCCTATGGGGGAGGCCTCTGGAGCATATTTTACGGCGTTTTCCAGGAGGTTCAGGAACAGTTGCTCCATGAGCACGCCGTCCAGGTCGAGCATGGGCAGGTCGCCCGGCATGCTCATCTCCACAACCCTGCCTGCCAGGTGCTTTTCGAGCAGGTTCAGGGCCGCCCCGAGCGGCTCCTCCAGGGACTGCAACTCCAGGTCAGGTTTGAGCGTACCGGATTCGAGCTTGGTCATGCGCAAGAGGTTGCCGATGAGCCTGGACAGGCGCTCGGCCTCATCAAAGATGTTGGCCGCGAGCGAACGGCGCAAGGTAGTCTCCAGACGGTCGCCCACCTGCACCAGGCTGTCGGCCGAGCCCATGATGGCCGCCAGCGGGGTCTGCAGGTCGTGGGTCACGGAGGACAACAGCGAGGTCTTGAGGCGTTCGGTCTCGGCCTCCATCTGGGCATGCAGGCTTTCGGTCTCCAGGCGCTCCACCTCCAGCGCCAGGGCCACCTGCCGGGCCAGGGTCTCGATCATCTGCATCTGCTCCGGGGAGAACAGCGCGCCCTGGGTGTCCGGCCGCAGGCCCAGCACGCCAACGGTGCCCTTGAGTCCGACCAGGGGCACGTACAAGGCCCCGCTGGTGGGCAGGGTGTTCGTGCCCAGGCCCGCCACATGGCCGTTGGCAAAGACCCACTGGGCCACGCCCTCGCCCTTGTGGCTGATGTTGAAAGCCTCCCGATCGCCGATGAAGTCCTTGAGGTGTCTCTCGTCATCAGGCAGCAGCGCCAACGCCTTGCAAGCGAAGAGCTCCGACACGTGCTCCAGGGCGATGCGCAGGAGCTTCTCCGTGCCGCGCGTGCCCGCCAGTTGGCGGCTCAGGGTCAGCAGGACCTGGGTGCGCGCCTCGCGCCTGCGTGCGGCCACGCCCTGCTGGCGGATGTGCGCAGTGAGGCGGCTGATGACCACGGCCACCAGGAACATGATGGCGAAGGTGAACAGGTACTGCGTGTCGCTGACCGCCAGGCTGAAGCGCGGCGGCACGAAGAACACGTCAAAGCAGAGCACCCCCAGAGCCGAGGACAGGATGGCCGGGGCCTGGCCGCAGCGGCTGGCGATGAACATGGTGCCCAGCAGATAGACCATGATCAGGTTGGCCAGCTCAAAGTACGGATACATGGCGAAACACAGAGCCGAGCAGGCGGCCACGGCCAGGATGCTTTGGCCATACTCGGCCCAGGCCACGGGCGCAGGCCGGGCAGGCGCGGCCTGGTGCCTCGGCCCGTCGCCCTCGTCGCCCCGGATGACCTGCACATCGATCTCGCCGCTCCTGCGGATGAGTTCGTCCACCGGGCTGCCCATGAGCGTGTCCCAGAGGCGCGGCCGCAGGGGTTTGCCGATGATGATGCTGGACACGTTGCGCGCGCGCGCCAGGGTGAGGATCTCCTCACTCACGTTGCGGCCGGTGAGCGTCACCACTTCCGCGCCCAGCTGCTCGGCCAGGCGCAGGTTCTGCACCACCTGGTTGCGGCGCGGGTCGGCCTGGGCCAGGGGCTGCGTCTCTACGTAGGCGGCAATCCAGTGGGCGTGCTGCGCCGCCGCCATGCGCTTGACCGCGCGCACCAGCCGGGCCGAGGTCGGGCTCGGTCCCACGCAGACGAGCAGCCGCCCCGTGGTCGGCCAGGTGATCTCGATGGCCTGGCCCTGGCGGTAGACCAGGACCTCGGTGTTGACCCGGTCGGCCACCACGCGCAGGGCCAGCTCGCGCAGGGCGAAGAGGTTGCCGGAGC
>MGTN01000152.1:6399-14317 GCA_001799475.1 Desulfovibrionales bacterium GWA2_65_9 | reverse complement strand
CACGTAGACCTTGCCCTCGCGCAGGCGCTTCAAGAGGTCGTCCGGGGTCAGGTCCACCAGCACCAGCTCGTGTGCTTCTTCGAGCACGGAGTCGGGCACGGTCTCGCGCACGGTGATGCCAGTGATCTGCGCCACCACGTCGGAGACGCTCTCCACATGCTGCACGTTCATGGTGGTGTACACATCGATGTTCTGGTCGAGCAACTCCAGCACGTCCTGCCAGCGTTTCTCGTGGCGTGAGCCAGGGGCGTTGGTGTGGGCCAGCTCGTCCATGAGAATGAGCGCGGGGCGCCGTGAGAGCGCCGCGTCGAGGGCGAATTCGTGCAACTGGTGGCCCTTGTACTCCACTGTGGCCCTGGGCAGCACCTCGATGCCCGCCAGGAGCGCCTCGGTTTCGCCCCGGCCGTGGGTCTCCACCACTCCGGCCAGCACGTCGCGGCCCTCGGCCTGCTGGGTGTAGGCCTCGGTGAGCATGGCGTAGGTCTTGCCCACGCCCGGGGCGGCCCCGAAAAAGATGCGCAGCCGCCCGCGCGCGCCCAGACCGCGTCGGCGCTCCTCCTTGTTGGCCAGGTTCAGCAGGGCGTCGGGGTCAGGTCGCCTGTCTGGGGCACGCTTTTCGTCGGATGAGGCCATGTCAGTTCCTTTTCCCTGAAGGGCTCCCTGTCGGGTTCGCCTAAGGCCGGGCCGGGGTATTCTCTGCGCTCGCGGCCAGGGAATCAAGGGCCCTGTTCAGCCGCAGCACATTGACGCGAGGTTCGCCCAGAATGCCCAGTTGGCGCGCTTCCGTGTGCCGGGCAACAAGCGCCCTGAGCTTCGCCTCGTCCAGGCTGCGCGCATGGGCCACGCGGGAAACCTGCCACAGCGCCGCCTCCGGGCTGATGTGCGGATCAAGCCCCGAGCCCGAGGCCGTCACCAGGTCCGCCGGGATGGGCGCGGCGTTGCCGGGGTCGCCCATCTGATCGGACGCGCGCAGTGCGGCAACGCGCTCAGCTACGGCCTTGAGCTGCGCCTTGCCCGCCGGGGCCAGGTTGGAGCCGCCGCTGGCCGAGGCGTTGTACGGTTGGGGTGATGTGGCCGAGGGCCGGCCCCAGAAAAGGCCGTGGTCCGTAAACTGCTGACCGATAAGCTCGGACCCGATGACCGTGCCCTTGTCCGTAATGAGGCTGCCCTCGGCCTGATGCGGGAACAACACCTTGGCCGCCAGGGTGATGGCCGAGGGATAGATGAGTCCGGTGAGGAGCGAGAGCACAATGAGCATGGAAAACGCCGGGCGCAGTTGGCGCCCCAGGATGGTCAGCATGTCCTTGAGCATTGCGATGCCTCCTTAGGGCCTGTTTCCAAAAGATGGATTGTGTTCCCTGGCGAGGAGTGAGCCTATTTGGGGCCAGGGAGTGTACTTCTGCGGTACAGCCCTGGACCGAAATCGGCTCGTGACGACGTCCAGGGGGCAAAAGACGCTTTTAGAGACAGGCCCTTAGGCCAGGCGCAGGGCCACAAGAGCCATGTCGATGAGCTTGATGCCCACAAAGGGCACAAGGAGCCCGCCGCCGCCGTAGATAATGAGGTTGTCGCGCAGGATCCTGGCCGCGCCTGCGGGCCGGTAGGCCACGCCGCGCAGGGCCAGCGGGATGAGCAGCACGATGATCAGGGCGTTGAAGATCACCGCCGAGAGGATGGCGCTCTCGGGCGTGGCCAGGCCCATGACGTTCAGTACGCTTAAGCCTGGGTACATGCCCACAAAGGCCGCAGGCACGATGGCGAAGTATTTGGCGATGTCGTTTGAGATGCTGAAGGTGGTCAGCGAGCCGCGGGTCATGAGCAGCTGCTTGCCGATGCTGACGATCTCCATGAGCTTGGTCGGGCTGGAGTCCAGGTCGACCATGTTCCCGGCCTCCTTGGCGGCCTGGGTGCCGGTGTTCATGGCCACGCCGACATCCGCTTGCGCCAGGGCCGGGGCATCATTGGTGCCGTCGCCGGTCATGGCCACCAGCCGCCCCTCGGCCTGGATCTGGCGGATGAGCGCCAGCTTGTGCTCGGGCTTGGCCTCGGCCAGGAAGTCGTCCACCCCGGCCTCGGCGGCGATGGCCGCAGCGGTGAGCTGGTTGTCGCCGGTGACCATGATGGTCTTGATGCCCATGCGCCGGAGCTCGGCGAATTTCTCGCGGATGCCGCCCTTGACGATGTCCTTGAGCCAGACCGCCCCCAGCACGCGCGCGCCGCTTTCCGACTTCTCCGCCACCAGGAGCGGCGTGCCGCCCTCGGCCGCGATGTCCTGGACAAAGCCCTGCACGGCCTGGGGGAACTCGCCGCCAGCTTCGGTCACAAGCCGTTCGATGGAATCGGGCGCGCCCTTGAGGATGCTTTTGCCGTCGGGCCCACCGGATAAGTTCACCCCGCTCATGCGCGTCTGGGCGGTGAAGGGAATGAAGGTTGCGCCGAGTTCGGCCACCTCGCGCTGGCGGATGCCGAACTGCTCCTTGGCCAGCACCACGATGCTGCGGCCTTCCGGAGTCTCGTCCACGAGGGACGAGAGCTGGGCCGCATCGGCCAGTTCGGCCTCGGTGACGCCGGGCGCAGGCAGAAACGCCGTGGCCTGGCGGTTGCCCAGGGTGATGGTGCCGGTCTTGTCGAGCAGCAGCACGTCCACGTCGCCAGCCGCCTCCACGGCCCGGCCGCTCATGGCGATGACATTGGCCTGGATGAGCCGGTCCATGCCCGCGATGCCGATGGCCGAAAGCAGCCCGCCGATGGTGGTGGGCGCAAGGCAGACGAAGAGGGCGGTGAGCACGGTGACGCTGATCACCGTCCCCTGGCCGGCCTGGTCCACGCCAAACAAGGAGAAAGGCAGCAGTGTGGCGCAGACAAGCAGGAAGATGATGGTCAGCGCGGCCAAAAGGATATTGAGCGCGATCTCGTTGGGCGTCTTGCGGCGCTTGGCCCCCTCGACCATGCTGATCATGCGGTCCAGAAAGGTCTCGCCAGGGTCCGCGCTGATGCGGATGAGGATGGAGTCGGACAGCACGCGCGTGCCGCCGGTGACGGCGCTGCGGTCGCCACCGGCCTCGCGGATGACGGGCGCGCTCTCCCCGGTGATGGCGCTCTCGTCCACCGAGGCCACGCCATCAATGATTTCGCCGTCGCAGGGGATGGGTTCGCCAGCAACCACGAGCACGATGTCACCCTTGCGCAAGGTGGTGGAGGAAACCATCTCGCTCGCTGCGTCGCGCCGGGCCTCGGTGAGCTTGCGGGCGGGAGTTTCGGCCCTGGCCTGGCGCAGGGTGGCGGCCTGGGCCTTGCCCCTGCCTTCGGCCATGGCCTCGGCGAAATTGGCGAAGAGCACCGTGAACCAGAGCCAGAGCGAGATGGCCAGGATGAACCCGGTCGGGGCCTCGCCCCGGCCCCCTGACATTTGGAGGAACAGGGCCTGGATGAACAGCACCGTGGTCAGCATGCTGCCGATGTACACCGTGAACATGACGGGATTCTTCACCTGCACGCGGGGCGAGAGCTTGCGGAAGGAATCAAGCGCTGCGCTTTTCACTATCTCTGCATCGAACAGAGGGCGGCTGGTCTGTCGCGCGGACAGGCTGGTCAGGGTTTTGCCGGACATGGGGGGGTCTCCTTGCCTAGTGCCGGAGCTAGTGCCCGAGCATCATCAGATGTTCCACAATGGGCCCAAGGGCCAGGGCCGGGATGAAGGTCAGCGCGCCCACCACCAGCACCACGCAGATGACGAGGCCGCAGAAGAGCGGCGTGTGCGTGGGCAGGGTGCCAGCACCCACGGGCACCCGCTTCTTGGCCGCCAGGCTGCCGGCGAGCGCCAGCACCGGGATGGCCAGCCAGAACCGCCCGGTGAACATGACCAGCCCGCCCAACAAATTGTAGAGCGGGATGTTGGCGTTAAGCCCGGCAAAGGCGCTGCCGTTGTTGTTGGCCATGCTGGAGAAGGCGTAGAGGATTTCGCTGAAGCCATGCGCGCCGGGGTTGGCGATGGCCGCCTTGCCCGAGGCCGTCATCACCGCCCAGGCCGTGCCCAGGAGCACGCCGAAAAGCGGCACCATGATGACCAGCGAGCACATCTTGGTCTCAAAAGCCTCGATCTTCTTGCCCAGGTATTCCGGCGTGCGGCCGACCATGAGCCCGGCGATGAAGACCACGATGATGGCGAACACCAACATGCCGTAAAGCCCGGAGCCGACGCCGCCAAAGACCACTTCGCCCAGCTGCATCAGCACCATGGGCACCAGCCCGCCCAGCGGCGTGAAGGAGTCGTGCATGGCGTTCACCGAACCGTTGGACGCCGCAGTGGTGGCCGTGGCCCACAGGGCCGAAGCCGTGACCCCGAAGCGCAGCTCCTTGCCTTCCATATTGCCTGCACCATGACCGCCGGTGAGCGCCGCCATCTGCGGCACGCCCGTGTGCTCGGCCCAGAGGCAGACGGACAGGAAGGCCAGAAATATTGCCGTCATGGCTGCGAGCAGCACCCAGCCCTGGCGCGCGTCGTCGGCCATGCGGCCAAAGGTGTGGCAGAGGGCCGCCGGGATGAGCAGGATGGCCAAGAGTTCCAGGAAGTTCGTGAGCGGCGTGGGGTTCTCAAAGGGGTGCGCGGCGTTGGCGTTGAAGAAGCCGCCGCCGTTGGTGCCCAGCTGCTTGATGGCCTCCTGCGAGGCCACGGGCCCGCGCGCGATGGCCTGCTGCGTGGCGACCATCGGAATGGGGGCCGGGGTGGGCTTGAGCGTCAGGTCCGCCTTCAGATCATCGGCCGAGGGCGTGATCTCGTAGGCCACGGGCTGGCCGAGTGTGGCCTTCACCGCGCCGCCAAAGGTCTGCGGCACGCCCTGCCAGACCAGCGCCAGCGCCAGCACAATGGACAGCGGCAGCAGAATGTAGAGCGTGCTGCGCACCAGGTCGGCCCAGAAGTTGCCGAGAAAGCACGTCTCCTGCCTGGTCAGCCCCCGGATGAGCGCGGCCAGCACGCCGATGCCCGTGGCTGCGGACACGAAGTTGTGCGCGGTCAGGCCCAGCATCTGGGTCAGGTAGCTCAGGGTGCTCTCGCCGCCATAGGCCTGCCAGTTGGTGTTGGTGACAAAGCTCATGGCCGTGTTGAAGGCCAGGTCCGGGGCCACCGCGCCCAGTCCGTCGGGGTTCAGGGGCAGGAGGCCCTGCAGGCGCTCCAGCCCATAGAGCACCAGGAATCCGGCCATGCTGAACAAAAACATGGCCAGGGCGTAAGACTTCCAGTCCATCTCCTGCTGCGGGTCCACCCCGCAAAGGCGGTACAGAAGTCGCTCCAGCGGGCCCAGCACGCGGCCCAGAAAGCCGGGTCGGCCTTCCAGCACAGCAGCCATGTAGATGCCCAGAGGCCAGGCCAGGCCCAGCAGGACCAGCAGGTAGACCGCGACAGTCAGGATGCTTGCAGTGTCCATTACTCGAGGGCCTCCGGGTTCAGCAGGGCCACAGCCAGATAGGCGGACAGGCCCAGCACCGCGATGCCAGCCAGCAGGTACAGCAGATTCATGAGCGCAGCTCCTTCACGCGTTCCACCAGCCGCACCAGGCCCAGGCTGGCCAGCACGGCCAGCAGGAACAGCAGGCCGATGAGACTATCCGAAGGCACATTCAGCATTTCCAGCATGGCGCATTCCTCCTCCCGGCTTGGTTCGCCGGGTTCCTTGGATAGAGCTATAGCACCAGAGGGATAAAGAGGGTGTAGAAAAATTGGGGTGGCGTGTAAGGATTATGTCAATTTGACCTTCCCCCCATTTAGTCTCCCAGCTATACGTTTGTGACTCCGGCGAAGGAGAGAGCAAACATGAGCAAGAGTCGGTTCACGGAAGAGCAGATTATTGGGCTCCTCAAGCAGGCTGAAGCAGGCAGGCCGGTTGCGGGGCTGTGCCGCCAGGTCGGCATCACGGACACGACTTTCTACAAGTGGCGCAGCAAGTTCGCTGGCCTTGAGGTGTCCGAAGCCCGGCGGCTGCGGCAGCTTGAGGAGGAAAACAGGCGCCTCAAAGGCTTGGTGGTGAACCACAAGCGCGTTGAGCGCCGGTACCGGGAAGAGGCGCTGTCGTCCGGCGCGAGCGAAACGCAAGCGCCAGAGCCATCTGCGGGTGGTCCAGCCCGCGCCCACAGGGCCGAACGAGCAGTGGGCCATGGACTTTGTGAGCGACAGCCTGGACAATGGCCGCAGAATGAAGGGACAGACGATCATCGACCGGTGGGATCGGCGCTGCCCCAGGCTGGAAGCGGACTCGTCGATTCCCGGCGAGGGCGTGGTGCGGGTACTGGAGCAGCTGCGGCAGCGCGG
Organism: Desulfovibrionales bacterium GWA2_65_9; assembly: GCA_001799475.1. Taxonomy (GTDB): domain Bacteria; phylum Desulfobacterota; class Desulfovibrionia; order Desulfovibrionales; family Desulfovibrionaceae; genus Humidesulfovibrio. Next base: position 8,011 of record MGTN01000152.1, on the reverse strand, counting down.
CGAATGCCCGAAGCACCTGCGCAGCGACAACGGGCCGGAGTTCACGGGCAAGGCCCTGGATCAGTGGGCAACCATGGCCGGGGTGCAGCTGGAACTCATCCGGCCAGGCAGGCCGATGGAGAACGGGCACGTGGAGAGCTTCAACGGCCGGTTCCGCGAGGAATGCCTGAACGCCCATGCGTTGCGCTCCCACGCCGAGGCCAGAGACATCATCGACGCCTGGCGGCAGGACTACAACACGGCCCGGCCATACAGCGCACTTGGCGGATTGGCCCCAGAGGAATACGGAAGAGCCATGAATGAGGAACAACAGACCGGCCAGAGCCCAAACTTACGGGTGGTATACTCGGCGGGGTTGGGTCAGTCATCGCCAGCATACACTGTTTCGTTCACGCAATACGAAGATTTCGTTTCATGAATGTTGTCGCGATGGCGTGTTCGATTGCATGTCAATGTTTGACGTGGTATGCAATGTCTTATGGACCATATTGTAGATTTACCGAACAGTTGCAGAAGCTGCTTGGTGAATAGTCTTTGAGGAATGTGATGCTGTCGTTCTGCCTTCCACAAATCAAAAAATGCTGGTTTAGCGAGTGCGGGCTGCTAGCCGTCGAGCATCGCCATGAGCTTGGCCTTGAGGGCCTCGGCCTTGAAGGGCTTGGTCAGAAACGCCGTGACTCCGGTCTTGGAGGCCATGTCGCGCTGTGAGCCTTCGGACTCGGTGGTGACCATGAGAATGGGCACATCCTCGTAGCCCAGGGACGCGCGCAACTTGCCCACCAGTTCCATGCCGTCCATGACGGGCATGTTCATGTCCGTGATGACCACATCCGCGAATTCCCCGGCCTCGACAAAGGCGTAGGCTTCCTGCCCGTTGGCGGCCATGAGCGGCTCGAAACCCAGTTCGGTCAGGATGCTGCGGTAGAGCGCCAGCATGGACTTGGAGTCATCTGCGGCCAGGGCCTTGCGCGTGGCGGTCTTGGCCTTGGGCAGACTCAGCGCATCGGCCTTGGAGCGGTCCGTGCCGATCTCGTTCAGACGGGTGGCGAAGTCGGCCAGGATCTCGGCGTCCTGGGATTTCCTCAGCTCAACCATCAGGGCGGCGCCCACGGCCTCATCCTTGTAAAGCTCCTGAAACAGGCGCAAGGCGCGCGAGGCGATGACCGCGTGGGCGATGCGCGCGCTGCGTTCGTCGCCTGCTGCGATGCGCTCGGAAATGGTCTTGAGAATGCCGGGCGCGGCATGGCGCTCCAGGCCGGTGACCACGGACATGAGGATGAGCTCGTCGGTCTCCATGAGACCGTCCACCAGGCAGACCAGCCCCTTCAGGGTGCCGATGCGTCCCAGGGCCTCAAAGGCCGCGTAACGCACGTTGGGGTCGGAGAAATAGCCTTTGTCGAAGCCCTGCACCAGGCCGTCTGCGCCTTTGCGCGAGCCGATGAAGCCCGCGATGTTGCAGGCCAGGATGCGTTGGTCCACATCCCCCTGGCCGTAGAGGGGCTCCAGGTGGGGGATGGCGGGTTCGCCCAGGCGCACCAGGGCATCGGTGATGATCCGCCGGGCCGTGGGGTTCTTGTGGTGCACGTTGGCGGCCAGAAAAGCGATGGTCTCC
>MGTN01000152.1:2954-6366 GCA_001799475.1 Desulfovibrionales bacterium GWA2_65_9 | reverse complement strand
CATGGGGTCGTCGTGACCCAAAAATGAGCGGAAAACGCTCGCCCCATCCGCAGGATGGATCTTGGCCAATGCGGCCAGGATCTCGGCCAGGCGATCCGTATCGGTCTCATCCTCGGCCATCTCGGCCAGAGGCTCGGCGGCATCCGGAAAGGCGTATTCGCCGGCGGTGCGGATGCACAGGGTGCGGAAAGCCGGGTTCTGACTGCGCAGACCCTTTATGACGGCGTTCTCGTTGGCGCCGAGCACCGCGTTCAAGGCGTTGACGACCATGTAGTCCACGCCCGTGTCGCCTGTGGGCTTCTCGAAGAGGTCCAGCAAGCCTGGCAAAGAGGACGAATCCCTGCTGCCAGCGATTTCGTTCAGGATGGTGACCTGTTCGAGGAAGTCCTTGTCATGGAACCCGTCAAGCTTGCTCATCTCCCCCCCATTTCGGCGTGGATCAAGACATGGTCGAGGCGCTGTCCTGGCTATTCGAAGCAGAACTCGATGGTGAACCCGCCAGCGTCGGTCTCAAAGGGGATGGCCATGATGGGGGATTTGGACATGTGCGAAATGCTGTGGTTGTCGCCCATGATCACCGTTGGCGTGGAGCCCTGGAACACGAGGCCTTTCTCCGAGAGCCCGGCGCGCGCCTGCCCGGAAATCATGTTGGTGATCTCGCCCACGGCGTCCTTCACGTCGGAGATGATGTCCTGGATGTCGTCGCCGAGCATGTTCTTGACCATGGCCACGGCGCAGGGCTTGCTGAACGAAATGGACACGCTTCCGCGCTTGCCGTCGCCGGTGAGGCCAACAAGCCCGGTCACGTCGCCAGTGGCGATGGAATTCTTCTTCACGAAGGGTTTTCCCGGCCGGGGGGTGATGAAGGCCATGGTGCCGATGACATCCATGGCGGCCTTGACAAAGGGCTTAGCCAGTTCCACGTCCATGCGCAGGGTCTCCTTGAGCGTGATCACGGCCAGGTGCTGAAACGTTGTAAAAAACCTAGCGCATGTCGGGTTCCAATCGGTGCCTATAGCGGTTGACTACATGTCAAGAGCGTGCAGTTTTTTATTACGTTCTTCAAGTTGACCGGTCAAGAACTTTGGAAAAAGAACGCTGAGCTTGGATTCTTTCGCTGTATTGGGGATACAATCTCAGCCGAACAGGAGCGTCAAGACGACCACCACCACGAGGGAAGGCAGCAGGTTGGAGAGGTTGATGCGCTTGATGTCCAGCAGGGTCAGGCCGATGCCGATGATGAGCAGGCCGCCGGTGGCCGTGAGCTGGCTGATGACCGGCGGCGAGAAATGCTCCTGGAACAGGCTCGCGAATACGGTCAGCCCGCCCTGGTACAGCAGCACGGGGACAAAGGAGTAAAGCACCCCGGAGCCGTAGGTGGCGGCAAGAGCTACGGAGGCGAAGCCGTCCAGGATGCTTTTGGTGTAAAGTACTGTTGCGTCGCCCCGGATGCCTTCGTCAAAGGAGCCCACGATGGCCATGGCCCCGATGCAGAAGATGAGCGAGGCGGTGATGAGCCCCTCGGTGAAGTCTGGATTTGCAGAGCGCAGGGCGGCCTTGGCGCGTTCGCCCAGGCCTTCGAACATGTGGTCCAGGCGGAGGCCCTCGCCCAAAAGGCCGCCCAGGAGGATGCTGAAGATGAGGATGAGCGGGTTTTTGCCGGTGAGGGCCATCTGCAGCCCGATCAACAGCACGCACAGCCCCAGACCCTGGAACACGATGCGCCGGAAGCGCTCGGCAAAGCGGCCATGCAGAGCCATGCCTATTGCGCTGCCGAGGATGATGGCGGCGGCATTGACGAGCGCGCCAGTGGGCAGGACCATTGCATCTCCTCTCTCAGAGTGATTGTGGAAGGGCGAGGGCTAGCATGCAGGCCTTTGGCTGGCAAGCCCATTGCCTTGACAGCAGAGGTCGCTTCTCTTATGAATTCCAGGCTCGTGCCGGGATGGCGGAATTGGTAGACGCAGTGGACTCAAAATCCACCGGTGGCAACGCCTTGGGGGTTCGATTCCCCCTCCCGGTACCAACCAAGAATTCTATACGGTCCAAGACAGTCCAGGAAGCTCAGAGCTTCAACGATAAACCCCGGATGTAGTGTCCGGGGTTGTCTTTTGCGGTGCGTTGCCATCTGGGGTAACAGCGGGGTAACTGCTGGGGTAACGGGGCGTTTTGACCCCGAAACGGGATCAGGGGTTACCCCAATGGCCGGAAAGCTTACGGACCCCGCGATTAAGAACGCCAAAGCCGCTGAGAAGCCCCGTAAGATCACGACGAGAGGGGGCTCTATCTGCTTGCTACCCCGAATGAGGGTAGGGTCATGACAGCGCCAGAAAATAATGTTGGAAATATTGCCACTACCAATAGGAGTAAACGCATCATATTGTAAGCGCTTATGTCAGGATTGTATTTTTGTATCTGAAAATATTCGCTAAATGAACAGATAGTAGAATTCATTGAACACTGCTGTATGTATTGAAGAACGATACCTGCAACATAGTAATAGTGTGTAAGCATGAAATAGTAGTATCCCGAGAGAAGAGAGTAGAATATGTTTGCAACTATAAGAATTGCCAACAGATGTTGTACATACTTATTCCGACTTGCACCACTAAATACTCCAAAATTGTTGCTGTGCGGTAATCAAATAGCCGATCAGAGTAGACACAATTACAGTATCAAGGCTGGATAGCCTCTGGATGAGAGCTGGCAGCAAAGTATTCGTGTCCATATTCCCTATGCGCTGTTATCGGATTTCCCTCTACAGGATTCATCAACAGGCACCATGACAAATCATCTTATAGCATTCTTATCACGAGAATATCTGAATCATGCTCAAAGAGCAATTTTATCATATAAGCACTTCTTTGTGTAGCTATCCTTTAGGTTGTAATCCAAAATCGCCATTCCCTTCATCCCCGTTCTAGAGGCTTGCCTGCCCGGCCTGTGTCCGTGTAGCATGAGCGAAACAGCCTGTCATCACGAGGGATATATGAAACTGCCGCAGGCCCCGGACAACATCTCCGTGGACGATTTCTTCCGCATCGACATCCGCGTTGGCACGGTGCTGCGCGCGGAGAGCTTTCCCGAGGCCAAAAATCCGGCCTACAAGCTCTGGATCGACTTTGGCGAGCTTGGCGTGCGCCAATCCAGCGCGCAGATCACCCAACTTTACCAGCCCGAGGAGCTTATGGGCAGGCAAGTTGTGGCTGTGGTCAACTTCCCGGCGCGCAAGGTGGCGGGCTTTTGCTCCGAAGTCCTGGTCCTCGGCGCGTCCACGCAGAATGGCTCCATCACCCTGCTGGCCCCGGACGCCTATGCGCCCGATGGCGAGCGCATCCACTAGCGAGTTTGAGCCCAATGCCCGACAATACCCCCACTTCTGCGCCCGTTCCGGCGCCCATTCTCTGCCTCG
>MGTN01000152.1:1556-2940 GCA_001799475.1 Desulfovibrionales bacterium GWA2_65_9 | reverse complement strand
ACCCAGGACGTGCTGCTGTACTTCCCGGACCGCGAACTGGAGAACTGCCCGAAGCTGGTGCTGCCGGCCCCGTCGCGCGTGCTGGCCGAACGCATCCGCGAGGTCACGGCCCGTGGCCGCGCCCTGCACCTCTATGGCCGCAACATGGGCGGCGGCTTCGGTGGCGCGGTGCGTGCGCACCTGGCAGCAAAACTGCCTGTTTCCTGCACCGAGTCCGCAGCCTATTCCCTGGCCGACGACCTGGATGCCCTGCGCAGTTACGGCTACACCATAACCCCGGACTGCCCGGATGAGGCCGAGGCCCTGCTGTGCGCCGACTTCGACCCGGACTTCTGGCGCACGGCGCTCACTGCGCTGGGCCTGCCCTGGCCCGGTCTGGTCACGGCCTGCGTCCAGGACCATGGGTTCCACCCCGGCCAAAGCAACCGGCGCGGCCGCTTTGTGCTCTGGGAGCGTCTGCTTGTGGAGGCCCAGGGACAGCCCGAAAGTCTGCTCTTTGATGTTGTTCCGCCGGAGTTCACACGCCTTCTCGACCTGCAGCGCTCAATCGGCGGCGGGCCAGTGGCCGACACGGGCGCGGCGGCGGTGCTTGGCGCGCTCTTCGAGCCGTCCATTCGGACCCGGGCCGTTACTCGGGGCCTGACCCTGGTGAACATCGGCAACAGCCACACCGTGGCCTTCCTCGTGTTCCAGGGCCGCATCTGGGGCGTGTACGAGCACCACACAGGTTTGCTCGACAAAGACCGCCTGTGGTCGCATCTGACGCGCTTCCGCCGGGGCGAACTGGGTTTTGAGGAGATCTTCGATGACCGGGGACATGGGACCATGCGCCTGGACCTGCCCGCGGCGGCCCAAGGCTTCGCGCCCACACTGGTGATTGGCCCACGCCGGGGGCTCCTGGAGGGATACGGCGTTGATTTCCCCGCGCCTGGCGGGGACATGATGCTAACCGGCGCCTTTGGGCTGGTGGAGGGCCTCAGGCTGCATGGACGGCTTGAGAACCGGGCCGAGCGCCGAGTTTAGCGCCGATAGAAGCTGCGCTCGAAGAGTTCAATTATGGCCTTCCGGCCGCTTTCATTGAGGGCCCGGGTGCCCGTGCCGGTGAAGGCCTCGCGGGTGATGGTCACGCCACGCGCCAGAACCCAGCGGGTCTGGTCCCAGCGGAACCAGTCGCCCTGGGCCTGGTCGAACACGAAGAGCGGCTTGTTGCAGATCTTTGCGAACTCCGCTCCCCAGCCCGTGCCGCCCCTGACGGTGTTGTCGGGCAGAATCTCCCCCACAACAAATATCTCCTTGCCCGAAGCCACCTGCCAGCAAATGCACTGGAGCAGGCTGCGAAAGCTCAACTCATCCGTATGGCTGGGATAGCTGCGGCCCATGAGTC
>MGTN01000152.1:0-1534 GCA_001799475.1 Desulfovibrionales bacterium GWA2_65_9 | reverse complement strand
GTCACGCAGTGCCAGATCCTCTGGAGAAAGTTCGCGCAAGCCTCGGCTGCGCTGGGGTTCGTTTCCGGCGAAGGTAAAGGTGACCTCCTGAAGGCCGTAGGCTTCGGCTGCCGCGCCAAAGGCCGACTCGGAGCCCAGGGCTCCACCGCTGAACAGGGTGGCGGAAGCAGGATCGCGCATGATGGACGACTCCTCGAATGGCTATGGGGACGGCTAGCTGGACATGGACGTTGAACCGCCCTGCCCTGCTGGAACCGCCTTGGGGATGCGCAGGAAGAACAGGGTACCCTCGGCCTCGGTGGAGCGAAAGCCAACACTCCCGTGCAGATAGCGCTCTGCCAGCAGGAGCATGCTGTAGGTGCCCAGGCCGCGGCCAGAACCCTTGGTGCTGAATGTACGGTGAAAAATGCTGTCCTGCAAGCTCTGTGGGATAAGCCCCGGATTGTGCACGGAAAAGACAACGTGGTCGTTCTCCTCCTGGCAAGAGAGGAGTGCCACGCCGCCGGGGGGCAGCGCCTCCAGGGCGTTCTTGAGCATGTTCCCCAGAACGCGCTGCACCAGGCGCGCGTCCGTGCTGATTGTGACGCTGACGCTCTCTGGAGCCAGGGCAATTATACGGCCCTTGGCCACAGGAGCGTGCGCATATAAGCCGCGCAGACTGTGCAGGATATCCAACGTGCCGATGCACTTGACGGAAATTGTGAGTTCATTGATTTCCGCAGCGACGATGTCGCGCTGGGCCAGGATCTCGTCCAAAAGGCTACTCGTCGAGGCTTGCAGGATGGCGAAATCACCCTTGAGCGAATCAGGCACCATATCCCCAAGCATCTCCGTCAAACCGCTGATTCCGCCAGCCAGATTGAGCACATCGTGGAAGAAAATCCGCTCCATGCTGCGTCGGCGCGACTCGTGGGTGATGTCGGTGATGGCGAAGAGGATAAAACGCTGTCCTTCGATGAAGATCGGAGAGGCGTTGATATGCAGGTCCAGGCCTTCGATGTCCGTGGTGACGCGACGCAAAAGCTTGCAATCCTCACTGGAGGGGACCGAGTCGTTAATGACCGACAGGATTGCCACCACCGCTCCGCAACTGCGACAATGCCGTGAAGTGCCGCAACCGCCGCTGTGCGCAACGGCGTTGACGCAGCCGAGCGCCTCGCCTGGCCTGCGACCGAGCAACTCCTCCACGTCGTTGTGCCCCAGAAAGGAAACGAACGTCTGGTTGGCAAAGACCACCTGGCGATGGCAATTAAGCGCCATGATCATGTTCGGCAGAGCGTCAAAAAAAGCCCGGCAGTTGGTGCCGACAAAGGAACGAAACTGGCTGCGGACCACGTCCATGGACGCACGTGGGGCTGGCGCAAATTCGGTCAACTCAGACGGGTTGGTACTCAAAACGAACGTCTCTCCATGCTTGAAGTTTACCCCTGCCCCCCCTGAGAGTCAACGCGCGCGGCCTGCGCAGGGCAAAGAAAAAGGCTCCGTCTTTCGACGGAGCCTTTAAATAAAGTCCTGGCAGCGACCTACTTTCCCA
>MGTN01000151.1:3423-6027 GCA_001799475.1 Desulfovibrionales bacterium GWA2_65_9 | reverse complement strand
CCGGGCTACCGTCCGGCCACGGCCAAGGTGCGCCAGGCCGTGTTCTCCATGCTCGAGGCGCGCGGCGTGGACTGGTCCGCGGCACGGGTGCTCGACCTCTTCGCGGGCAGCGGCAGCCTGGGCATCGAGGCCTTGAGCCGTGGCGCACAGCTGGCCTGGTTCGTGGAAAAGAACCCGCGTGCGGCGGACTGCCTGCGCGGGTCGCTGCGGGACTTGCACGTCCCCGAGGACTGCTCCCGTGTGTTCCAGGCCGATCTGCTGAAGCTGCTTGCGCGGCCCGCCAAGGACGCCTTTGACGTTGTCTTTATCGACCCGCCCTATGGCCTGGACCTGCTGCCACCGGCGCTCCTGAAGGCCGTGCGCGGCGGCTGGATCGCACCCGAAGCCTTTGTGCTGGCCGAGGTCGAGGCCAGGGCCGACTTCGCGGGCCAGGTCCCGGCCCAACTCATCCCGCAGGCCGACAGGCTCTACGGGCAGACGAGGATACTGCTATGGCAGAACAAGACCCCAGACTCGCCGTCTACCCCGGAACCTTCGACCCCCTGACCAAGGGCCACGTGAGCCTCATCCGCCGGGGCCTCAAGGTCTTTGACCGCGTTGTCCTGGCCGTGGCCGAGAGCACGCCCAAGAAGACCTGCTTCACCCTGGCCGAGCGCGTGGACATGGCCCGTGAGGTCTTCCTGGACGAGCCGCGCATCCTGGTGGAGCCCTTTGACGGCCTGCTCATCGACTACGTGCTTCAGCGCGGAGCCGGGGCCATCCTGCGCGGCCTGCGCGCAGTCAGCGACTTCGAGTACGAGTTCCAGATGGCGCTCATGAACCGCAGGCTTTCCCGCGACGTGCAGACCGTGTTCCTCATGACCGACTACAAGTGGATGTACCTGAGCTCCACCATCGTCAAGGAGGTGGCCCTGCATGGCGGCAACGTCAAGGGCCTGGTGCCCGAGCCGGTGCTGGCCAAGCTCACCGCCAAGTATGACGCCTTGAACAGGGACCGCTAGGACGCACCATGTCCACCCTGCGCGCCGTCTGCATCCTCGGGCCCACCGGGTCCGGCAAGACCGGGGCCGCGCTGGCCCTGGCGCGTGCGCTGCCGGTCACGGTGATCAACTACGACTCCCGGCAGGTCTACGCCGACTTCCCCATTGTCACGGCCCAGCCGGACGAGCAGGAACGCGCCGCGTGCCCGCACGAGCTGTACGGCTTTTTGCCGACCGCCGAGGCCATGACCGCCGCGCGCTTCGCCGAGCTGGCCCGGGCCGGGATCGCCAGCGCCAGGGAGCAGGGCCGGGTGCCGGTGCTGGTGGGCGGGACCGGGCTGTATTTGCGTGCGCTGGAGCAGGGGCTGGCGGACATCCCGCCCGTGCCTCAGGAGGTGCGGGACTGGGTGCTCGGGCGCATGGGGCGCGAGGGCTCGGCCGCCCTGCACGATGATCTGGCCCAGATCGACCCGCCAACGGCTGCGCGCCTGCACCGCAACGACACCCAGCGTATCACCAGGGCGCTGGAAGTCTTCCTGGGCACGGGCAGGCCGTTGTCCGCCTGGTTCGAGGACCAGAAGCTGGGCCAGACCGGGGTCACGCTGTGCAAGGTCGGGCTGTCGTACACCCTGCGCGAGCTTGAGCCGGGCCTCAGGCAGCGCATCGACGTGATGCTGGAGCGCGGGGCCGTGGACGAGGTGCGCCGGGCCTTTGCGGCCACCCCGGAGCGCTCGGCTCCCGGCTATTCGGGCATCGGCTGCACCGAGCTCTTGGCGCACCTGCTGGATGGCCTGGACCTGGCCGAGGCCTGCGCCCTGTGGTTCCGCAACACGCGGGCCTACGCCAAGCGCCAGCTGACCTGGTTCGCCAAGGAGCAGGGCGTGCACTGGGTCCGGCCCGAGGGCTTGCCCCGCCTGCCGGAGCTGGTGCGGGCCTGGGACTCCGGCGCGACCTAGAAAACTTCCGTTTTCCCTCTACCTCGCAAAAACCCCTTCGAAGATGGCGCGTACATCGGCCTCGCCCATGGGCACCGGCGTGTTCAGGAACTGGCGCGAGCCCGTGAGCTTGAGCGCCGCCTGAACATACTGCTCAACCGACTCCTCGTGAAAGCCCAGGTCCTCGGGCCGCAGCTCGTCCAGGCCCACGGCCTCAAGCAGCGCCTCCAGGGCGATCAGGAAGGGATGGGCGTCCTCATCGTCTTCCTCGCAGGCTCCGAAGCCCATGGCCACGGCCAGGTTGAGCAGCCGGTCGCTGGTGTCCTCGTCGCCAGCGGCCAGCTGGATGAGCCGGCTGAAATAGGACCGGCAGAGCAGCACCAGGCCCGCGCCGTGCTGGGACTGCGGGTTGGAGCCGCTGAAGGAGTATTCCAGCGCATGCTGCGAGATGGGCGAGGACAGGGTCAGGCTCATGCCCGCCGCGAGGCTGGCCCAGGAGAGCGCCGTGCGCGCGCTCAAGTCGTCGCCGTTGTCCACGGCGGCGGGCAAAAAGCGCGTCACCAGGTGCGCGGCCTCCAGGCACAGCATGTCGCTCATGGGCTGCCGGGCCTTGGACAAAAAGCACTCCACGGCATGGAAAAAGGCGTCCATGCCGGTGATGGCCGTGAGCCGCTGCGGCACCGAACGGG
>MGTN01000151.1:0-3393 GCA_001799475.1 Desulfovibrionales bacterium GWA2_65_9 | reverse complement strand
ATCGAACCTCTGGCCGGTCATGTTGTCCCAGAAGGGGCCGCTTACCGCCGTGGCCAGGGCGATACACTTGGCCGAGTCGATGACGCTGCCGCCGCCGAGGCCGACGATGAAATCCACGCCCAGTTCCCTGGCCTTGGCCGCCGCCGCGTCCACGTCTTCGGTGCGCGGGTTGGCGCGCACGCCGTCAAAGACGATGCTCTTGACCCCGTGCTCGGACAAAAGGCCCTGGACGCGCGCCAGATAGCCCTGGCGCAGGATGTTGCCGCTGGCGCCGATGACGATCATGGCCTGCTTGCCCTGGGGCAAGAGCGGCGTGGTGGCGAGTTCATTGAGCCTGCCGGGGCCGAAGACGAGGGTGGTGGGCAGGCGGAAGGTGAATGAAAGCATGCGCTGTCTCCTAGCGTTTCGCGGCCTGGGCCACGGCTTCTTCGAGTTGCTGGGGGGTGAACAGGTCGCGCAGGACCACGGGCTCCTGCGGGGATTTCCTGGGGAAGATGGCCAAAAGCGGGATGCTCTTGCTGCCCAGGGCCGTGAGCAGGGCCTCGGCCTCGGGGTTGCGCTCGGTGAGGTCGGCCTTCATGATCCGCAGGCCGTAGGCGTCCTTGAGGCCCTTCATGCGTTCAGGCGTCAGGTTGGTCTGCTCCAGCACCTTGCAGGTGGGGCACCAGTCCGCCGTGAAATCGACCAGGACCAGCTCGGTGCCGAGCATGGCCGTCAGCGCCTGGGGGCTGTAGCGCTCCCATTGCGTCTTGACCCTGGGCTGCATGACCCAGTAGGCGCTGACCGCGATGAGCAGCACCGCCAGGAGTTTGAACGCAATGGCGCGCCTGGTGTCGTAGCCCGGTCCGGCCAGGCCCCAGAAGGTGCAGGAAACGGCCGTGACCAGGAGCAGGACCAGCGTGGACACAAGCATGTATTCGGGCAGGATGTTCAGGAGATAGATGCAGGTGCCCATGAGGAACAGGGCCACCAGGCGCTCCACGTGGCAGGTCCAGGGTCCGGGCTTGGGGGTGAAGCGCACCAGGGAAGGGAACACGCAGAGGAGCAGGTAGGGCGAGGCCATGCCCAGGCCGATGCTCAGGAGCACGGTGGTGATGACAATGGGCGGCTGCAACAGCGCCCAGCCGAGCACGCCGCCCAGGAACGGGCCGCTGCACGGCGTGGCCAGAAGCGTGGTCAGCATGCCGGTGAAGAACGATTGCAGCTTGGGGTGCGTGGTCATCTGGTCGAACTTCAGGTCGATGACCGGCAGGGTGAACACCCCGAGCAGGCTCAAGCTCAGGGCGAAGACGATGACCGCCAGCGCCAGGACAATGCTTGGCTGCTGGAAGAGCTGCCCCCAGGCGAGATCCGTGAAGCCGAAAAGGGCGGCCAGGAACATGAAGTAGGTCAACGCCCCCAGGGCCAGGAACAGGAAGTGCGCGCGGATCTTGCTGCGCCGCTGGGCCTCGGTGGTGCCGCAGCCGCCGGCCAGGAGCGAGGAGAGCTTGATGCTGATGACCGGCAGGGCGCAGGGCATGAAGTTCAGCACGAACCCGGCCAAAAGGCCCAGCAGGATGGCCTTGGTCAGCCCGCCCACCTCCAGCCCCGGCTGCAGGTAGCGCGGCTTGAGGCCCTGCCATTGGCCAGTGTCGCCAACAGCGGGCGCGGGTGACGGCGCGACGGCAGGCGCGGGTTCGAGGCCCGTGGCCTGGCCCTGGAGTTTCAGGGCTTTCAGGAAAGTGGGCCACCAGGGTTGGTTGAGGGCCTCGGGCAGATCAGGCTTGCTGGATACCGTGAAGCGCAGGTCGACCTTTGTCGGCAGGCACTTGTCCTTGGTGCACAGGAGCAGGTCCAGGCTGGCCGTGATGGCCTGGGGCAGGGCGGCGCTCTCCGGCAGGGGCAGGAAGATGGGCGTGCGGCCAAGGTAGGCGTTCACCGTCACCGAGGGGTCAAAGGCGTCCTGCTTGGGCGTGCCGGGCGGGTAGTAGGCGGCGAGCGGAGCCTTGCCGCTGTCCAGGCTGGCCGTGAGGCGCGTGGGCTTGCCAAAGCCGCCGGGGTCCTGGGCATAGGTGTACCATCCGGCGTCGGGCTCGACGAACAGCACGGCCAGGTGCCTGGCCGAGAGACCGGACTGCGCGCGGGCCTGCTGGCCAAGGCTGAAGGCCTCCCATTTGGTGGACATGGGATAGTCTGCGTGGCGTTCCTGGGCCTGTGCGACGCTGACAGACAGGCCCAGACAGAGCAAAATGAGCTGGAGGTGGCGGAAGAAATTTCGCATCTTTTTTCCAAGTTCAGAGATTTCGTGTTGACAAAAGGCAGTCCTGCCGCTTAAACGCTTTCTCGCCGCAACGAAACGCGGCGCACGTGGGTCACTAGCTCAATTGGTAGAGCAGCGGACTCTTAATCCGGAGGTTCAAGGTTCGATTCCTTGGTGACCCACCACGTAAGACCTGAAAAGCCGCTTCCACCTGGGAGCGGCTTTTTTCTTTGCCCCGGCACAGCTCGCACACAGCCTGAGCCAGACGCGTCACGGCGTGATCGCCAAGGGAAGCTGTGCAGTGCATCATTGCGTAGTTGTGCGCAATTCGGCCAGGGCTGTCAAGAAAGGCCCGCCCTGGTGAGTTCTTGCCCCCAGGTTAGGGCTTGGCAGAATCACTGCCGCAAGGTAGAAAGGACGATGTGAACTCGCGGAGCGCTTTCTCGCCCCATGAGGACCGGAACGCTGACCACGCTTGCCAAAAGGAGAGCCCATGGGCTTCAGCTTTTTTCCGAAGGAAATCCAATTCTTCGATCTGTTCACGGAACAGTACGCCAAGCTCTCCGAGGCTGTGGCCGCGCTGAACAGCATCTTCCAGGAATTCACTGACTGCGAGAACAAGTGCAAGACCATCAATCTCCTTGAGGAGAATGGCAACCACGTCTCGCGAAACATCGCCAAGCAGCTCTCCCTGACCTTCATCACGCCCATTGACCGCGAAGACATCCACGACATCAACATCGCCCAGGAAGACTTGCTGAACCTCATCAAGGCCATCAGCACGCGCATCGGGCTCTATGACTTCACTGTGCTCAAGTTCCCGTCCAAGCGGCTGGTCAAGAACCTCTCCCTGATGGTCGAGGAAGTGGGGCGCATGCTCCAGCGCCTGCGCGAGCGCAAGCCTGTCGAGGACAACGCCAAGAAGGTCAAGTCGCTCAAGTACGAGTGCGAGATGATCCTGCTGGTGGCCCTGGGCGAGCTTTACGACCTGAAAGGCCAGGGGTTCGACACGGTGATGGAGATCGTCAAGTGGACGCACATCTATGACCGCATCGAGCAGGCCGTGAACCAGGCCGAGCGCCTGGCGGACATCATCGAAGGCGTGGTGCTGAAAAATGCCTGATGTCCCTCTGCTGCTTGTGGCCATCGTGGCC
>MGTN01000150.1:43348-53802 GCA_001799475.1 Desulfovibrionales bacterium GWA2_65_9 | reverse complement strand
GGCGGTCCCCGCCGCAGCAAGCGCGGCGAGCAAATGAGGGGGTCCGGGGGAAATGATTTCCCCCGGCTGGGGGTTTGGGGGCAGAGCCCCCAAAAGATACTCGCTTACTCCACGCCCAGCACGCGGCGTACGGCGGTGATGACATCGGCCACGTCGGCATCGGAGAGCCGGGCCGAGATGGGCAGGCTCACGGTCTGGCGTCCCAGGCGCATGGCGTGGGGGTAAGCCTCCGGCCGCCAGCCCAGCTGCTGCTGATAGTAGGGGTGCTCCGGCAGGGACAGATAGTGCACGCCCACGCCGATGCCCTGCCTGGTCATGGCCGTGAGGAAGGCGTCGCGGGTGATGCCGCTGTGCTCCTCGTCCACCATGACGGAATACAGGTGCCGGGCGTGCAGGGTGTCCGGCTCCTGGGGCGCGGGCAGGCCGATGCGTTTGCCTTTGGGCAGCACGGCAAAGGCCCTATCGTAGGCGGCCCAGACCTCCTCGCGGCGGACGTGGTAGGCGTCGACCCTGGGCAGCTGGTGGATGCCCAAAGCCGCTTGTAGATCCATCATGTTGTACTTGAACCCGGCCTCGACCACCAGGTAGTGCTTGTAGCCCTCGTCGCCGAAGCGGTTCCAGGCGTCGGCGCTCATGCCGTGCAGGCCCAGCACCTTGATGCGCGCCAGGTCCTCGGGGCGTTTGGCGATGACCATGCCGCCCTCGCCGGTGATGATGTTCTTGGTGACATAGAAGCTGAAGCAGCCGAAATCGCCCAGGGTGCCCGCCTTTTGGCCATGGTAGGTGGTCTCGATGGCGTGGGCGCAGTCCTCGATGACGGCCAGCTTGTGCTTGGCCGCGATGGCCGAAAGCGCGTCCATGTCGCAGGGCCGCCCGGCAAAGTGCACGGGCAGCAACGCCTTGGTGCGCTTTGTTATCTTCTCGCGCACCTTGGCCGGGTCGATGTTCATGGTCAAAGGGTCGACGTCGGCCAGCACCGGAGTGGCTCCGGCGTGCAGGATGGCGTTGACCGTGGCGCAGAAGGTCAGCGGCGTGGTGATGACCTCGTCGCCGGGCTTCAGGTTCAGGGCCACGAGCGCCAGATGCAGGGCTGCGGTGCAGGAGTGCAGGGCCGCGGCCCCGGGCACACCCTTGTAGGCCGCGAAGTCGCGCTCGAACCTGGCCGTGCGCGGGCCGGTGCCGATCCAGCGGCTCTTCAGGCAGGCCACCACCTCGTCGATCTCGGCCTGTTCCAGGGCGGGCGAGCCGAAGACGAGGAAATTTTCCTTGGCGCGGACAGGAGGCTTCTCAGACATCAGGTGTTCCTTTCACTCGACAGACAGTGGAAATGCGTTGGCTGCCGCAGGGGTACCAGAAGCGGCCCGGATGTTCAATCCAGGGGGCCTTCGGCCCGTTCATGGGGGCCCTTCGGCCCGTTCATGGGCGGCTTCGCCCCGTTCATGGGGCGGCGTGCCCTGAAATTCCGGCATGCTGACATCGCCGATGGCGCTGATGCCCTGGCGCCGCAGCACGGCCAGCACGGTGCGCGCCAGGATGCGCAGGTCCAGCCAAAGGGACCGGTTGTCCACGTACCACACGTCCAGGGCGAAACGCTGCTCCCAGGAAATGGCGTTGCGGCCATTGATCTGCGCCCAGCCGGTGATGCCGGGCAAGACCTCGTGGCGGCGGGCCTGCTCCGGGCTGTAGAGCGGCAGGTAGGACATCATCAGCGGCCTGGGCCCGACCAGGCTCATATCGCCCCGGACCACGTTCCACAGCTCCGGCAGCTCGTCCAGCGAGGTGCTGCGCAAAAAACGCCCGAAGGCCGGCAGGCGCTCGGCGTCCGTGCCCGGACCGTCGCGCATGGTGCGGAATTTCAGGATACGGAAGGGCTTGCCGTGCAGGCCGGGGCGCTGCTGGCGGAAGAGCACGCCAGGCCCCAGGGCCAGGCGCACGGCCAGGGCGGTCAGCACAAACACGGGCGAGAGCAGCACAAACCCAGGCAGGGCCAGGGCCAGGTCCAGCAGGCGCTTGGCCGTCACTGGTTCTCCCCGGCTTCATCGCCCGCCGGTTTTGTGCCGGGGGTCGGCGTCCCCCCCAGGTCCAGGGCCGCGAGCATGTCCTGCACCACGACATCGGCGTCGAACTTCTCCTCGGCCAGGCGCCGGCCGGCCACGCCCATCTGGGGGATGAGCTCCGGCTCCTCGATGAACCGGGCCATGGCCCGCATGAGTGCGCCGGGCTCAAAGGGCGGGACCAGAAATCCGGTGACGCCCTCCTCCACGGTCTGGCGGCAGCCGGGCATGTCCGTGGTGATCACCGGGCGGGCCATGCTGAGCGCCTCCAGGATGGAGCGCGGGGTGCCCTCGCGGTAGTGGGTGGAGAGCACGAAGACGCTGGCAGCGGCCAGATGCGGGCGCACATCCTGCACCGGGTCAAGCACCTCCACCACGCGCTCCTCGCGCCAGCGGCGCACCATCTCCTCGGGCACGCCATCCGGGCCCTTGTCCAGAGGCCCGAGCAGGCGGCAGATGGCCTGGGGGTGGCGCTGCTTGAGCAGGCGGCAGGCCTCGACATACACGCCCACGCCCTTGGCCCAAAGGAGTCTGGCCACGCACAGGAAGATGGGCGCGCCGGTCTGCGGAGACTCCAGAACCGGCGGGGCCGGGGCGAAATGCGCGAGGTCCACGCCGGACCCGGCCACCACGGCCACGCGCTGGCCTGGGCCGGTTATCTTGAGGCTGGCGAAGAGGTCGCGGTCGTCCGGGTTCTGGAAGATGACCACCCGGTTGTTCTCCAGGGCCTTGCGGTACAGGCGCACCACCAGCTCGGACAAAAGACGCCGCCCGGACCACTTCTGCGCAGCGGAGCAACCATCCGGATCAAGCCCGCCAAAGGCGTAGCCCAGGCCCGTGACCAGCGAGGACATGGTGATGGTCCGCTTGGTCTTGCGCGAGGCCCAGCGCGCCGCCAGGGAGCCGTAGATCACCGCCTTGATGGTGTAGGCCAGAACCAGATCCGGCTGGAGTTCCAGCAACTCCCGGCGCAGGGCCAGGAGCGTGCGCAGATCCTGGCACGGGTCTACCCCGCCGCGCTGCATGGGGAAGCGGATGAGCTCCACGCCCATGGCGCGCAGGGCGATGGCCGTGTCGGGCGCTCCAGGTTCTTCAGGCGGGGCCAGGGCCATGACCTTGTGGCCGCGAGCAACCAGGGCGCGCAGGAACGGCCCGCGAAAGTTCACGAGGGACGGGGCATATCCGGCGATGATGACGATGCGCATGGGGCCTTCTATCCTGAAATCCCGGCGTTTTCCAGCCATGATTGGAACATCAGCACGGGCCAGAGCCGGTACTGGCGGTTGAAGCGGCCGGACTGGTGCTCGGCCCAGGCCTGGGCCACGGGCGCGGGCTCCAGATGCCCCTCCCGCCGCAGCCGGGCGGGGTCGATGAGCGCCTGCGCCCAGTCCTTGAGCTCCCCGCGCAGCCAGGCGCAGAGCGGCACGCCAAAGCCCATCTTGGGCCGCTCCCACAGTTCCGGGGGCAGATAGCGCGTGAGCAGCCCGCGCAGGGCCTGCTTGCCCTGGCCCGAGCGCACGCGCATGTGCATCGGCAGGCTCCAGGCGAACTCGGCCACGCGGTGGTCCAGGTACGGCGCGCGCGACTCCAGGCCCACGCTCATGGTGGCGCGGTCGACCTTGGTCAGGATGTCGCCGGGCAGGTACCAGGCCGCGTCCAGGTACTGCATCCAGGCCGTGGAGCCCTGGGGGCAAAGCGCTGCGCTAGGCCAGCTCCCGGGCTGACGCAAGGCCCAGGGGGCCTCGCTCACGCCGGGCACCAAGAGGCCGGGGTCGGGCCAGGCCGAGACAAGGGCCGCGTAAAAGGCCGGGGGCACCCGCGCAGGCAGGGCCTGGGCCAGCTTGTGCAGCTTCTCGCCGGGCAGGCGCTGTTTGGCCAGGGCTGGCAGCATAAACGACAGGGCCGCGAAGATCCGGTCCCAGGCCCGGGGCGAAACACCCTGCATGAGCCCGGCGGCCATGCCGCGCAGGCCCACCGGCAGCCCGGACAGGCGCGCCCAGAGCTGCGGCGCGTGGACGTGGCGGTTGTACCCGGCGAACAGTTCATCCCCGCCGTCGCCGGACAGACACACCGTGACGTGCCGCCGCGTGAGTTCGGCCACCAGCCGCGTGGGCAGAAGCGAGGCATCGGCAAAGGGCTCGCCGGAGATCTGGGCCAGCTTCGGCACCAGGGCCAGGGCGTCCCTGGGCCCGGCCACAAGGGTGGTGTGCTCGCAGCCCAGGTGCCGGGCCACGGCCTCGGCCTGGGCCGACTCGTCGTAGGCCGCGTCGCTGTAGCCGATGGTGAAGGTGCGCACCTTGCCCGACCCGCTCCCCCCCCTTGATGACGCCTGCTCGGCCATGAGCGCGGTGACGAGCGAGGAGTCGATGCCGCCGGACAACAGCGCGCCCAGGGGCACATCGGCCACCATCTGACCGCGCACACTCTGGCGCAGCAGGCCGAGGAGCGCGTCCTGGGCCTCGGCCTCGGAACCGGCGAAGGGCGAAGCCAGCCCGGCCTCCACCGCGCCCGTGAGCGACCACCAGGGCCGGGGAGCGGGCAGGTCGCCTGTGGAGAGGTCCGACAGGCGCAGGCTGACCAGGTGCGCTGCCGGGAGCTTGCGCACGCCCGCAAGGATGCAGTGCGGGGCGGGCACGCAGGACAGCCGCAGGTACAGGGCCAGGGCCGCGCGGTCCACGCGGGCCGTGAAGCCCGGCGCGGCCTGGATCCCCGGCAGTTCCGAGGCGAACAAGAACCGGCCCCCCCGCTGTGGGTCCAGGGCATAGTACAGGGGCTTCTCGCCAAGGCGGTCGCGGGCCAGGGTCAGCGTGCGCTCGCGCTTGTCCCACAGGGCCAGGGCGAACATGCCCACCGCGCGCTTCAGGCCCTGCTCCGCGCCCCACAGGGCCAGGGCCTCGAGCAGGATCTCCGAGTCCGAATGCCCGCGCCAGGCGATTGCCGGGCGGCCGGAGTAGGCCCTGGCGGCCTCGATCTGGGCGCGCAGGTCGGCGTGGTTGTATATCTCGCCGTTGTAGCACAACACGTAGCGGCCGCAGTGGCTGGCCATGGGCTGGCGGCCCTGGGGCGAGAGGTCGAGGATGGACAGGCGGCGGTGGCTCATGGCCAGATTCCCGGCCGGGTCGGCCCACAGGCCAGAGTCGTCCGGGCCGCGATGGGCCAGGGGTTCAGCCATGCGCGCCGCGGCCCCGGCCAATTCCGCCGGGGTGAGCGCGCCTGTGGCGTCGAGAATGCCGGAAATGCCGCACATGATGCGCAATCTCTAGCAGTTCGCGCCTTACCTGGCAATGCGCGGCGGGTGCCCCCTGCCCCTGGCCTGCGGACGCCCTGGCCCCCGGCTCCTGGTGGTTGTTCCGGCTTTACAGCCGCCCTGGCCAGGCGTAGACAGGCCCGGTTGCACCAACCGGCGCGCGCGGGCGCTCCCCGAACAAGCGCACGCCGACCACCCCCCGGAGGTCCCCCCCCAATGGAAACAGCACTCACCGCCTGGCTCTTCTACATCGGCACCGGCGCTTTCGCCGGAGTCCTGGCTGGACTCCTCGGCGTGGGCGGCGGACTGGTCATCGTGCCCATGCTCAACTTCGTCTTCACCCTCCAGGGACTGCCCGCGGCCTACATCCAGCACCTGGCCCTGGGCACGTCGCTGGCCAGCATCATGTTCACCTCGGTGTCCTCCTTGCGCGCGCACCACCAGCACGGGGCCGTGGTCTGGCCCATCGTCCGCGCCATCACGCCGGGCATCCTCCTGGGCACCTTCCTGGGCTCCAAGGTGGCGGCGCTCTTGTCCACGCGCTTTTTGACCGGCTTCTTCGTGGTCTTCCTGTTTTACGTGGCCGCGCAGATGCTGCTGAACATCAAGCCCAAGGCCTCGCGCCAGGTGCCGGGGGTCCTTGGCATGTTCGGCGCGGGCAGCGTCATCGGCGGCGTGTCCGCGCTGGTGGGCATCGGCGGCGGCACGCTGTCCGTGCCCTTCATGACCTGGTGCAACGTGGCCCTGCACACCTGCATCGGCACCTCGGCGGCCATCGGCTTCCCCATCGCCGTGGCCGGAGCCGCCGGGTTCTACGTCAACGGCCTGTCCGCCGCCCTGCCCGGACTCAGCGAGGGCTACGCCGGGTTCATCTACCTCCCGGCCCTGCTCGGCGTGGCCGCCACCAGCATCCTCACCGCGCCGCTGGGCGCAAAGCTGGCGCACAGCCTGCCCGTGAGCAAGCTCAAGAAGATCTTCGCCTGCCTGCTCCTGATCATGGGCAGCAAGATGCTCTGGGGAATGCTTTAACTGAGGGCCTGTCGCTCAAACAACCACGCGACATTTTTCGCTGTCCTGCGTTGCGCCGTAGCGCCACGGACTCTGAGAAACTGGCGGCAACCTTCTTGACCAGGGTCTCTCGCCCATCGAGCCTGATCTGGCTGCGATGATTTAGAAACAGATCCTGAGCCGAGCTGATCGTCAGGCCGAGCAGGCCATCTTGCCGAAGGGATTGGCAAACTGCTCCAGGTGCGGGGTGGTGCGGAAGGTATAGTCGGCTGTGGGCAGCAGCACCGGCTCGGCCTCCGGCTCTGAGCGCACGGCCACGGCTTCGGACGAGAAGTCCAGCCACAGGGGCACGGGCTCGCGCTCGCTGTCGCCGCACAGGCTCTCGCGGCTGGCCGGGGCGAAGCGCCGCTCGCGTCCGTCCGGCCCCACGGCCACAAGCACTGTCAGGCTGGTGGCCACGCGCTGCACCGAACCGTCCGGCGCGAAGGTGAGGGAGTTCAAGTCCCCGTGGATGCCGCAGGCGTCCAGGTCAAAAGCCCGCACCAGGCCCACGGGCGTCTGTACGCCCTGAGGGCGCGCCGGCTCCAGGCTCTCAACCGAGCCATCCGGCCGGAAGCTCACCCCGATGCGCACCGACAGCACCCCGGCCGGGGTCGCCACGTCCAGGCTCTCGCCCGGCCAAAGGGTCAGGCTGCGCAGGGTCTTGTCCGGGCGGAAGCTCACGCCGATGAGCCGCGCGCTGACCGGCCCAAGGGGCGTGTTGAGCGTCACGGGCCCGGCCAGGCGGCCCTCGTCCTCCTGGGTCCAGTAGCCGGAGAGCTTGCCGTTGAGCGGAAAGACGCGGGCCAGCGCGCCGTCTTTGTGGAAGGTCACCAGCTCCGCCAGCATGGGCCCGGCCGGGGTCAGGATCTCGGTGCGGGTCTCCAGCGGCAGGTGCCGGAGGGCGCCGCTGTCGTAAAAATACACGGCCTGGACGGTGCGGCGGCGCAGATCGTCCGTGCTGTACTGCGGCGGCAGCGCGCCATGCGGCGTGGCCAGCAGCGCCGGGCCTGCGGGCGCGCAGGACTTGAGCGCCCCGCTGTCGTGCCATTCCAGGCATCCGGCCACGGGAATCTCGCCATAACGCGTCAGCACTGTGTCCATGCCACCCCCTCTTTGCCAGGACAGAGCAAGAACAGCGCCACGATTATCGCAAACCATTCCAGACACTTGCTGTTTCGCCTACAACGACATTCGACACAAACGCAGGAACAATGACAATTTCGTAGGCGCTGGCGCCAGAAACATCCGCCCGAGCGGACGGCTCCACCTCTTGCTGAGCTCTCCAAGGGCCAACGCGCTGCCAGCTCGCTGCAATCGCAAATAGCCAGCGGGCCATCCCGAGGTTTTCGCCGGAATGGCCCGCTTTTGCTTCCAGACAATTCAAGACGTCCAGGAAGCACCCCCGCCGTCGGGAAACACACACAAAGCCAGCGGGGCATCCTGGCGTCTGCGCCGGGATGCCCCGCTGGCGTGAATGGGATTCCAAAGGGGCAACGCCCCTTTGGCCGCCGGAGGCTCTCTTAGCCCTTGCAGCGGTGCTTCACGTTCTGGCCTTCCTTGATGAAGATGACGGCCTCGGCCAGGTTGGTGGACAAGTCGCCGATGCGCTCCAGGTGCCGCGAGGCCATGATGACATGCACGCTACGCTCCACGATGCGCGTCTCATCGACCATGGTGGTGATGGCCTCCTTGAGCACCTTGAGGGACAGCTCGTCGGCCGTGTGGTCCATGGCGCAGATCTCTCCGGCCAGGCCCGTGTCCCCGTCCACAAAGGCGCGGATGGCCTTGGCCAGCATCCCCTGCACATGGGCGCAGAGCCGCTCCATGCGCGCATTGGCGGGCAGGGGCGAACGGGTGGACAGAAACAGGGTGCGGTGCGCCAGATTGACGGCCTCGTCACCGATGCGCTCCAGGTTCACCGTGAGGCGCATGGAGCCGATGATGAAACGCAGGTCGCAGGCCATGGGCTGGTCCAGGGCCAACAGCTCCAGGTTGAAGGCGTCGATGGCGTCTTCCATGTCGTTGATGACCGTGTCGTTCATGACCACGCTCTCGGCTAGGTCGGAGTCGTTCTCCAGATACGCGCGGGTGGCGTCGCGCACGGCCTGTTCGGTCAGGGCGGCCATGCGGATGAGTTGCATACGCAGGTCTTCGAGCTTCTTGGTGAAATGGACGCGCTGCTGCTGCATGGTCTTGTCCCCCTAGCCGAAGCGGCCGGTGATGTAGTCTTCTGTCTGCTTGCTCTGCGGGTGCGTGAAGATGGTCCGCGTATCGCCCTCCTCGATGAGCTTGCCCAGGTAGAAGAAGGCCGTGCGATCGGACACGCGGGCCGCCTGCTGCATGCTGTGGGTGACGATGATGATGGTCAGGTCGCGCTTGAGCTCATGGATCAGGTCCTCGATCTTCTGGGTGGCGATGGGGTCGAGCGCACTGGCGGGCTCGTCCATGAGCAGCACTTCCGGCCGCACAGCCAGGGCGCGGGCGATGCACAGCCGCTGCTGCTGCCCGCCGGACAGGCCGAGGGCCGAGGACTCCAGGCGGTCCTTGACCTCGTCCCAGAGGGCGGCTCCGCGCAGCGAAGCCTCCACGCTCTCGTCCAGCACGCGCTTGTCCTTCATGCCGTTGACGCGCAGGCCGTAGGCCACGTTCTCGTAGATGGTCTTGGGGAAGGGGTTGGGCTTCTGGAAGACCATGCCAATGCGTCGGCGCAGCGCCACCACGTCCACGCCGTCGGCGTAGATGTCCTCGCCGTCCAGGGTGAGCTTTCCACTGACCCGCGCCCCGGGGATGAGGTCGTTCATGCGGTTGATGCAGCGCAGGTAGGTGCTCTTGCCGCAGCCCGAGGGGCCGATGAGCGCCGTGACCTGATGTTCCTCGAAGTTCAGGTCCACCTGGTGCAGGGCGTGGAAGGTCCCGTAGTGGAAGTCCAGGGACTGCGACGATATCTTGGTGTTGGGCATTCTCTCTCCGTGCTCTGCCGGTCAGGGCCAGGCGGGACGCATCCCGGCGGTGCCGCTGCCGACCTGCTGGAGTTACGCACGAGACGCGACGCCTGGGCCACGGAATTGTGACGATTCGGTGACGAAGCTCGGCAAAGCATGACAAAGCTCGACGGATCGCCCTGGGGCCAGGGCCGCCGGGAACAGCTAGGGCCGGAGGTGCAAGGCCAGCGGGATGGTCACGGTGACGCCCTTGGGGCCGATCTCCACCTTGGGCTGCAGGTCCGGCTCCACTGCGCCCTCGCGGAACTCCAGCGCCAGGCGCAGGCGGTCCGGGTGCTCGCCCACGACGATATTCTTCACCGGGCCGGTTTCGAAGCGCAGCACGAACGGGCCCTTCTTGCGCCAAGCCCCGTGCAGGTCCAGGGCCAGCTTGCGCGGCGCCTTCACGCCGAAATGGGTCACGCGCTCCACCGGGCCGTTGCTGGCCGCGCGCAGGATGATGTGGTCGGACTTGAACTCCACCTGCACATCGCCCACAAAGTGCCCGTCCTCGGGCAGCGCGATGGGCTCGTGGGGCGCGGACGCGGGCGGGGTCTCCAGGGCCAGGGGGTCGACCTTGAGAATCGGCTTGGGCTTGGGCGCGAGCGCTGGCTTGGGCTCAGGTGCGGGCTTGGCCACGGCCACAGGGGGGGCCTTGGCCTTGGGGACTTCAACCTTGGGCGCTTCGGCCTTGGGGGGAACGGCCTTGGGGGCATCCGCTTTGGGGGCTTCGGCCTTGGGCGCCTCGGTTTTGGGAGCCAGGGGCGCGGCCTTCTTCTCGTCCAGGGCGGGCTTGGCAGGCTTGGCGGACTTGGCGGCGGCGTCTGCCGATTTCTCCGGCGGAGGGGCCAGGCGCACGGTCTTCTCCACAGGCAGGCGCACCTCGTACCCTGCGGCCGGAGCGTTTCCGGCCCAGGCCAGCACGCACAACACGGTCCCCAGGACCAGCCCCTTGTGACCGAAATACTTCATCATCCCGCGCATCCCCCGCTGCTGTAGCGTTTGCCGCGACCCTACACGATCTCCCGGCGCTTGGCAAAGCCAGCCTACAAGGCGTCCCAGAAATCCGCCAGCCGCCCGGCCACCTTGGCCTCGGACCAGCAGTCCTCCACGAACCGCCGC
>MGTN01000150.1:32769-43326 GCA_001799475.1 Desulfovibrionales bacterium GWA2_65_9 | reverse complement strand
TCGTCCAGCCCGGCGATGACCGCCAGCCCCTGGCTCAGGCCCTCCAGGCTGCTCACCCCGTAGTAGCCCTGCATGTGGTCGAAGAGCACGTGGGCCGACTGCTTGCGCGCCAGGCACTCGCGGTTGGGCACGTTGTCGATGAGGTCCAGGCGCAGGTCCACCCCGGCCTGCGCAAGCTCCTGCACCACGGCCAGGAGGTCGTCGGTGTTCTTCAGGTCCTTGCGCGTGGGCGAGTGCGCGACCTTGAGCGGGCCGGACCAGAGGCGCGGGGCGGGCCGGAAGAGCGGATCCTGCTCGGGCACGAGGTTGGGCTGCCAGCGCGCCTCGGGCATGAGGCGCAGGAGATCCGGAGTGCTCACCAGCAGGTTTGTGCGGCCCAAGGCCCGGTACTTGGCGCGGAAGCGCTCCGGGTCGCTGCGGAAGTCGTGGTGCCCATGCTCGTGGTGCACCACGGCCTTGCCCGCAAGGTACTCCGCCGGGAGAAACGGCCCCAGCCGCAGGTTCTCGTCAGCGGTCATGTGGAAATGCAGCACGTCGCTGGTCTTGAGCAGCTGCTCCAGCTCCGCCAGACCGCCCTCGTCACCATCAGGACCAAGGAGATCAGGCAGGTGCAGATCCTTGCCCCAGCCGTGCGTGTAGCGCGTCTCCAGGGTGACCAGGCGGCAGGAGTGGCGGTCTTTCCGGTCAAGGCGGTTCACCGCCCGGCAAAAGGCGATGCCCGTTCCGGCGGGATCGTTCACCGCGATCATCAGGATCTTCAACGCGCGGACTCCACGGCCTTGAGCTCGCGCGTGCGGTCCCTGGCCAGATCAAGCCCGCCCAGCCCGGCCTGCGGCAACAGCAGCTCCAGGCGGCGCAGGCTCGCCAGCCGGGCCGCGCCCGTGCCCAGGGTCAGGTCCAGCACATGCCCGCCGCGCGTGCGGTCCTGGGTCAGGAAATGCCAGTGCCAGCCGGGCACGCTTAAGGCCCGTGCATAGTCCGGGCCGCGCAGGCCGACCAGGGTGCCGCGCACCTGGGAGAACTCGAACACCGACTGTTCCTTGGCCACCTCGGCCAGGGGGCGGTAAGGCTTGGCCTGGCGCGGCACGCTGCGCGCCTTGAGCGCGCTGAAGACGCCCTCCACGCGGGCAACGCCAAACAGGCTGGTCTCGCCCAGGGCCTTGTCCAGCCAGGCCTCCAGGTCCTTCAGGCCGATGTCCGTCGGCAGGGTCAGGGCCGGGCCGGGACGGAAACGGGCCACCTGGGCAAAGGGCGTGGTCAGGCGCGGGTCGGCGCGGCGCACCTGGCCGCTTGCGGGGACCTGGAACACCACGCCGTCGAGAACCACCATCTCGCCGTCCAGGGCGTCGAAGGTGCCCAGGCCGACGTCGCCCAGCCGGGGCAGCTCACGCACGGCCACGGAGCCGTCATAGCCCCCGGCCAGGAGGGCGTCGATGACCCCAATCTGGACCAGCGCGGGCTGCTTCAGCAGGCCCTCGGCCTGAACAGGCAGGGCCGAGAGCAGCAGCGCGCAGAGCACAAGCCAGGAGAAGACGTTGCGCCAGTTCTTCATGAGCGGTTCTCCCCGTTGGATTTGTGGAGCGTCTTGATCCAGACGTCACCGGTGTGGGTCAGAAACAGCAGCTTGCGGCCCTGGCAGCCTCCGGTGGCCGAGCGAGTCACGCGGATGCCGTACGACGCCAGCCTTTCCTGCACGGCATGCAGGTTGCGGCCGCCGATGTCATAGAGATTGCAGCGGTTGCCGTTCATGATGCCCGCAGCGCCGCCGAAGACCTTCACCACCAGGTCATCCGGAGAGATCTTGAGGCGCATGAGGCTGGCGAGCATGCCCTCCACAGCGGTGTCGACGAAGCGGCAGACCTGGGGGTCCTTGCCGCGCGCGCTGAACTTGGTGCTGTCGGGCAAGAAGGCGTGGCAGATGGCCCCGACCAGACGATGCGGGGCGCACATGGTCACCGCCACGCAAGAGCCCAGCACCGTGGTCACCAGCGTAGGCCGCACCCCGAGATAGCAGTCTCCTGTTTGCAGGAACACCTTGGGAACGTTGTCGAAATCACCCACGCAGGCCCACCCCGGAAGCTCTCTCTGGAACGTCCTACATCATCGGGCCATCTGCCCGTGCTGTCAACTGCTTCGGCGGAGAGCGCCTGAGGCTATTCCTGGTGCTCGGCAAAGCGGATGTGGAAGGCCGCAGCGTAGAAATGATGGAAGAAATCGACGTATTCCAGGTGGATGTGGCTGGGCACAGAGATGCGCGAGGGCGCGAAGTTGATGATGCCCTTGATGCCCGCGCCCACAAGATAGTTGGCGGCGCGCTGGGCGCGCTCCGGCGGCGTGGTGATGATCCCGATCTCCAGCGAGAGCTCCTTGACCTTGGCCGGGAGCTGGCGCGAGCAGACGATCTCCATGCCCTCGACGATCTCGCCGATCTTGTAGGGGTCGCAGTCAAAGGCCCCGCGGATGATGAAGCCCTTGCGCGAGAACTCGCGGTGGCGCAAAAGCGCGCGGCCCAGGTTGCCCACGCCCACAAGCCCGCAGTTCCAGGCGCGGTCGATGCCCAGCGAACGTTTGATGGAGGTGATGAGATCCTGGACGTAGTAGCCCACGCCGCGCACGCCGAATTCTCCGAAGTAGGCGAGGTCCTTGCGAATCTGTGAGGAATTGACGGAGCAGGCCTCGGCCAGGCGTTCGGAGGAGACCACATCCGTGCCCTCGCGCTTGAACTCCGAGAGCACCTGGATATAGGTGGCCAGACGGGCGATGGTAGCCTTGGGAATGTGCTCGCTCTTCATGGCCCTGTACCGACTGTGAATGTGAATTTTTTAACAAAACTCCCGGAAAAAAGGAGGCCTTGCGGCCTCCTTGATTCCGGAAACAAGCCTTGGGTACTAGGCGCCCAGGGGCTTCACGAAGAGCAGGATCAGGTTGACGACGAGGGCGTAAATGGCCAGGGACTCGATGAAGGCCAGGCCCAGGATCAGGGTGACGGTCAGCTTGCCACCGGCTTCGGGGTTGCGGGCGGTGCCTTCGCAAGCGGCCTTGAGGCCCATGCCCTGGCCGAGACCGCACAGACCGGCGGCAATGGCCATGCCCATGGCGGTAGCCCAAGCGGCGGTGGGGCCGACAGCGGCGACAGCGGCGGCGGCAGCCGGGGCGTCAGAAGCGTAGGCAGCGGAAGCAACCAGAACCATAGCCAGGGTCATCAGCAGAGATTTGCGCATAACAGTGAACTCCTTAAGGTATTTATGTGTTGGTCGAACGACCATTTCCCCAAGTCTAGTGAGCGTGTTCCAGAGAGCCCTTCAGGTAAATCATGGTCAGCATGAAGAAGATGAAGGCCTGAATGGTCTTGCCCAGGATGAACAGGAAGTACATCGGCAGCGTGCCGAGCACCGGAGCCAGGATGAAGAGCAGCACCAGGACGATTTCCTCGCCGCGGATGTTGCCGAACAGTCGAAGGGTCAGCGACAGGGGCCGGGCCAGGTGGCTGACGGTCTCAAGGATGAGCATCAGCGGGGCCAGGAAGATGACCGGACCCATGAAGTGCTTGATGTAGCCGAAGCCCCACTTCTTGATGCCGATGTAGTTGTAGTACACGAACACCGAGATGGCCATGGCCGCGTTGGTGTTCACGTTGGCGGTGGCGGCGTCGCAGCCGGGGATGAGGCCGATGTAGTTCATCACCAGGATGAAGATGAACATGGCGCACAGGAACGGGAACACCTTGCGGCCTTCCTCGCCGATGTTGAGGACGACAAAGTCCTCCAGTCCGCCGATCACCGTCTCAAAGAGGTTCTGCAACCCTCCGGGCACCAACTGCAGGCGACCGCGGAGTATGAACCCGCAAGTGAAGAGGATGATCATGGCCAACCACATGTAGTACACATGCGGCGGCAGATGAAGCCCGAGTTGCTGGTCGAGGATGACCGAATAGGTCAGCGGATGTGCAAGTCCTGCAGCCATTTATTACGCCTCCTTCCCGTTCCCTGTGGCGGGAACCTTGTGCCTGATCTGGAGAACCCCCCAGAGAGTGGCGTTGATTACCACCGTGGAGAGTCCGGCCAAAAGTCCGAATACCGATGCCCCAAGCCATGCCACCAATGCGGCGATGGCCACCCCGGTCAATACCAGCCTACCGTAAAAGAGCGTCAAGAGCGTAAACACCGCGCCGTCTCTCACCTTCACCAGCTCCTGGGCGGCCTTGGACAGCCACCAAAAATTCACGCTGATGATCAAAGCCCCGGCCGCGAAGGATAACCCCCAATTCGAGAACCCCGTGGCCAAGCAGGCCAGCGCAGCCCCGCCCGCAGCCAGAAGGATCTGGTTGCGCATGAGCTTGCGCGCGTCCGCCACGGCAAAACCGCGGCGATACAGCAAGGCGTCAATCTTCTGGACAAGCGTCCTCTGCATCATTTCCCCTGGCGGCCAGGGCCGCCCTTGGCGCCATCAGAACCCGGACCGGACGGACCGGCGCTCTGCTCATCCGCGCCCCGCTGGAGCCGCATGGCCTCGCGGTACACATCGCGAAAGCCCGTGATGATCCCCAGCAACAGAAAGATGATGAGCATCCAGGGCTTGGTGCCGAGCCATTCATCAAGATAGTAGCCCATGGCCAACCCGATGAAGGTTGCGACCACGAGCTGCATCCCGATGGTGGCAACGTTGCCGAAGAGCACCATCGCCTCAGAGGGCTTGTCCCGCTTGAAAAAGAACATCATTACTCCGGAGCGGCCGTCGCGCCGGTCGCCAGGCCGGACGTTCATTTCTTCACAAGGAGGAACACCTAGCACAAGCCTCCCTGCCAGTCAATGAGGTTGCGCCATGAGGTGAACCTTTTTTCCGATTTTCACGCTCCGAAGCGCGGCCGCGTCTCTAGTGACATTCGGGGCGGAAGCACGTACATTCCATCCTGCACGCGCTCGTGCCTGAAACCTTACACTGGACTGCACATGACCGACAAGAAAGATCCGACTCCCCGCCGCACCGCCCGGCCCCTGCCGCCGGAAAAACTCCGCAACCGGCTGGACCCGGCCAGCATCCGCCCTGCGGACAGCCGGGGCGTCGCCCGCAAGAGCGGGGAGACCACGTTCCAGCCCCGCGCCATGCAGGCCCTGCGCATGGCCCTTGAGATTCCCGGCAACGAGTACAACGTCTTTCTCGCGGGCGAACCCGGCCACGGCCGCACCCATTTCGTGCGCCAGTTCCTGGCCCCGGAGGCCGCCAAGCGCCCCGTGCCGCCGGACTGGCTGTACCTGCACAATTTCGACGACCCGGACCGGCCGCTGGCGGTCAGCCTGCCCGCAGGCCAGGGCCGCGTGTTCAAGGTCGGCCTGGCCAAGGCCCTGGCCGACGTGCGCGCCGCCATCGCCGCGCGCTTCGACCAGGAGGCATACCGCCGCAAGCACGAGACCCTTTTCAAGCGCTTCTCGGCCAAGCGCGACAGCATCTTCAGCAAGATGGAAGCCACCGCGCGCGGCAAGGGCTTTGCCCTGGACATGGACGACTCCGGCGCCCTGACCATCATGCCCATGGTCGGCGGCAAGGTCATGGGCGACGACGAATACGGGCGTCTGGCCCCGGCCCGGCGCAAGATGCTCAAGAGCAAGGGCGAGCACCTGCTCCAGGAGATCGGCATCTTCCTGCGCAAGCTCACCCAGAGCGAGCAGGGCTTCCGCCAGGGCGAGCTCAAGCTGCACCGCGAGATCGCCCAGGCGGCCCTGACCGAGCACCTGGGCCCCCTGCGCCGCGACTTCGCCCAGAACCAGCGCCTCATGGAGCACATGGCCGCCGTGGAAAAGGACATCCTGGACAACGTGGATGCCTACCTCCCGCGCGACGCGGCCGATGCCGCGCCCCTGCCCGGGCCCGGCTCCCCGCCCCCCGGCCCGCACCAGGAGCCGCACGCCCAGGCCCACGCCGCAGCCGACGACCCCAACTACCGCCACGAGGTGAACCTCTTCGTGGACAACGGCAAGAGCTTCCAGACCAAGGACGGCGCGCCGGTCATCATCGAGGACCACCCCACGGCCTTCAACCTCCTGGGCAGCATCGAGCGCGAGAGCGAGCTGGGCGCGTTCTACACCGACTTCACCCTGGTGCGCGCAGGCAGCCTGCACCGCGCCAACGGCGGGTTCCTCATCCTGAACGTCGAGGACCTCATGGGCAACCAGGGCTCCTGGGAAGGCCTGCTGCGCGCCCTGCGCCTGGGCAAGCTGCGCATGGAAGATCCGGGCGATTCCGAGCAGGTGCGCGTGCGCACCATCGAGCCCGAGCCGATCCCGCTCTCCCTGCGCATCATCCTGGTGGGCTCGGACGAGGCCTACGAGGCCATGCTCAGCGCCGACGACCGTTTCCGCAAGCACTTCAAGCTCAAGGCCCACCTGCAGGGCACGGCCATGCGCACGGCCGGGGGCATCCGCCACTTCCTCTCGTCCCTCTGCGGCATCATCGACAAGGCCGGGCTGCCGCCCTTCAGCCGCGAAGCCCTGGCCGGGCTGGTGGACCACGCCAGCCGCCTGGCCGAGGACCAGAAGCGCCTGTCGTTGTCCTTCACCCAGGTGCGAGCGCGCATGATCGAGGCCGCGGCCCTGGCCCGCATGGACGGCCGCGCGCTGGTGGAGGCCAGGGACCTGGCCCGCGCCGTGGCCGACCACGACTTCCGGGCCAACCTCTTCGAGGAAGAGTTCATGGCCGACTACGACCGCGAGATCATCAAGGTGGCCACGGGCGGAACCGCCGTGGGCCGCGCCAACGGCCTCTCGGTGACGCTTTTTGGCGACTACGAGTTCGGCCTGCCGCACCAGATCTCCTGCACGGTCGGCGTGGGCCACGGCGGCATCCTGGACCTGGAGCGCGAGGCCCAGCTGGGCGGCCCCATCCACACCAAGGGCATGATGATCATCAAGAGCTACCTGGTGCGCCTGTTCGCCCAGGACAAGCCCATCGTGCTCACCGGCAGCCTGTGCTTCGAGCAGAACTACGCCGGGGTCGAGGGCGACTCGGCCTCGGGCGCGGAGCTGGCCGCCCTGCTCTCCGCCCTGTCCGGCGCGCCCATCGATCTCTCTCTGGCCTTCACCGGCGCGGTCAGCCAATCCGGGGCCATCATGGCCGTGGGCGGGGTCAGCCGCAAGGTCGAGGGCTTTTTCGAGGTCTGCCGCAGGCGCGGGCTGACCGGCAGCCAGGGCGTGCTCTTCCCGGCGGACAACGCCGTGCACCTGATGCTCAAGGACGAGGTCGTGGAGGCTGTGGCCGCAGGGCGCTTCCACCTGTATCCCGTGGCCACCATCGAACAGGCCATGACCATCCTGACCGGCAGACCCGCCGGGGCGCGCCGCAAGGACGGGCGCTACCCGCCCGGCTCCCTCTATCAGATGGTGGACGCGCGCCTGGCCGAACTCACGCGGCTGGCCGCCAGCGCCGAATACCCCCGCAAGAGGAGGTGCTAGCCCATGTCCAAATCCTGGATCCGGGCGAAACTGCCGGAGTTCGTGCGCGACATGTTCCGCACCTTCTGCATGGCCTGCAAGTCCCTGGAGGAACAGTTCGCCTCCTTTGACCGCGAGGGCGCGGTGACCTTTACCACCCTGCGCGACCTGGTGGGCCAGGAGATGGACAAGGGACTGCTCTGGCGCATGAAGGACACCGCCCACCACGTCTTCCGCAACGACCCCGAGACCTCGCTCACCGGGCAGTTCCTGGACTGGGGCCTGGGCTACATCTTCCACGAGACCATCAAGCTCAAGGAGGACTCCTACCAGGCCCTGACCTACGCCCCGTGGTTTCTGGCCCTGCGCGGCCGCGACCTGCCCGAGAACGAACGCGTGGTGGTGGAGGAACTTTTCCAGGTGCTCAAGCAGACCGAAGAAAGCATGCGCCGCGAGATCGAGCGCATCCGCTTCATCATGTCCCAGTGCCGCAGGCTGTTGCCCATCTACCTGGCCCGGCACCGCGAGAACGCGCTTTTGGCGCGCTACCTGTTCTCCCAAAATGCTCTGGTGCGCGAGGTTTTCGGCAGCGATTACAACCTGTTGCTGAACAGTGTCTACGGCGACCACCCGGAGCGCATGTACATCCTGGCGGCCCAGAGCCTGCGCCTGGGCGGCTGGGTGGCCGAGGCCTCCCAGGCCGTGCAGAACGCCTTTGCCATCAACGCCACGGACCGCCTGGTCCTGCAGGAGAAAAAAATTTTGGATAATTGGAGCGCAAGGATGGCACCTTAAGCTTGACACGCTAAAGCGCCAGGAATATCTTTCAATTCCCAACCGGAGGAGGGAAAATCTTATGAAAAAACTCATGTTGCTTACTGTCGCCTGTTGTGTGGTTTTTGCCCTTGGCTGTGCCAAGAAGGTTGAACCGGCCCCGGCCCCCGCGCCTGCTCCGGCCCCTGTGGTCGAGTCCCGCGAAATCGCCCCGGCCCCCATGTCCCCCCGCCAGATCTACGAGGCTGACTATGCCAAGCTGCCGACCTCGTACACTGTCGTGAAGGGCAACTGCCTGTGGTGGATCTCCGAGTTCAAGCAGATCTACAACGATCCCTTCATGTGGCCCCTGATCTTCAAGGCCAACCGCAGCAAGATCAAGAACGCCAACCTGATCTACCCCGGTCAGAACTTCGAGATCCCGCGCGCCTTCGCCCTGGACGACGTCAAGGCTGCCCGCCACAAGGCCGGCAAGTCCAAGAAGAAGTCCGCTCCCGAGGCCAGCGCCAATCTCCCGGCTGACCTGCGCGAAGCACTGGGCTACGGCTTCTAGAAAGCCGCCCCCAATTGGTAGAGGACGAGGCGTCCGGTCGAAAAGACCGGGCGCCTTTTTTCTTTGTGTTGTTGGGGTATTGCCATCACAGTGATTTGCAGCTAACGGTGCCATAGGATACACGTATAGAATCGACATCAAAGGAGACCCTCAGCATGAAGATAGCCTTACTCGCAGAAGGGACTGCGTTTACGCCTGAGGGGTTAAACCTTGATGAAACGCTCGCGGCACTTACCTGCTTCTCTACAACCTACAAAAACTGCCTTGATATTGCGACGGATCAGACCCTTAAAAAATCAACACTCCGCCCAAAACTCAAGATTTCATACGTCAAAACAGGTTCCCTAGATACACAATTCATTGTTGATCTCTCTGGAGCGCTGGCATCGCTCACCCCATTGATACCCGACTACGCATACAAAATGATTTGCACATCTTCGTGGGAAATTTTTATTAAAACAGCAAAGGCTGCAGTTGCATTAGCAAAGCACTTCTACGAAAATAAGTCACCAGCGGTTTACAATGTTACTGTTGAGCCTGGAGCAGTAGCAAACTTTGGGCAAAGCGGTGGCGTGATGAACGTCAGCAGCCAACTCGATGAAAGCATTAGGAAAAACTTCAAAAGCATTGCGCTTCTTGCGGAACTTATAAACAACAAGTCAATTGACACATTCAAGGCAACTACAGACGTAAGGCAACTCAACGAGACTGATATTGAGCCAGAGTACAATTTCACACGAACTGAGAGTACATACTTCTCTGTAAACGAAATCGAGACCATAGAACCCGAATCTCTTAACATTAAATGTAGAATATTCAGTATAAACAGAAAATCTAACAATGGCAGACTAGACTACTTTGATGAGGTAGTTGGCCCAAAACCAATTCCTTTCACAATTAGAAACGGGGACATTAATGATTACATCGAAGCCATGAAACACGATGCGGCTACCGTAACCGCAACCCGTAGCTTCATGGTTAATGCCTTGGGCGAGCGCAAGGTATCACACCTATTCCTCAGTGGCATTGAACTCCCCTGAGCATAGAGCACTCAGCCCCTTGCCTTTCGTCCCTCCCTGGCCTATCTAGACAAAGTCTAGGCCGACCCGGCCCCCACGACCAAACCGTCCCGGAGGCGCTCATGCCCGGTACTGCCATGCAAAAACAGCACGGAACACTGGCCACCCTGTTCGCCCTGACGGCCCTGGCCGCCCTGCTCGCCCTCACGGCCCTCACGGGTTGCTCTCCCCGCAAGCCCATCCCCCTGGACGAGCCGCGCATCGCCACCAAGGCCCCGGCTGAGGCCCAGCCTCTGCCCGCGCCAGCGCCTGCCCCTGTGAAGACCGCCAAGGCCGCGAAACCGGCGCAGCTCAAGGCCGCGCCAGCCAAGCCCGCCGAGTCCACGCCCGCCCAGGCCGAGCCGGCCCCGGCCAGCCAGGAAAAGGACGCGACAAATGCGCCGACGACATCCGCCGGACAGGCCGCCCCGGCAGTGGCCGAGCGTCAGAGCTATGTGCAGGTCGGGGCTTTCGGCACGGCCATGAACGCCCTGGGGGCGGTGTCCTGGCTCAAGGGAAAGGGCTATGAGAATTCACGCATGGTGCGTCCGGAGCAGGGGCCGGGCACGCTGTACCGGGTCCAGGCCGGTCCCTTCCAGGACCTTGCCGCTGCGCACAAGGCCCTGGAAACTCTCAAGCCGGACTGGCCCCAGGCGTTTATTCCTCAGGATTAAGCTCGGCGCGGAACTTGCGGGACAGGCGGAAGACCACAACCTTGCGCGGCGGCAGGGTGATGCTCTCGTTGGTC
>MGTN01000150.1:29673-32717 GCA_001799475.1 Desulfovibrionales bacterium GWA2_65_9 | reverse complement strand
GTTTGACCGCTCATGGGGGGCCTCCTTCGTTGCGGTTCTTAGCCGATGGCCTTTTTCACGGCCTGGGCCAGCTTCTGCATCTCTTCGCCGGATTCGTAGGCGTGCTGCGTCCAAAGCCGCAGCCCGTCGCCCTCGTGGCGCGGGATGAGGTGGAAGTGCGCGTGATGCACCAACTGCCCCGCCACCTCGAAGTTATTCATGCCCACGTTGAGCCCGGCAGCTCCCGTGGCCTGCATCACCGCCTGGCCCACCAGCTTGAGCGAGTTCAAAAGCTCGCGCCCGATGTCCGGCGGCAGGTCGAAAAGCGTGGCGTGGTGCGCCTTCGGCACCACCAGCGCGTGCCCCTTGTTCACCGGAGCGATGTCCAGAAAGGCAAAGATCCCACCCTGGTCATAGACCTTGGCGCAAGGGATCTTGCCCTCGATGATCTTGCAGAAGATGCAGTCGTCGCTCACAGCTCGCTCCAGGCGTTGAAAAAAGTCAACATTGCCCTATCATTATCCTGAGGCGAAACGAAATACAAGGGCTTTTACAAGCGTATAAAAAGAATTCTCACCCCCATCAGATGCCCGCACCGCCGAGGAACACCTGCTCCGAGGCCCTGGCCTGCACGATGCGCGCGCCCGCAGGCACGTCCTGGGTCACCCAGACGTTGCCGCCGATGACCGCGCCCTGGCCGATGGTCACCCGGCCGAGGATCGTGGCCCCGGCGTAGATGGTCACGTCGTCTTCCACAATGGGATGCCGCGCCAGGCCCTTGACCAGCCTGCTGCCCGTGTCGTCCTTGGGGAAGCTCTTGGCCCCCAGGGTCACGCCCTGGTACAGGCGCACGTTCTTGCCGATGATGCTGGTCTCGCCGATGACCGTGCCGGTGCCGTGGTCGATGAAGAAGCGCTCGCCGATGTGCGCGCCGGGGTGGATGTCGATGCCCGTGTCCGAGTGCGCCATCTCGCCGATGATGCGCGGGATGATGTCCACGCCCAGGTGGTGCAGCTGGTGCGCGATGCGGTGGTTGGTCAGGGCCTTGATGGACGGATAGCAGAAGATGGTCTCGCCCGGGCTCTTGGCCGCCGGGTCGCCGTCATAGGCCGCCTGCACGTCCGTGGCCAAAAGCTCACGCACCCGGGGCAGCTTGCGGATGAACTCCAGGGCCACGGACTCCGAGCGCGCCTCGCAGTCGCTGCACGGGGAGCGGTTCTCCTTGGCGCAGACAAAGCAGTAGCCCCGGTTGATCTGCTCGGCCAGAATCTTGACCACGCGGTCCAGCGCACTGCCCGCGTAGAAGGGCATGGTGCGCTCGCTCACGTCCGGGGGTCCGAAGAAGCCGGGGAAGAGCACCGCGCGCAGCAGGCTGACCACCTCGGTCAGCGCGTCCAGCGAGGGCAGGGGCTGGTCGCGGCTGATGCGGTGGCAGGAGGCCTCGCAGGCTTCGTGCGTGCACAGCCGGGCAACGGTTTCCGCCAGCACGGCGTCGCGGTCCAGGTTCGCGAAGATGGGGGTCTCGTCGATCATCAAAGGGCCTCCTGTCGGGGCGGATGGACGCAGTCTCGTCGATGCCAGCTAGTCTGCATCCGCGAACAGCGGGGTGGACAGGTAGCGCTCGCCCGTGTCGCAGACAATGAACACGATCATCCGGCCCGCCATGTCCGGCCGTGCCGCCAGCTGCATGGCGGCGAAGGCGTTGGCCCCGGAGGAGATGCCGCAGGAGATGCCCTCCTCGCGCATGAGCCGGCGCGCCGTGGCAAAGGCGTCCTCGGCCCCCACCTGGATGATCTCGTCGTAGATCTTGGTGTCCAGGACGCCGGGCACGAAGCCCGCGCCAATGCCCTGGATCTTGTGCGGGCCGGGCGCGCCGCCGGAGAGCACCGGCGAGTCCGAGGGTTCCACGGCCACGATGCGCAGGCCGGGCTTCTTCTGGCGCAAGACCTGGCCCACGCCGGTGATGGTGCCGCCCGTGCCCACGCCCGCCACGAAGCAGTCCACCGCCCCGTCGGTGTCCGCCCAGATCTCCAGCGCCGTGGTGGCGCGGTGCGCCTCGGGGTTGGCCGGGTTCTCGAACTGCATGGGCATGTAGGCCTTTGGCGTCGCGACCGCCAGCTCCAGGGCGCGGGCGATGGCGCCCTTCATGCCCAGGGAGGCCGGGGTGAGCACCAGCTCGGCCCCGTAGCCCGTCAGCAGTTTGCGGCGCTCCAGGCTCATGCTCTCGGGCATGGTCAAAATCAGGCGCAGGCCCTTGATGGCGCAGATGAGCGCCAGGCCGATGCCCGTGTTGCCGCTGGTGGGCTCGACGATGACGCTCTCCGGCGTGATGCGGCCATCGGCCAGGGCGGCCTCGATCATGCTCCGGCCGATGCGGTCCTTCACCGAGCCGCCGGGGCTCAGGGACTCCAGCTTGGCCACAAGCGTGGCCCCAAGGCCCTGGGACAGCTTGTTCAGCCTGACCAGCGGAGTCTTGCCGATGAGTTCAGCCATGCTCGATGCGATTGCCATGCAGTACTCCTCGTCCTTGAAATTTGGGGAGATACGATGACTGTCTTATTCACCTAAGTCGGCTTCAGGTCAAGGCAAGGACAAAACGCTGCTCCGTGACCAGCTCGCCCCACTGGCGGCCCTGGCGCTCCTCCGCCAGCCGGAAGCCGTGCTTCTCGTACAGGTGCCGGGCGGAGTCGAGCCCCTGGAAGGTCCAGAGGAATATCGATGGGTGGCCGCAGCTGCGACAAAAATCAATGGCCTGCCGCAGCAGCCGGTTGCCCTGCCCCTGGCCCCGGAGTTCGTCCGCCAGGATGAACCAGCGCAGGTGCGCGCCTGCGGTGTCCGCCTTCCCGCCGCCCTTCCCGCCGCCTTTCCCGCCGCCTTTCCCACCGTCAATGGCCAGGCAGCCCATGACGCGCCCGCCCCGGCTCACGGTCCAGAAGCCGTCGCGCGCCGGGTCGAAGCGCTGCAAGAATTCCGCAAGCCCGGCAGCCACCTGGGCCTCGAAGAAGAGCCCGAAGCGCCACTCCCTACTATAATAAAGGGCGTGCAGTTCCGTGGCGCGGCCGATG
>MGTN01000150.1:23000-29649 GCA_001799475.1 Desulfovibrionales bacterium GWA2_65_9 | reverse complement strand
CTCCCCATTTGTTCGCGGCGGTCTGCGGGGCGGGAGCCGCCCCGCAGACCGCCGCCAAACGAGGGGGTCCGGGGGAAATCATTTCCCCCGGCCGCCGGAGGCTTGCCTTACGCTACTCCGAGCATGCCCTTCAGCACATCCCAGACCCGGTCCGGGGTGATGTCGCGCATGCAGGAGTGGTGCTTGAGCGGGCAGGCCTTGTGCCCGTGCAGGCCGCAGGGGCGGCAGTCAAAGGACTGCTCCAGCACGCGGGAGTTCTCCCCGCGCGGGAAGAAGCCCAGCTGGCGCGTGGTGGGGCCAAACAGGGCCACAAGCGGCGTGTCCTGCACCCAGGCCAGGTGCATGGGGCCGGAGTCGTTGGTCAGGCAGGCGTCGACCCGGCCCAGGGCCGCTGCCAGGGCCGGGATATCGAGCTGCCCGCCAAGATCCACCAGCCGCCCGGTGTTGTCGCCCACGGAGCGGGCGATGCGCGCGGCCAAAGCCTCCTCGCCCGGCCCGGCAAAGAGCAGCACCACGGCCCCGGCAGAAAGCGCCCAGCGCGCCACCTCGGCAAAGGAGTCCTCGGGCCAGCACTTGGTGGGCCAGGTGGAGCCGGGGTGGATGCCCAGAATCGGGCCGGCGGACGGGCCGAGCTTCAGACTGCTGGCCAGGCCTGTGGGGAGGCTGGAGAAGATTTCCGCGGCGCGGCTCACGGCCTCTGGCGGCAGGTCCAGGCGCGGTTTGGGCGCAACGGGATCAATGCCCAGGGGCAGGGTCAGCTGCATCAGGCGCTCGATCTCGTGCAGTTCGTCGAAGCGACGGTCCACCAGGTGCGTGTACGCCAGATGGTTCCACCAGGGCCTGGAGTAGCCGATGCGCACCCGCGCGCCCACGCTTTTGGCCACCAGCGCGCTGCGGAGGCTCGTGTGCGGGGAGATCCAAAGGTCGAAGCCCTCGCGCGCGAGCTCCCGGCCCAGGCCGACTGCGGCAAGAGGACCTTTCTGCGCGCCGCGCTTGGCAAAGGGCCGCACGCTTGAAAGCTCGCGCTGGGAGCAAAACAGGCCCTCCACGCCCGCGCGCACGAAGAGGTGCACCTCGGCTTCTGGAAAGCGGGCCTTCACGGCCTGGATGAGCGGGAGGGTGAGCACGGCGTCGCCCAAAAAGGCCGTCTGCCAGATGCCGATATGCCGGAAGGCGTTCATCGGCCGACCGTGTCCAGCAGGTCCGCGCCCGGCCTGGGCTTCTTGCCCTCACGGCCCGTGTGCGCTAGAATGCCTGCACAGCAAACGCCCAGGGAGGATGCCATGAAGTACATCATGTTCGAGGATTTTTCAGGAGTTCCGGTGCCCATCATCTTCCCCAAGCGCATCGACTTTGCCGAGATGCGCGAGCAGATTCCCTACACCAAGGTGCTCGCCGCAGGCCATGTGCATCTCTCGGGCACAGGCTTCGCCTGCCACGGGGAATCCAAGAGCCTTGCAGCCCAGGCCCGGCCCGAGGACGCGCTGATCATCGCCGCCAAGCTCGCCGATCCTGACCTCTAGGGCCTGTTTCTAAAAGCGTCTTTTGCCCCCTGGACGTCGTCACGACCCAATTTTGGTCCAGGGCTGTACCGCATGAGTACTATCCCTGGCCCCAAATCGTCTCTTTCCTCGCCAGGGAAACAAAATCCATCTTTTGGAAACACGCCCTTGCACCAATCAGAAAATACAAAGGCCGGGAGGGGAGAAAACGCCCCCTCCCGGCCTTTGTGCGTCTGTTAATCGTACTTGACCGAGCTGATCTTCATGAGGTGGTCCCAGGAGTGGATGGCCTCGATGTAGCGGATGGTGCCGGTCTTGCCGCGCATCACGAGCGAGCTTGTCTCCGCGCCGTAGCCCAGGTAGCGCACGCCCTTGAGGAAGGTGCCGCCCGAGATGCCCGTGGCCGCAAAGAACACGTCATCGCTACGCACCAGGTCGGACACGGTGAGCACGCGGCGGATGTCCACCCCGCTCTGGGCCAGGCCGTTCTTCTCGTCCTGCTTCTGGGGATCGAGCTTGCAGAACATCTCGCCGCCCATGATGCGGATGGCGCAGGCCGCCAGGACGCCTTCCGGCGTGCCGCCGGTGCCCATCATCAGGTCCACGTCGTTTCTGGGGTCGATGGCCATGAGCGCCCCGGCCACGTCGCCGTCGGTGTGCAGCTGGATGCGCGCGCCAGCCTCGCGGATGTCGTTGATGAGCTTCTTGTGGCGCGGCTTGTCCAGCACGAAGACCACCAGGTCGTCCACGTCCTTGCCCAGGGCCTTGGCGATGCGCTTCAGGTTGACCGGCACCGGGGCCTCGATGTCGACCACGTTCTTGGCGGCGGCGGGCACCACCAGCTTCTGCATGTAGAAGCTCGGACCCGGGTCGTACATGGTTCCGGCCGGGGCCACGCCCACGACAGAGATGGCGTTGGGGCGGCCAAAGGCCAGCAGGCTGGTGCCCTCCACGGGGTCAACGGCCACGTCCACGGTCTGCGGTCCGCCCGCGCCGACCTTTTCGCCGTTGTGCAGCATGGGCGCGTTGTCCTTCTCGCCCTCGCCGATAATCACCGTGCCGCTGATGGCCAGGGTCTTGAAGCTCATGCGCATGGCCTCGACAGCCGCGTGGTCCCCGGCGTTCTTGTCGCCCTTGCCAAGCCAGCGGGCGCTCGCCAGGGCGGCGGCCTCGGTGACGCGCACCAGGTCCAGGGCCAGATTTCTTTGCGGGGCTTCCATGAGTTTCTCCTTCGAAGTGCAGGGCCTGCGCACAGCGGCGCGGCCCGAATTTTCCCAGTCTGTACGTACCCTAGCAGAGCATCCGGCCAGACCGCAAGCGTCCTGGCCGGGCAGCGCCGCTAGCCGAAGCAGCGCTCGCGTCCGCTAGCCAAAATAACGCTCGCGCACGCTAGCCAAAATAACGCTCACGGATGAGCCGGGCCACGGTGGGCGCGGTGAAGCCGTACTTCTCGGCCAGCTTCTCCGCCGGGGCGCTCTCGCCGAAGTGGTCCAGCCCGAGCGCCAGGCCGAACAGGCCCACGTACTTGTGCCAGCCCTCGGGCCGGCCGGCCTCGATGGCCACGCGCCGCTCCACCGTCGGCGGCAGCACGGATTCCTTGTAGTGGATGCTCTGGGCCTCAAACAGGTTCACCGAGGGCATGCTGACCACGCGGATCATGCGGCCCGGCTCCTCGTCCTCCAGGATCTTCACGGCGGCCAGCGCCAGGGAGACCTCGGAGCCCGAGGCCATGACGATGAGCTCCGGCTCGGCCTTGCAGTCGCGCAGGACATAGCCGCCATGCTTCACGCCCTGGGCCACAGCCGGGTACTTTTTGGGGTCCATGACCGGCAGGCCCTGGCGGGTGAGGAACAGGCACGAGGGCTTGTCCGTCTGGCGCAGGGCCAGCTCCAGGCACAGGGCCGTCTCCGTGGCGTCGGCCGGGCGCAGGTCCAGCAGGTTCGGGATGAGCCGAAGGGAGGCCACATGCTCGATGGGCTGGTGCGTGGGGCCGTCCTCGCCCACGTAGAAGGAGTCATGGGTGAAGACAAAGAGCACGGGCAGCTTCTGCAGGGCCGACATGCGGATGGCGTTGCGGCAGTAGTCGGAGAAGGTCAAAAACGTGGCGCCGAAGGGCAGCATCCCGCCGTGCAGGGCCATGCCGTTCAATATCGCGGCCATGGGAAACTCGCGCACGCCGAAGGACAGGTTGCGACCCAGCGGGTTGTCGCTGGCGAAGATGCCCACGGCGTCGCGAAACTTGGCGGTCTGGTTCGAGGGATCGAGGTCGGCGCTGCCGCCCATGAGGTTCGGCAGGGCGTCTTTGAGCATGTTCAGGCACGCGCCCCAGGCCGCGCGGGTGGCGATTTTCTTGCCGGGCTCGAACACGGGCATGGGCAGGACAAGCTCGCCGCGCCCGGTGTTCATGGCCTTCCAGAAGGACAAAAAGTCCTTGTCGCCCTTCTTGATGCGCTTGGCCAGGGTCTCTTTCCTGGCGGCCACTGCGCGCTTGAGCTCCGGGAACCTGGCCTGGAAATGCGCGCGGGCCTCGTCGGACACCTGGAAGCAGGCGCCCTCCAGGAGGCACATGCCCTTCTTGGTGGCGGCGATCTCCTCGGCGGCCAGGGGCTCGCCGTGGGTGCCGAAGTCGCCCTCGCGGGTGGCCGCGCCCTTGGCCATGACCGTGTGCCCGATGATCAGGCTCGGCTTCTTCTTCTGGCCCTGGGCCTTGGTGATGGCCGCGCGGATCTCGTCCCTATTGTGGCCGTCCACCTGCTGCACGTGCCAGCCCATGGCGGCAAAAACCTTGGCGTAGTCGGTGCGGTCCACGCGGCTGACCGGTCCGGCCAGCTGGACCTTGTTGGAGTCGTAGTAGCAGGTGAGCTTCCCCAGGCCCCACAGCCCGGCCAGGGAGGCCGCGCCCAGGACCACGGACTCCTGCATGTCGCCGTCGCTGGTCAGCACATAGGTGTTGTGCTCCACGATGTCCCGGCCGAGCTTATTGCGCAGGAAGGTCTCGGCCACGGCCATGCCCACGGCCATGGCAAAGCCCTGGCCCAATGGTCCGGTGGTGGCCTCCACGCCGGGGGTGACCTCGTGCTCCGGGTGGCCGGGGGTACGACTGCCGAGCTGCCGGAAACCGCGCAGGTCGTCGGCGTCGATGAACCCGGCCAGGTGCAGCAGGCCGTACAACAGGCCGGACTCGTGCCCGGCGGAGAGCACGAAGCGGTCACGGTTGAACCAGGTGGCGCGCTCGGGGTCGAAGTTCAAAAACTCCGAGTAGAGCACCGCCCCGAAGTCCGCAGAGCTCATGGCTCCACCGGGATGTCCGGAGTCGGCGGCGCGGGTGGCGTCCATGATGAGCCCTTTCAGGGTGTTCACCACAAGCTGGTCAGGGGGGATGGTCTTGTGCATGGAAGTTGGTCCTCGGTTTGCCGGCCTAAGCCGTCAGGGGTTGCTGCCTCAGTGCTTTGAATTTCAACGCGCACCGGCCTTTAGGCCATGGAGTGCGTCTCGAACTGCTCGATGCGCCGCAGGTGGCGGCCGCCCTCAAAGGGCGCGTCGAGAAAGGTCCGCATGATCTCCAGGGCCAGGCCCTGGCCAAGCACGCGCTCGCCCAGGCAGAGCACATTGGCGTTGTTGTGCGCCCGCGCCATGCGGGCCATGAATTCGTTGGTGCACACCGCCGCGCGGATGCCCGGGTGGCGGTTGGCGGCCATGCTCATCCCCAGGCCCGTGCCGCAGATGAGGATGCCCAGGACCATGCCGTTCTGGCCCTCCTCGCCCGCGTCCAGCAGGCGCTGGCAGAGCTTGTCGGCATAGGCCGGATAGTCGCAGGAAACGGTGCAGTCCGGCCCCAGGTCGTCCACCACGCAATCGATCTTGCGCAGGGCCTGGGCCAGAACGGTCTTGAGGGCGAAGCCCCCGTGGTCGGAGGCCAAAAGGATGGTCTTCTTGATCATAGGGGCAACCTCCTGCGGGCTTAGGGCCTGTTTCCAAAAGATGGATTTTTCTCCCTGGCGAGGAAAGAGCCTATTTTTGGCCAGGGAGTGTACTCATGCGGTACAGCCCTGGACTAAAATCGGCTCGCGCCGACTTTCAAACAACGTCCAGGGGGCAAAAGACGCTTTTAGAAACACGCCCTAGCACTAGGTCTGCGACCTGGGTTCCGTGGCCTCTTCCTCGCGCCGGAGCCGCGCGATCTCCGCCTTGAGCATCTCGATCTGCCGGAGGCACAGGTCGCGCTCCGGGCCGGGCGTGGCCTGGCCGGAGCCATCCATCCGGGCCAGCACGGCCATCTCCTCGCGCAGCCGGGCCTCCAGCTGGCGCACCTCGTGGCGCTTGGCCTGGCCGGTCACGATGCGCTGTATCTCGCGTCCCCAGACCGCCAGGCCCAGGGTGAACGTGCCCACGAGGCCGGGCTTGGCCTGAAACTCCGGGCCCGGAATCAGTGCCTGGTTGTTGCTATCCATGCGCTTTCCCCTGCGGTTGTCCGTGTTCGTTCTCGCTGCCCCCGGTGACGACATCGGTGACGCCAGGAGGAGGCGCCGACTGGCGGTCCAAAGCCATGAATCTCGAATCAGCAGGCGGGACCAGGGACAAGGCCTTGAGCGGCCACGGCTGGCCGCGCTCGTCCAGGGCCTTGACGCGCAGCACGGCGCTCTCGCCCTTGGGCAGGCCAAGGGTCAGCACCCGGGCCGGGCCCTCAGGATCGCCATCGTCCTCAGGAAAATCGG
Source organism: Desulfovibrionales bacterium GWA2_65_9 (assembly GCA_001799475.1). Classification (GTDB taxonomy): domain Bacteria; phylum Desulfobacterota; class Desulfovibrionia; order Desulfovibrionales; family Desulfovibrionaceae; genus Humidesulfovibrio. The sequence goes on along the minus strand of MGTN01000150.1, from coordinate 23,432 downwards.
AGAAGACCAGGTTCCACTGGCGCGGGCCGGAGACCAGCTCGCCCTCACGCTCGGCCTGGGTCTTGAAATAGTGGGACAGTTCGCCCTCCATGCGCTGCGGGCGGCCATACACGTCCACCACCAACAGCCGCACCGGGCCGCTGGCGTAGCTGTAGGCAAAGCCGCCGCCCGGCAGCGCGCGGATGGCCGTCGGGGCAGTGTCCGGAACCAGGGTGCCGAAGTGGCCGGCGAGCACCAGGGCCAGGTCGCGCATGGAGAACGGGAAGGGCATGCCGAGCAGCTGCGCGCCGATGACCGGGTCCATGTGGGCATAGGCGGCCTTTTTGTCCGGGTAGTAGGCGAGCAGGCCTGCGCCGTCCTCGCGCATGAGCGCGACCATGCTGCCGAGCCCGGCGCGCACGTCCAGGCGCAGGGGCCGGGCATAGTCGCCGT
>MGTN01000150.1:18505-22982 GCA_001799475.1 Desulfovibrionales bacterium GWA2_65_9 | reverse complement strand
CGCGGCAGCTCGATCTTGGGCGCGCAAGCCGACATCGCCAGGACAAGGGCCAGGACAAGGGCCAGCATGAGGCCCGGCAAAAGAGCCGACGTTCGGGTCGAACGGAAGGCCGGGACAGGGAGCCGGGCCGGGAGACGGACTCTGCGCAACATGTTCACGCGCTCACAACCCCTTGAGCTTCTTCTGAATGCGCTCGGGCGACTCGTGCTTCAGCTTGAGCGCGTTCTTGTAGCCCTTCTTGGCCTTGCTGCGCTGGCCTGCGTCGCGGGCGATGTCGCCATAGTGCTCCCACATGGTGGGGTCGTCCTGGGCCAGGCCCACGGCGCGCTGTATCTGCTTCCAGGCCTCGTCCAGCCGGCCCAGGCGGTAGTAGGCCCAGGCCAGGGAGTCCACGATGTAGCCGTTGTTGGGCTTGAGCCGGTCGGCCTTTCGGATGAGCGAAAGCGCGCGCTCCATGTCGCGGTTTTCCTCCACCAGGGTGTAGCCGATGTAGTTCAGCGCGTCGGCATGCTCCGGATTCTTGTCCACGATGCGCTGCATCACCGCGAGGGCGGGCTTGCGCTCACCCTGGCGGTCCAGCACCGCGCCGTACTGATAGAGCAGATCCTCGTCCTCGGGCCGGGCCTTGAGCGCGGTCTCCAGCACCTCGCGCGCCTCGGGCAGGCGCTTCTTCTCCATGAGATAACCCGCCTGCAGCAGCGGGAAGCGGGACTGGCCGGGGAACAGGCGCTTGCCCTGCTCCATGAGCGCCACGGCCTCGTTCTCGCGGCCCAGGCCGTAGAGCAGCTGGATGCGGAACTGCAGGGCCTGGCTGTAGTGCGCGTCGCTCTGGGGCACCAGGTCGAGGAACTGCAGGGCCTTGACCGGGTTGCTCTCGCCATCGTGGGCGATGACGGCCTTGTAGAAGAAATACTCGCCGGGCACCGGCGGGGTGCTGGCCAGCACATCCAGCAGGGTGCTGGCCTGGGCCGTGTAGTTCTCGCTTAAGAACAAAAGCGAGGCCGAGAGCACGAAGGCCTTGCTGCCCGACCCTTCCAGGGCCACGGTCAGGGCCTTTTCCGGGTTGTTCAGCTTGAGCTCCAGGCCGACCACGCGCAGGCGGATGTCCTCACGGCCCTCGCCGCCGCCGTTCTCGATGCGCTGGCGGATGTCCTCGCGGGTCTCGCCCAGGGCCAGAATCTTGGTGTAGGTGACCAGGGCCGAGGCGTAGTCCTTCTCCATCTCCTGCTGAAAGGCCAGCTCCACCCAGGCCTCCAGGTAGTCCGGGGAGGTCTTGGTCAGCTTGCGCAGGGTCTCGATGGCCGCCTTGCGGTGGCCCAGGCGGGCCTCGCCCCGGGCCATCTGGTACTGGGCGTCGTTGGTGCGCTCCTTCTGGGGTATTTTCCTCAGCACCTCCAGCCCCTTGGCGGGCTGGTCGGTGTCAATGTACAGCTGCCCCAGGCGCTCGCGCAGGATGAAATTGTCGTGCTTGGCCAGGTAGGCGTCGATGACCGCAGCCGCCTCCGGCAGCTTGTTCTCCAGCAGAAAGGCGTTGGCCACGGCGGCGTTCAGGTTGTAGTCGTCGGGGAACTGGCGCAGGCCGTCTTCCAGGATTTTCCGCGCCTCCCCGGCCTGCTCCGGGTTCCAGTACAGGAAGGCCTTGTCCATGAACAAGGTCGGCGCGCTCCCGCGGGCAATGACCCGGTCCAGGGCCTGGGCCGCAGCCTTCTGCAGCTCCAGGGTGCGGGCAAAGGCCTCGGGCGAGGTGCGCGACAACGCTGCGGTACGCGCCATCTCCTGGGACAGGGCCTGGAACTCCAGGTAGTCGTAGGTGCTCGAAGCCGCGAGCGACATGGGGGCGGGCTTGGGGGGCGCCTGGCGCACGGCGCCGCAGGCCGCGCAGGCCAGGCTCAGGGCCAGGATCAGCGCCAGCCCCAGGGCCGGGCGCAAGGCCGGGCGCAAGGTTGGACGCAGAGTCAAAGGGCCGGCTGCGGGAAGACTCGTGGGCATGTGCTCTGTCCTCACGCGTTGTTCTCGACGGTTGCGGCCAAGGCCTGGCCCAGCATGCGCTCATATTCCTCGGCCAGGGACAGTCCCTCGGCCAGAAGCGACGGCCCGTAAAGCCGCCCGCCATCGGTGCGGAAGCCGCCCTCAAGGGCCTTGGCGCGGCGCAAGCCCTCCGGGAAGGTCGCGGCGATCCTCTCCAGGGGCCACTCGTCACACTCGCACAACTCCCAGAGGATGGTGGCGAAAATATCCGGCCCGAAACGGAAGACATCGGCGTCGTGCACGGCCCCGGCCAGCAGCCGGGCGGACTCCGTGGCCTCTGCGGGCTGCGGGCCGCCGTCCTCGTGCCCGGCCACGGCCCCGGCGATCCACAGCCGCTCCTCCGGGCTGATGGCGTAGCCGCGCAGGATGCGCAGGCAGAGGTCCGCGCCCTTTTCGGCGTGGTTGTCCTCGTAGCGCAGGGCGTCGTGCAGGAGCCCGGCCATTTCGGCCAGCACGGCCAGCCTGCGGCGCTCGTCCGTGGACAGGCCCGAGGGCTCGGCCAGGATCAGGGCGGCGGCGTCCATGGCCACGCGCTTGCCGTGCTCCACGCCCAGGCCGCAGGCCTCGTTCAAAAAGCCCAGGGCGTCGCCCTGCAGGCGCAGCACCAGCGGGTGGTCGAAGAACAGATCGCGCGCGTAGGTCAGCTCCTCGGCGCACTGCAGCGAGAACGCCGACTGCGCCCGGGACACGGCCAGATCGCGGGCGCGCCGCTTGAGTTCCAGAATGCGCACGTCCATGCCCTACTCCTCGCCTTCGATCCAGTCGGCCGAAAAATCCTTTACCCGCGTGGACAGATGCTCTTTCAGCTTCTCCAGCAGGCGCGACTCGATCTGGCGCACGCGCTCGCGGGTCACGCCGAAGCGGTCGCCGATCTCGCGCAGGGTCACCGGGCTGTCCGAAAGCAGGCGCTCGTTCAGGATGGCCTGTTCCTTGTCCGAGAGGTGCGGCACGATGGTCTTCAGGTTTTCGAGCAGCAGCGTGGAGATCTGGTTGGAGCTTAAGATCTCCTCGATGCCCGGCCCCAGCGCGGGCAGAAAGTCGAGCCGGGTGGTGTCCGAGTCGTCGCCGAGCGAGATGTCCAGGCTCATGTCCTGGCGCGAGAGCCGCTGGTCCATCTGCTCGATCTCGGCCTCGGACACGTTCAGGCTCTCGGACAGGGCGCTGGTGGTGGGGTCAAAGCCCATGTTGGTCAGGCGCTGGCGTTCCTTGTTCAGGTTGTAGAACAGCTTGCGCTGGGTCTGGGTGGTCCCGATCTTGACCATGCGCCAGTTGTCCATGATGAACTTGAGGATGTAGGCCTTGATCCAGAACGCCGCGTAATAGCTGAATTTGATGCCCTTGTCCGGGTCGAACTTGCGCACGGCCTTCATCAGGCCGACGTTGCCCTCCTGGATCAGGTCCTGCACGTTCTGCATCCAGCGGCGCTGGAAATCCATGGCGATCTTGACCACCAGGCGCAGGTGCGAGGAGATGAGCCGGAACGCGGCCTCCTGGTCGCCGGACTCGCGCACGCGCTGGGCCAGCTCGAACTCCTCCTCCGGGGCCAGCAGCGGGAAGCGGGCGATCTCGCGCAGGTAGTGGTGCAGCGAATCGCGCAGGCCGACCTCGCCGCGCTTGGTCGAGACCAGGGCGGGAAGGTGGGGCTTCTTCCCGGCCAAGGCCGGTGTCGTGGGGCGGCGGCTCTCGGGGGGGGAGGCGTGGATATTATTCGACTTCATGCCGACCTTTGCCTCCGCAAGGGCACGTATTCCCTGGCTTGGAGGCGTGTTTCGCAAAACGGAAGCGTATAGTTTTTGTTTGTCCTTTTCAACGTTTTTCAGTACACCCAACCTCCTGGGCCGGGCCCCTCAGCATACGTATTTTCCCGCGGCCCGCAAGAATAAAGAGCAATCGCAGCGAGCGCCCGGCCGGCCTCCGGCGACCCTTCGCCAGCCGCCCGGTCCGCGCCGCACGGAGACCCGACATGTCCACCTTCCGCTCCCTTTTGGCCGACGGCCGCATTCATTTCTTCGACGGCGGCTTCGGCGCGCTGTTGCAATCACGCGGGCTGCCGCCAGGCGTCTCGCCGGAGCTCTTCGGCCTGAAAAACCCGGAGCCCGTGGCCGCCATCCACGCCGAATACGCGGCCAGCGGCGCCGAGGTCATCACCACCAACACCTTTGGCGGCACGCGCTTCAAGCTCGACCCCACGGTGGACGTGCGCGAGCTGAACCGCGCGCTGGCCCGCACCGCCAAACAGGCTGTTGCCAATTCCGGGAGCGGGCGTGCGTTTGTCGCGGGCAGCGTCGGGCCCACCGGACATTTTGCCGAACCGCTCGGCACGCTCACATTCCGCGACATGGTGGCCGCCTTCCGCGAGCAGATCACCGGCCTGGCCGAGGGCGGGGCCGACCTGATCATCATCGAGACCCAGTTCGACCTGGCCGAGGCCAAGGCCGCGGTCATCGCC
>MGTN01000150.1:15685-18482 GCA_001799475.1 Desulfovibrionales bacterium GWA2_65_9 | reverse complement strand
TCGTGGACATCGTGCGGGCCATGCTGCCCCGGCTGTCCACCCCGCTCATCGTCCAGCCCAACGCGGGCCTGCCCGAGCTGGACGACCAGGGCAAGACCGTGTTCCGCCTGGGCCCGGACGCCTTTGCCCGCCAGTGCCGCGTGTTCGCCGAGCTGGGCGCGAAGTTCCTGGGCGGCTGCTGCGGGACGACCCCGGCGCACATCGCGGCGCTCAGGTCCGTGGTCGGCGACCTGCCCTGGGCGCGCCCGGAACCAACGGACAGGACGCCGCTGGTGCTCACCTGCCGGTCGCTGTCCGTGGGCCTGGGCGCGGGCAACCCCCTGGCCGTCATCGGCGAGCGCATCAACCCCACGGGCAAGAAGGTCCTGGCCGAGGAGCTGGTGCGCGGCGAACACGCCGAGGCCCTGCGCCTGGCCCAGGAACAAATCAGTCACGGCGCGGCCATCCTCGACGTCAACGTCGGCGCGGCCATGGTCGACGAGAAGGCCGTGCTGCCTGCGCTGGCCCTGGCCCTGTCCGCGCGCTTCGAGCTGCCGCTGGCCCTGGACACCTCCGACCCCATCGCCATGGAGAACGCCCTGTGGACCCAGCCGGGTTCGCCGCTGGTCAACTCCATCAGCGGGGAGCCGGGCCGCATGGAGCTGCTCGGCCCCTTGTGCAAGAAATTCGGCGCGCCGTTCATCCTGCTGCCCCTGGAGGGCCGCAAGCTGCCCTACACCGCGGCCGAGCGCATCGCGGTCATCGAACGCCTGCTGGCCCAGGCCGACGCCCTGGGCATCCCACGCCGCCTGATCATGGTCGACGCGCTGGTGCTCACCGTATCCAGCAAGCCCGAGGCCGCGCGCCACTGCCTGGACACCATCCGCCACTGCCGCGAGGTGCTTGGCCTGGCCACCACCATGGGTCTGTCCAATGTCAGCTTCGGCCTGCCTGCGCGCGAACTCCTGAATTCGACCTTCCTGGCCATGGGCATGGCCTGCGGCCTGTCCTCGTGCATCGCCAATCCGGCCAGCCAGCGCCTGCGCGAGACGCTCTCCTCGGGCGAGGTGCTCCTGGCGCTCGATCCCCAGGCCGGGCGCTACATCGAAGGCTATGCACAGTGGACGCCGGTTCAGCCTGGTTCCAGAGGGGGAGGAACTTCTCTCAAGTCGCTCGCCTCGACTGGAGACGCAGTGCAGGACAAACTCAAAGAGTTGAGCAGCGCAGTTATCGTGGGCGACAAGACTGCCGTATTGAGCATCATCGAAGAGCGACTACTTGTTGCAGCAGAAGAGCCTGAGAAGCTTGGGGCAATCGCCAACGAATTAGTAAATAAAGACCTTATCCCCGGCATCCTCGAAGTCGGCGAAAAGTACGAGCGCAAGGAATACTTCCTGCCGCAACTGTTGCGCTCGGCCGAGGCCATGCAGGCGGGCTTCGCCCGGCTGGAGCCGCTGCTTTTGGCTTCGGGCCGGGCGGAGAAGAAGACCCCGGTGGTCATGGCAACCGTCGAGGGCGACATCCACGACATCGGCAAGAACATCGTCTGCCTGATGCTCAAAAACCACGGCTTCGAGGTCTTCGACCTGGGCAAGGACGTGCCTGCCGCAAAGATCGTGGACGAGGCCGAGCGCGTCGGGGCCAAGGTCATCGGCCTGTCCGCGCTGATGACCACGACCATGGTGCGCATGGCCGACACCGTGCGCCTGGTGCACGAGCGCGGCCTGGACATGAAGGTGATGATCGGCGGGTCCGTGGTCACCGAGGCCTTTGCCACGTCCATCAAGGCCGACGGCTTCTCGCGCGACGCCGTGGCCGCCGTGAAGCTGGCTGCGGAGCTGTCGGGCAGGCACTCGGGCCGGTAGCCAGGCGTTGGCTTTTGTACCCTGGCGAGGCGAGTCCTTCCGGGGGCCAGGGAGGGCGCTCATGCGCTGCAGCCCTGGCCTCTCTTCGGCTCGCCAAGGCATTCTGGGGCGATAAAGCGCTTCTGGAGACTGGACCCAAGCCGGTTACCGGGCAAAGGCCAGTACGGACAACCAGGACGGGCGACCAGGACGGACAACCGGGCGGATCACTCGTCCGATCACCTGTCTGATCACCAGCCTTGCCGCCGGACAGCCCCCCGGCCCTTTGCGTCTGGCGCGGCTTTCTGCTACATGCGCGGCAGACGTCATGACGCCGCCCCCCACACAGCGGCTTTGCAGAGGACACCAATGACCAAGACCCTCTTGAAATACACGCTCTTGCTCGTGCTGGCCCTGAGCCTGGGCCTTTTGCCCGCCTGCTCCGGCGGCGGCAAGCCGGGCGCCCCGGAAAAGATCGAAACCGTGGACATGTCCGGCCTGGAGAAGCGCATCGCGGCCAACAAGGGCAAGGTCACGCTGATCATGTTCTGGGCCACCTGGTGCCCGGCCTGCAAGACCGAACTGCCCGTGCTGGAGCAGCTGCGCGCCAAGTATCCCAAGGACGTGCTGGACATCCTGGCCCTGAGCGTGGACGACACCGACCAGGCCATGCAGGAGTACCTGAAGTCCCGGCCCACGACCCTGACCGTGCTCATGGCCAAGGGCGACGTGAGCACCGAGTTCGGCGTGCGCAGCATCCCGAACCTGGTCATCTTCGACGGCGAAGGCAAGGTGGCCTTCAACAGCGCCGGAGCCTATCCCTTTGAAATGCTGGACCCGGTCATCAGCCAGCTGGTGAAGGGCCAGTGAGCGCGCCTGTGAACTACCGGCTGCGCAAGGCGCGCATCACCGACGTCAAGGGCATCCACAAGCTGCTCATGACCCCCACCGGCGACGACGGCCTGGTGCTGCCG
>MGTN01000150.1:13437-15657 GCA_001799475.1 Desulfovibrionales bacterium GWA2_65_9 | reverse complement strand
GGCCTGGCCCGCAAGCTGGTGGAGGCCTGCCTGTCCGACGCCGTGACGCTGGGCATCTACCGCGTCTTCGCCCTGACCAACACCGTGGCCTTTTTCGAGCACATGGGCTTTGTCGAGACCAGCAAGGACAGCCTGCCCCAGAAGGTCTGGAGCGATTGTCTGAACTGCCCGCGCTTCCCGGACTGCGACGAGATCGCCATGATCATGGAGTTGTAGCAGATGGCCCACAAGATGCTGCCCGTCATCCCCGCCGCCGACATCCAAAGGCGCGTGGCCGAGCTTGGCGCGGAGATCAGCGCCCACTACAAGGGCCAGCCCCTGGTCTGCGTGTGCGTGCTCAAGGGCGCGTTCTTGTTTTTCGCCGATCTGGTGCGCCACATCGACATCGGCACGGGCGGCCCGGAGATCGACTTCGTGCGCCTTGCCAGCTACGGCGGCTCCACCAGCCGGGGCCACCAGGCCGTGTTCACCAAGGATCTGGAGGTGGACGTGGCGGGCAAGCACGTGCTGGTGGTGGATGATATCGTGGACACGGGCCGCAGCGCGGAGTTCCTGCTGCATGTGTTGGAGAAGCGCGGCGCGGCGAGTTTGAAAATTTGCGCATTTGTTGATAAGCATGAGCGCAGGGAAGTCGGAGTCACGGTTGACTTTGCCGGGTTCCCCATTCAAAAGGGATTCATCGTGGGCTACGGCATGGATTACGCGGAAAAGTACCGCGAACTGGACGCCGTGTACGAACTCGTCCCGGACTAGGGGCGTTGGAGCTAGAGAACAACCATGATTGTCGCCTGCCCGAAATGCGAGAGCAAATACAACCTCCCTGAGGACAAGATCGCGCCCACCGGCTCCAAGGTCCGCTGCGCGAAGTGCCAACACGTCTTCACCGCCATGCCCCCGGGCAAGGACTTCGACGCCGAGCTGAGCGGCCTGCAGGCCGCCGAGACGCCGGCTGCGCCGCCTGCCGCGCCAAAGCCCCAGGCTCCGGCCGCACCGGCCCAGAAAATGCCCTGGGACGACGACGCGCCCGCCGCCGGACCTGCTGCCGGTCAGGATGACGTCGCCGCACCGGCCAAGAAGATGCCCTGGGACGACGACGAGCCCGCTGCCGGACCGGCCGGAGATTCCAGTGACGATGCTGCGCCCGCTGCCGGCCCTGCCAAGAAGATGCCCTGGGACGACGACGAGCCCGCCGCCGGGCCTGCAGCCGGAATGGGAGACGACGAGTCCGCTGGCCGCACGTCCGGCAGCTTCGACGACGAGCCCACAGGCACAGCCTCTGCGCAGAAGTCCGGGTCCAAGGACGATGATTTCCTGAACGCCCTGGGCGGCGGAGGCGACTCCCTCAGCCTGGACAAGCAGGCCGGGGCCACAAGCTCCAAGAAAAAATGGATCATCCTGGGCGCGGTGCTGGCGCTTCTGGCCCTGTGCGGCGTGGGCCTGTTCATCTTCAAGCCCTGGACCAAGATGAACATCCCCTTCCTAAGCTCGCTCACCGGCAAGCCCGCAGCCGCGACCGACAACGCCGAGAAGGTCAAGGACATCGCCCTGCGCAACGTCCGCCAGTATTACATCCCCAACGAGAAGGCGGGCCAGATCTTCGTCGTCGAAGGCAAGGCCGTGAACAACTTCGCCACGCCCAAGGAACGCATCAAGGTCGAGATCTCGCTCTTCGACGAGAAGGGCCGCGTGCTGGTCTCCAAGCAGCTGCTCTGCGGCAACACCCTCTCGCAGTTCCAGCTGCAGGTGCAGAGCGAGGAGGAGATCAACTCCAGCCTCGCCTCCGAGGTCGGCATCCTGACCAGCAACACCTTCCTCAAGACCGGCATGGACACGCCGTTCATGGCCGTGTTCTTCAAGCCGCCAGACACGGTCAAGGAGTTCGGCGTCAAGGTCATCGACGCCCTGAACCCGAAATAGCGGACCCGAAGTAGGCGAAGCGATACAACACGACGGCACATACGACGGCATTTGGCGCCGGGGCAGGGCGAGAACCCCCGCCCCGGCGTCTTCTTTCCACCGACAGCTCAAACCCCACGGGGCCGCCATGAACCGCACACCCTACACCATCGCACTCATCCAGACCGGCTGCCGCGCAAGCGCCGAGGAGAACCTGGCCGCGCACCTGGACCTGGCCGAGCGCGCCGCCAGCCTTGGCGCGGACGTCATCTGCCTGCAGGAGCTCTTTCTCGGCCCATACTTCTGCCAGCAGGAAGACGCGCG
>MGTN01000150.1:12920-13419 GCA_001799475.1 Desulfovibrionales bacterium GWA2_65_9 | reverse complement strand
GCCGGGTCCCGGTCCAACGACCGCCGCCTTTGCCAAGCTGGCCAAGAAGACCGGCACGGCCATCGTGGTCTCGCTCTTCGAGAAGCGCGCGCCCGGCCTGTACCACAACACCGCCGCCGTGCTGGGCCGCGAGGGGGGCGTGCTGGGCGTGTACCGCAAGATGCACATCCCCGACGACCCGGCCTTCTACGAGAAGTTCTACTTCACCCCCGGCGACCTGGGCTTCCTGGCCGTGGACACCCACGTGGGGCGCATCGGCGTGTGCGTGTGCTGGGACCAGTGGTACCCCGAGGCCGCGCGCCTGACCGCGCTCAAAGGGGCGGAGGTCATCTTCTACCCCACGGCCATCGGCTGGCACCCGGCGGAAAAAGACCTCGTGGGCGACGAGCAGAAGAGCGCCTGGACCACCGTGCAGCGCGGCCACGCCGTGGCCAACGGGGTATACATCGCCGCAGCCAACCGCATCGGCTTTGAAAAGCCGCTGGCCGACGGCCATAAC
>MGTN01000150.1:0-12893 GCA_001799475.1 Desulfovibrionales bacterium GWA2_65_9 | reverse complement strand
GGGTCGAGCTTCGTGGCCGGGCCGGCCGGGGAAATCACCGCCCTGGCCACAACCGACGAAGAGACCATCCTGCTGGCCCAGGTGGACCCGCAGCGCATCGAAACCGTGCGCCGGGGCTGGCCGTTCCTGCGCGACCGCCGCATCGACGCCTACGACGCGCTGACCAGGCGCTTTGACGACTAAGGGAGAAGCGGCCCCCGGAGGCTGTCCCCCTTCTCCTCCTGCCATCCACCGCCACAAACTTGCGCCTGCCCCCTTGCGCCTGCCGCCAAGGTGCGTATTTTACACGAATGCGCCCGGCCCCCTGCCGACAAGAGCGGCCCGCGCCAATCGACTTTCTTGGAGTTGCGCCATGTGGGAATATACGGACATCGTCAAGGAACACTTCTTACACCCGAAGAACGTCGGCGAGATGAAGGACGCCTCCTGCGTGGGCGAGGTCGGCTCCATCGCCTGCGGCGACGCGCTCAAGCTGTTCCTCAAGATCGAGGACGGCATCATCAAGGACGCCAGCTTCCAGACCTTTGGCTGCGCCAGCGCCATTGCCTCCAGCTCCGCCCTGACGGAATTGGTCAAGGGCAAGACCGTGGACGAGGCGCTGAAGATCACCAACAAGGACATCGCCGGGGCGCTCGGCGGCCTGCCCAAGGAAAAGATGCACTGCTCGGTCATGGGCCAGGAGGCCCTGGAGGCGGCCATCAAGTCCTGGCGCGGCGAGGCCGTGTCCAGCCAGGAGCATTCCGAGGGCGAGATCGTGTGCGAGTGTTTTGGCGTCACCGACGAGCAGATCCTGCACGCCGTGCGCGAGAATGACCTCAAGACCGTGGAGGACGTGACCTACTACACCAAGGCTGGCGGCGGCTGCGCCAAGTGCCACGAGAAGATCGAGGCGCTCATCGCCCAGGCCAGGGGTGAAGCCGTGGCCGCGCCCGCCCCTGAACCCGCGAAGCGGCTGACCAACCTCCAGCGCATGCGCCTGATCGAGGAGGTGCTGGAAAAGGAGATCCGCCCGCGCCTGCAGCTCGACGGCGGCGACATCGAGCTGGCGGACATCGAGGGCCTGGTGGTCAGCGTGAACCTGCGCGGCCGCTGCACCGGCTGCCCGGCCAGCCAGTCCACGGTGCAGGGCACGGTGCAGGCCATCCTGCGCGAGAAGGTCGATCCGGAAATCCAGGTGCGGGAGGCCTAACCCATGAGCGCACAGAACATCGTCTACCTGGACAACAACGCCACCACCCGCGTGGCCCCGGAAGTGCTCACGGCCATGCTGCCCTTCTTCTCCGAGCGCTATGGCAACCCCTCGTCCATGCACACCTTCGGCGGCAGCGTGGGCCGCGAGATGCGCGAGGCGCGTGAATCCCTGGCCGAGCTCCTCGGCTGCGGCGCGGACGAGATCGTGTTCACCTCCTGCGGCACGGAGTCCGACAACACCGCCATCCGCTCGGCCCTGACCGCCCAGCCCGAGAAGCGGCACATCATCACCACCCGCGTGGAGCACCCGGCCGTGCTCTCGCTGTGCAAGTTCCTGGAGCGCAGCCAGGGCTACCGCGTGACCTACCTCGGCGTGGACGCAGAAGGCCGCCTGGACATGCAGGAGCTGACCGACAGCCTGTCCGACGACACGGCCATCGTCAGCATCATGTGGGCCAACAACGAGACCGGCGTCATCTTCCCCATCGAGCAGATCGCCGAACTGACGCGCAGCCGGGGCATCATGCTGCACACCGACGCCGTGCAGGCCGTGGGGAAAATCCCCATGAGGCTCTCCGAAACCGGCGTGGACATGCTCTCGCTCTCCGGCCACAAGCTGCACGCGCCCAAGGGCGTGGGCGCGCTGTACGTGCGGCGCAAGCTGCCCTACCGGCCGTACCTCATCGGCGGGCACCAGGAGCACGGCAAGCGCGCCGGCACCGAGAACACCACCGGCATCATCGCGCTGGGCGCTGCGGCCAAGGCCGCCCAGGCGCACCTGCCCGGCGAGAACACGACAGTCCGCGCCCTGCGCGACCGCCTGGAGAACGCGCTGCTGGCCAGCGTCACCGACAGCCGCTTGAACGGCCACGCAATCGAGCGCCTGCCCAACACCTCGAACATCAGCTTCAAGTACATCGAAGGCGAGGCCATCCTGCTCCTGCTCGACCAGCTGGGCATCGCGGCCTCTTCCGGCTCGGCCTGCACCTCCGGCAGCCTGGAGCCCTCGCACGTGCTGCGCGCCATGGGCGTGCCCTTCACCTATGCCCACGGGTCCATCCGCTTCTCGCTCTCGCGCTACACCACGGACGCGGACGTGGACTACGTGATAAAGAACGTGCCGCAGATCATCGAGACCCTGCGCACAATCTCGCCCTACAAGCAGGGCACGCTTGAGCCTCTGGACCCCAAGCGCGAGTGCGGGAGCTAGACAAGAACCGCAGCTAGGGGGGAAGACCCCCCCAGTATACGTAGTGAGACTAAACTAAAATCGAATCAGGTGGTTGCCAGTAAGGCGACCACCTGATTTTTCTTCGCCTACCTGCGTAGTCGCCAACACACCCAAGAGTTCAGGCGTTGGCGAAGGAATCGGCAAGCACAATTTTCAAGTCCGCGACGAGTTGTGTGCCTTTCGCAACTTGGTCACTCGCTCCGAGTTTCTCATACAACTCTGTGACGACACCAAGGCTCGAAGCAAGCACGTCCGGATTCATGTTGTCGAGGTTGATAGCGACGAGGTCTTTGACAGAAGGATTTGGCCTCTTCGCCAAGACTGCGGAAACATGCATGGCGACATAGAAGGTCAAGTTCGTCTTGTCCTTCGGTTGCAATGTTGCCAACGACCGAAGGTAGGACTGCACGTCTTTGATGAGCTTGGCGACGAGAAGATATACCTCTATCGGGTAGTCGCCAGAGAACAACTGCTGATAGTCTTCGTCCTTCTTCAGGAGCGAGGATGGACGGGCACGAGCACTATCCGGACGTTGCAGGACTATCGCCATGATTGCCTGCGCGAGAAGAGAAATGCTGATGATTTTTTCGACGGGCCGACCAAGGTTCTTCTGGGAATTCTTCCGCCGGTCGTAGTAGATGCCAAACGGGGAAAGGTATTCTTCAATGTCACGGTGTATTTTGTCCGTGGCGCGCAGGGATGCGGGCGTGATTGACGTTTGACGATTCGTCGCCTTTATCACTTTGTCACGGGTGGCGGGGTCGGTGGTGACGATGACCCTAACCATGACGCTTCGAGTTTCTGAATCACGGGTGGCGGAGCTAAAATAATTGAATATTTCGGTCGAGGTCTGTTGCCCATTCACGATCTGCGGGTCTTCAATGGTCAGCACCTTACTACTTTGAATTGCCTTCGTGGAGACGATTGTCACCCCGTTGTTCAGCCACCAGAAGTCTTCCTTACCGCTCTCGACCAGCGAGTGTTGGATTTCTTCGTTGACCTGGTTGCTCCCTTGGTAGTCCCTGACGTTCGCCTCAAATAGGTTCTTCCTGATTTGTCCCGTGCCGGAATCGCGCATGAAATCATAGAACTTCTTCAACTCCACGAGCGCGATGTAGCCATCCTTCGGGCTGAGACATTCCTTCGTCTCAAGATCATAGGCTACAAGGGGCTGGCGACGGGCAAGGGCCAACAGGTCGGAAGCCCCGAGAAAGGTGAGAGCGAACGTCGCCGAAGGGAAGTGCGCGGCAACTGCGCTTTGGACATCACTCTTTTTCCTGTCGACGTTTGGATGCACCTGCCCGCCGTCTCCCATCGTGACGTAGAGGTAGTGGAATAGCAGTCGCGGGAACCGCCCAGCCGTCTTGGTGTATATGCGGCGGAAGGTGTCGATGGCAGAGCGTAGTCCTTCGTTGTAGGTGCTTTTGAACCCGTCCAGCGGCTTGGAGAGGTCGAATAGGTCGCGTGTCGTCGCGACGAACCTGTTCATGCTGGCTTCGTCGAAGGAAGCGGTCGTTTTCGCTTGGAAAATATAAACTTCAAGAACCACGTTTCTCTTGAGCGAATCGGAGTCGAAATCCTCTTGGACCAAGTCGCCGTTGGCCAGCGTGTATATCCCGTCTATTCCGCCGTCGCATCCACTGCCAATCAGACCTGATTCAAGTTCGTCGTCGGACAGGTCGAAGTCTTTCAGAACCTGTTCCGCAACATACATTTCAAAAAAAGCACCCTTGGTGGCAGAGGGGAAACGCAATGCCCGCTGTTCTTCAATGATCTGCCCGAGGATAATCTGGTCATTATTCGCCATGATTTACTCCATTGCCCGACACCGAGACCTACGGCAAAGGTATTCGTCTGTTACACTTCGTCACGGTCTATCTGGGCAAGCATGGCCGGGTGAACGCCTTCAGTATTTACCAGGGAGCATCGGAAGAGGGCTGGTGAGCGGGCCACGCGGGTGACTCCTCCCCGTAGCTCCATCCCCTACTCCGTATCATCCAGCATCGACAAATCGCCCGGCGCTTCGCCCAGCTCCTCGGCCTTGAGCACGCGGCGCAGGATCTTGCCGCTACGCGTGCGCGGCAGCGTGGTGCGGAACTCGATGCTCTTGATCACGGCCACCGGCCCCAGCTCCTTGCGCATGTGGTGCTTGAGGTCGAGGATCAGGTCGTCCGAGGGCTGCGCATCCTGGATCAGGATGATGAAAGCCTTGGCCGCCTCGCCCTTGATCTTGTCCGGCACGCCGATGATGGCGGCCTCGGCCACGGCCGGGTGCGAGCGGAAGGCGTTCTCCATCTCGGCGGTGCCCAGGCGGTGCCCGGCGATGTTCAAAACGTCGTCGGCGCGGCCCTGAATCCAGAGGTAGCCGTCCTCGTCGCGCTTGGCCACGTCGCCCGCCAGGTACTTGCCTGGGAAGCGCGAAAAGGCCTCGCGGAAGCGTTCGCCCTCCACGCCCTTCTCGCCGCTCTTGTCACCACTGGTCTCGTCGCCCTTGTCCCCGCCCGTGTCGTTGAAATACCCGGTCATCATGGCCGGCCAGGGCTTGGTGATGACAAGCAGGCCGCCCACGCCCGGCGGCACGCTGTTGCCCTCGCGGTCCACGATGTCCACCTCCACGCCGGGCAGGGGCTTGGTCACCGAGCCTGGCTTGAGCAGCGAGATGGGCAAAGGCGAGATCATGAACATGCCGGTCTCGGTCTGCCACCAGGTGTCCAAAAGCGGGCATTCGCCGCGCCCGATGTGCCGGTAGAACCACAGCCACGTTTCGGGTCCGATGGGCTCGCCCACGCTGCCCAGCAGGCGCAGGGTGGAGAGGTCGTGCTGGCGCGGGTACTGCGGCCCGAAGCGCATGAGCATGCGGATGAGCGTGGGCGCGGTGTAGAAGATGGTCACCCCGTACTTGCTGACGATGTGCCACATCCGGTCGGCCTGGGGATAGTTGGGGTGGCCCTCGTAGAGCAGCGTGGTGGTGCCGGCCAAGAGCGGCCCGTAGAGCACGGCGCTGTGGCCCGTGACCCAGCCGAGGTCTGCGGTGCACCAGAAGATGTCTGTCGGCTTGATGTCGAAGACATGGTTCAGCGTCCGGTGCACGCCGACCATGTAGCCGCCGTGGCAGTGGGACACGATCTTGGGCGCGCCCGTGGTGCCGCTGGTGTGCAGCAGGAACAACGTGTCGTTCGCGTCCATGACCTCGGTGGGCGACTCGGGCCGTTCGCGGCGCACCAGGTCGTCGTACCAGAAGTCGCGGCCGTCGAGCATGTCGGTATCGACCTTGGCGCGGTGCACCACGACCATGGAGTCCACGCAATCGGCGCAGGCGCCGACCAGGGCCTCGTCCACGGTCTGCTTCAGGCGGATGATCTGGCCGTTGCGGTAGAAGCCATCGGCGGTGATGACGAGCTTGGCCTTGACGTCGCGGATGCGGCCACGCAGGGCCTTGGCCGAGAACCCGGCGAAGACGAGCGAATGTATGGCCCCGATCTTGGCCGTGGCCAGCATGGCTATGACGGCCTCGGGCAGGGGCGGCATGTAGATGATGACGCGGTCGCCCTTGCCCACGCCGAGCGTGCGCAGGGCGTTGGCGAAGCGGTTCACCTCGCGGTAGAGTTCGTAATAGGTGTACTTGCGGCTGTCGCCGGGCTCGCCTTCCCAAATGAGCGCCAGCTTGTTCTTGTTGGCGGTCTCGATGTGGCGGTCGAGCGCGTTGTAGACGATGTTGCAGCGCGCGCCGGGGAACCAGCGGTAGAAGGGCGCGTTCGACTCGTCGAGGACCTGGTCCCACTTCTTGTACCAGTCCAGCTCGTCGGCGGCCTCCTCCCAGTAGCCCTGGGGGTCGTTTGCGGCCTGACGGCGGAAGGACTCCAGCTCCTGCGGGTTCACGTTGGCCTCGATGACCAGCTGCGGCAGCGGCCTAAAGACGCGCAATTCCTGCGCCAGGCTCTCCAGGGTACCACTGTGTTCCATAGTGTCCTCCTCAAGGCGCGGCCGGGGACTCGTGTCCTCCTGCGCGCCATGGACCCGCTTGGTCAGCTTCTACATCATGCCGGTCGGCGCGGCCCATTAAATTCGGCGTACGGCGGTCCAGAGGAGGCGAACGGACGCCCCCCGGCGCTAGAAGCCCAGCACCTGCTTCAGGCTGGCCAGCCTGCGGCGGCTGATGGGCAGCTCGATGCGCGTGCGGCCGGCCGTGCGCAGCATGAAGTTGCTGCCCGGCAAGCTTGCGATTTCCGTCACCATATCCAAGTTGACCAGGTACTTGCGGTGCACGCGGAAGAAGCGGTGCGGGGCCAGGCGCTCCTCCAGGTACTTCAGCCGGTACGAGGTCAGGTATTTCTGGTTGGCCGTGTTCACGTACGAGTAGTCCTCGTAGGCCTCCACAAAGACGATCTGGTTGTAGGGCACCAGATACATGCGCCCGTCCTGGCTGACCGCCAGCTTCTCGATCTCCGGGGTGCGGTGCTGGTTGGTGTCCCAGGCCTGCTTGAGCGCCGAGAGGAAGTGGTCCTGCTCGTCGTCCTCCAGCGGCAGGGACACGGTCTCGCCGTCGCCCTCGGCCCAGGAGTCGGCGCTGGGCGGGGCGGCCTCGGCCCATTTGTCGGGCATGGGCACCTCGCGGAAGCGGGCCTTGAACTCGGAGAGTTTTTGCAGGGTCTTCTGCACGCGGTCTTCGCCTGCGGGCCAGAGCAGATAGTCCGTGGCCCCCAGCTCAAAGGCGGCGTAGGCCTGGGACTCGGCCACGGCCAGAAAGATGAGCGCGGGCTTGTTCTTGCGTCCGGCCAGCATCTGCGCCAGCTCCAGGCCGGTGACCCCGCCGGGCAGGTCCACGGCCAGGAACAGCGCGCCGTAGGGGATGGCCTCCAAGAGCTCCAGGGCCTCGAAGGCGCTGACGGCCTCGCCCAGCACCTGCAGGAAGTTCGCGCCCTCCAGCACCCGGCGCAGGTCGCGCCGGACGGTTGCGTCGGGGTGCAGGAGCAGGGTCTTGAGCTTGGCCATGCGGCTTGTGTTCTCGCTGGTGAGGGGTTGATCCCGGGGGTGAACCGGCCGCCCCGGAGAGCCGGGCACAGGCCGGAGCCTTCCAGGTGTCTTGCCGCAAAAAGTGGCGCGGCGCAAGGCCGGGTTGCATCCACACTGCGGCTGATGTAGCCTTGAGCCATGGTGGAAGCAAAGCAGCAGCGCATCGCCGTCCTGTCCGACGTGCACGGCAACCTGGAGGCGCTCAACTCCGTGCTGGCGGATGTGGACGCCTTGGGCGTGACCACGGTGCTGAACCTGGGCGACATGGTCGGCTACGGCCCGGAGCCCGAGGCCTGCGTCAAGCTCCTGCGCGAGCGCGGCGTGCCGTCGGTTCTGGGCAACCACGAGCAGGGCTTGGCCGAGCCCCAGATGCGGGGCTTCTTCAATTCCCAGGCCCGCAAGGCCTTGGACCGCACCCGTGAACTTCTGTCCGACGACTCGCTGATGTACTTCCGCACCCTGCCGCGCACCCTGGAGGCGTTTGGGGCGCTCTTCGTGCATGGCTGCCCGCCGGGGCTGGTGTCCAAATACCTCTACGTGCTGGACGAGGACGCCCTGCGCGAGACCTTTGCCCTGTACCCCCACCCGCTCTGCTTCGCCGGGCACACCCACGAGCTGAAACGGATCAGTTTTTTCCCGGCGTCAGGGCCGGAGTCAGGGCCAGGGGCCGGGCGCATCGAGCGCAAGGACCTGGGCAAGGGCCAGACAACGCTGGCCAGGCTCGCGCGGCACATCATCAACATCGGCAGCGTGGGCCAACCGCGCGACGGCAACAACAAGGCCAAATATATTCTGTGGGAGCCGGGCAAGCCGGGCGTCAAGATGCATGCCGACACGAACATCGAAGTGCGCTTCGTGCCCTACGACATCGCGCGCACCGCCGCGCGCATCGTGGAGGTGGGCCTGCCCACGGTCTACGCCGACAGGCTCTGGTAGGCCCGCCCGGATGTGAAGCCTAGAGCGCCAGGAAGCGCACCGAAAAACTGCTGCCCTGCCCGGGCTCGCTCTTGATGTCGAGCACCCCGCCCAACTGCGTTGCCGCGGCCTGCAGGCATTGCAGGCCAAAGGAATGCCGCCCCAGCTCCTCCGGATTGCCGGGCAGCCCGGCCCCGTCGTCGGAGACCTCCAGCAGCGCCTTGTCCCCATCCAGCCGCAGGACCACGCGGATCACGCCCGCCCGGCCGTCCGCAAAGGCGTACTTCAGCGCGTTGGTCATGGCCTCGGCCAGGAAGATGCCGCAGGGCACCAGCCGCCCGGCGTCCAGCGCCACGGGCTCCGCAGCCACGTCCAGGCGCAGGTGGCTGTTCGGGCCGTTCGGGGCGTTGCCCTCGAACAGGCCGCGGGCCAGCTTCTCCACAAACGGGCCAGCCCCGCTCCTGGCCCCTTGGGCCGGGTCGGACATGCTCTCGTGGGCCTTGGCCAGGGCCAGCACGCGGGCGCCGGCATCGGCCAGGGAGCGCTTGGCCTCCGGGTCCGCCACCTGCAACTGCTGCATGCGCAACATGCCGTGCAGCAGCGAAAAACTGTTCTTGATGCGGTGATGGGCCTCGCGCAGGCGGAAACCCGCTGCGGGATCATTGTGCGCGCGCATGGCCAGGGCCACCTCCACCGCCGCGCGGATCTGGTTGTTCTGGCAGGGCTTGAGCAGATAGGCCGAAGGCAGCGCCGTGCGCGCCCGGCGCAGGAACTGCTCCTCGCCGTGGGCCGAGAGCAGCACCACCGGGATGTTCAGGTCGCGCTGGATCTGGGCGCAGGCGTCGATGCCGTCCATGGCCTGGCCGGACTCCATGGGCATGACGATGTCCATCAGCACCAGGTCGGGCCGCAGGCTGGTGGCCAGGCGCACGGCCTCGGCCGCTGTGCCCGCGATGCCGACGACCTCGTAGCCCTCGGCGGTGATGAGCTCCTCGATCTGCATGGCGATGACGGACTCGTCCTCGGCCAGCAGGATGCGCGGCCGCATCGGGGAGTTGTTGCCGCTCTGCATGGTGTTCCTCCGCCCTGCCCTGAAAGGTATGGCTCCAGCGTCAACCCAAGTACAAGCAAAAAGGAATACGCACAATATGTAATTTCGACATATTGTACGCAGGCGCGGCTAAATCATTACACTCTTCTTAAACAAACTCACGAAAGCGGCCGCACCGGGGCGATAAACTGCCCGGCCAGGCGCATGGTCGCAAGGGCGCCGGCCAGGTCCTGGGAGGGCGGCGCAAGCACGCCCGTGCGCACCAGTCCGGCAAAGGCCCTAAGCTGCCCGGTGAAGCCGGGCTTCACGGCCGCGTCGTCGGCGTCGGGCTCCAGGACCTCGGTTGTGCCATCGGCATAGGTCAACCGGCAGGTCTCCAGCGGCCGGAACTCCGCCGTGACGCCCTCGCCCTTCAAGACCACGGCCCAGCCGCCCGGGGAATGCCAGTTGCCCGTGAACGAGCCCAGCACCCCGCCGGGGAAGCGCAGGCAGGCCACGAACTGGTCGCCCAGGGGCTCGTGCAGGCTCGTGGCAAAGGCGCAGACCTCCTCGGGCTCGCCGCCGAAATGCCGGAGCAGGTCGATGGGGTGCGTGGCGTTGGCAAAGACCCAGGCCCGCAGCACCTCCTCCGTGAACCGGCCCGTGCCGCGCGCCACAGCCATGCGCTCGCTGCCCTCCACCTGCACGGACAAAAGCCGCCCGCGCTCCAGCACCTTGCGCAGCCCTTTCTGGAATATGGAGTAGTGCCGCCGGTTGAAGCCGACCATGTTGAGCACGCCCTTTTCGCCAGCGATCCTGGCGGCCTCCTC
The DNA here is from genome assembly GCA_001799475.1 of Desulfovibrionales bacterium GWA2_65_9. GTDB lineage: Bacteria > Desulfobacterota > Desulfovibrionia > Desulfovibrionales > Desulfovibrionaceae > Humidesulfovibrio. The sequence goes on along the minus strand of MGTN01000150.1, from coordinate 2,683 downwards.
GGCCTCGGCCACACTCAGGCCCACGGGCTTCTCCAGGAACAGCGGCAGGCCGAAATCCAGGCACTGCACGGCCACCTGGGCCACGGCCTGGGGCGAAACGAGCACCATGAGGGCGTCGGGCCGGGCCTGGCGCACCAGCTCTTCGGGGTTGTCGCAGACCTGGCCCAGGCCGAACTCCGCAGCCAGGGCCTCGGCCTTGGCCCGCGTGCGCGAGGCTATGCCCACGGCCAGAAGCTCCGGCACGCGCCGCATGGCGGTCAGGTGCTGGCGGGCGATGAGCCCTGCGCCGACGAGGCCGACGCGAATGGGGCGGTCAACGGGGCGGTCAGCCGTATTCTCGATATCTGTGGTCATGCACGGTCCTTCAGCTAATGGGAACGTCAGGTGCTGGGCACGTCAGGTAATGGGCACGTCAAGGAGCAGGCCCTGGCCGGTGAGCGGCAGGGCCACGCGCACGCCGCCCTGTTGCGACGACAGGTGCGCACCCAGGACCACGTCCACGGACTCGATGCCCGCGCGGACTGTCGAATGCGCAAACGGCCCGAGCAGGTCCAGCAGGCAGTCGCGCGTGGCCTGCACGATGTCCAGGGCCGGGCCGTGGTCGATGGCCACGGGCTCGGGCTGCACCAGCCGCGTCTTGACCACCTGGCGCTGGCCGACTGGCCGGACGCTGGCCGAGGCACGGCCAGCCGGGGCGGGCGTGAAGTCGTCGAACTCGGCCACGCCCTCGGTGCCGATGACCAGGCAGCGCGAGGCCCGGGGCACATCCTCGGAGAGTTCGAAATCGCCCACAAAGCGATGGCCGTCGGCGCACTCGAAGCCCACGCTGACCTGCCCGCCGGGATCAACGAATTGCGCGCCGCGCACGTTGGGCGCTGGGTTTTGGGTCAGCTCCGCACTCACCCACACCGGGCGCGCGTCAAAGAGCCAGGCCGCGTAGTCGAAATAGTGCAGGCCCACGCAGCCCACGCCGCCGCCGCCGATGAGCCCCCAGAAGCGCCGGGGCCGACCCACGACACATTCGTCCCGCACGGCCTGGCGGAACAGCAGGCAGCGCGTGAGGAAGCGCCGGCAGAGGTTCACGGCCAGCCGGGTGCCTGCGGCCTCGCAAGCGGCGGCCATTTCCCTGGCCTTGGCCCCGCTGGTGCTCATGGGCTTTTCGCAGAGCACAAAGGGGATCTTGGCCGCTGCGGCGGCCAGCACGATCTCGTGGTGGCTGGGGCCGTTGGTGGCGATGCACAAGAGATCGATGCCGGCCGGACCTGCCGACAAGAGCTCGCGCCAGTCGGACACGGCCTTGGGCCTGTCCGCACGCGCCGAGATCCGAGACTGGGCCAGCTCCCGGGCCACAGCCAGGTTCATGTCGCAGACCCCGGCCAGGCTGATTCCAGCCGCATCCAGGGCCGCGATGTGTCGCCTGCCCATGCCGCCCAGCCCGATAACCGCAGCGCGCACCTTGGTCATGTCACCCCCGCTCATGCGATGCGCCCGGCGCGTTTCAGCAGCAGCTCGCAGATTTCGAAGTCCAGCAATTCGTCAACGTCCCAGGAACGCTCGCGCGGCATCTCAAAGCCCCGCGTCTCCGGGGTCAGGTAGCTGCGCGTGCGGGCCAGCCAGTCGCAGCGGGCCACGTACACCGCGCCGTTGGGCGCGACAATCCGGGGCAGGTCCTGGCGGCGGGTGTGGAAGCTCTCCTGGCGGATGACCGGGCTCATGCGCCCGCCCTCGTCCATCTGGAACATGTAGTAGGGGCTTTTCTCAGCCTCGGTGACGCTGATCAGGCAGGGCCAGTCGTTGTCCAGGCAGCGCTGGATGCAGCCGTCGATGTCGGCCACGGTGCGCAGGGGCGAGGTGGGCTGCATGAGCACCACGTAGTCGTACTGCTCAGGCGCCAGCGCCTCCACGGCGTGCAGCACCGGGTCCACGCCCGGGGTGTCGTCACGCGCCAGCTCCGGCGGACGCGCAAAGGGCGTCTCGGCCCCGTGGGCGCGGGCCACGGCCAGGATGCCCTCGTCGTCCGAGGAGACCACGAGCCGGTCCAGATACGCCGAGCACCTGGCCTCGCGGATGGTCCAGCCCATGAGCGGCAACCCGCCCAGGTCGCGGATGTTCTTGCCGGGCACGCCTTTGCTGCCGCCACGGGCGCTGATGGTGCCCAGGATGCGTTTGCCTTTGTACATGTTCGTCCTCCCAAAGGCGCTGTTTATAGCCTGTTTGCCGCGCACCCGCAACGATGGTTCAACCAGCGGGGTCCAACTGGCGGGGTCCAGCGACAGTGGTCCAGCAACGCCGGGCCTGCGTCCTTGCGCACCGCGAGCGCCTCGCGTAGCATGCGATCATCACAGTCCCTCTAGTCCGAACCCTTAGTCCGAACCCTCAATCCCCGGAGACTGGCATGCTCAAGTTCCTGAACATGCTCCTAGGCAGCCAGAAAAAACCCACCAGCCGCACCGAAGACGACGCGGTCAAGCGCAAGTACGAATATTTCAAGAGCCTGCTCATCAAGAACAACCGCTCCCTGGAGCTGTTGACCGAGCTGGAGCACCTGCTCTACGAAAACAAGCCCTTTACGCTGGAGCAGGTGCTGACCCTGTCCGAGGATTTGATCAGCCTGGTCTACGACCTGGCCGAGGACCTGAACGCCCTGTCCCACGGCAAGTATCCCGGCCTGTTCGACGCCACC
>MGTN01000149.1:5813-6731 GCA_001799475.1 Desulfovibrionales bacterium GWA2_65_9 | reverse complement strand
AGCCTGCTGCTGGCCCCGCTTCTGACTCCGCTTTTGGCTCCGCTTCTGGCCCTGGTCCTGTCGTTTGCCCTGGGGCTTGCCGTTGCCGGCGCAGCCCTGGCCGCCGCGCCGGGGGCCATTCCTGTGCCGCTGGCCAAGCCCGTTGCCGTACCCGTGAAAGGCATGGTCACCATGGTCGACCTGGGGGCCAAGACCTGCATCCCCTGCAAGATGATGGCCCCCATCCTGGTGGAGTTGGAGAAGGAATACAAAGGCAAGGCCGCCGTGGTGTTCCTCGACGTGCGCGAGGACTACGACGCGGCCAAGCGTTTCGGCATCCGCGCCATCCCGACGCAGATATTCTACGACAAGACGGGCCGCGAGGTCTCGCGCCATGAGGGCTTCCTGGACAAGAAGTCCATCGCCGACAAGTTGAACCAGCTCCTGGCGAAGTAGCGGGGCCGCATCCATGTTCGACCAGTTCCTGCTGACCGTGAATGCCTGGATGACCGGCGGCTCGGTTATCGCCTATGCGGGCAGCTTCCTGTGGGGGCTCATCAGCGTGCTCTTCAGCCCCTGCCACCTGGCCTCCATCCCGCTCATCGTGGGCTACGTGGCCGGACAGGGCCGGCTGGTGGAGGGCCGGGAGGCCGCGCGCTACGCCATCGTCTTCACTTCCGGTCTTTTCATCACCATCGCCCTGGTGGGCGTGGCCTGCTCGCTTTTGGGGCGCATGCTCGGCGATGTCGGCCCGTACTGGACCATCCTTGTGGGCCTGGTGCTCGTCTACGTGGCGCTGGACATGCTGGGCGTGGCCTCCTGCCTGCTCTCCGGCCGGCTCTCCGGTGGGCTCATGTCCCGGCTCAAGGTCCGCGGCCTTTCCGGCGCGCTGATCATGGGCCTGGGCTACGGGCTGTTGTCCGGCTCCTGCACCTTCGG
>MGTN01000149.1:3453-5764 GCA_001799475.1 Desulfovibrionales bacterium GWA2_65_9 | reverse complement strand
TGGAGCAGCGCGTAATTGAAGGCGGCAGCCTGTGGGTGCGCCGCGCGGCGGGCGTCCTCGTCGGTCTGCTCGGCGTCTACTTCATGGCCCTGCCGTTTCTCGAATCTTGAAGGAGGCATCCATATCATGAAGGAAGCATCCATGTCCGAGTCCGTGACCCGCAAGCTCTCGTTCCTCGACCGCTGGCTGACCCTGTGGATCTTCGCGGCCATGTTCGCCGGCATCGGCGCGGGGTTTGTGTTCCCCAGCCTCAGGACCACCCTGGGCGGCATGCAGACGGGCACCACCAACGTGCCCATCGCCGTGGGCCTGATCCTGATGATGTACCCGCCGCTGGCCAAGGTGCGCTACGAGCTCATGGGCCAGGTGTTCAAGAACGTGCGCGTGCTGGCGCTCTCCCTCATCCAGAACTGGGTCATCGGCCCCATCCTGATGTTCGGCCTGGCCGTGACCTTTCTCTCCGGCCAGCACGCCTACATGACCGGCCTGATTTTGATCGGCCTGGCGCGCTGCATCGCCATGGTCATCGTCTGGAACGACCTGGCCGGGGGCGACCGCGAATACTGCGCCGGGCTGGTGGCCTTCAACTCCGTGTTCCAGGTGCTGTTTTTCCCGCTCTACGCCTGGCTGTTCCTCACCGTGCTGCCCGGCTGGCTGGGCCTTGAGGGGGCTGTTGTCGACATCTCCATGGGCCAGATCGCCGAGAGCGTGTTCATCTACCTGGGCATCCCGTTTCTGGCGGGCCTGGCCACGCGCGTCATCGGGCTCAAGCTCAAGGGCCGCGAGTGGTACGATGCCGAGTTCGCGCCGAAGATCGGCCCCATCACGCTCATCGCGCTCCTGTTCACCATCCTGGTCATGTTTTCGCTCAAGGGCGAGGTCATGGTGGCCCTGCCCTTTGACGTTTTGCGCGTGGCCGCGCCCATGCTCGTGTACTTCCTGATCATGTTCCTGGCGTCCTTCTGGCTGTCCATGAAGGCCGGGGCCAGCTACGCCCAGACGGCGACCTTGAGCTTCACCGCAGCAAGCAACAACTTCGAGCTGGCCATTGCCGTGGCTGTGGCCGTGTTCGGACTGGATTCCGGCCAGGCCTTTGCCGCCGTCATCGGACCGCTGGTGGAGGTGCCGGTGCTCATCGGGCTGGTCAACGTGGCGCTGTGGCTCAAGCCGCGCTGGTTCCCCAATGACCCCGGCACCATCGCCAGCGTCTGCCACGTGGACTGCCAGCCGTAGCTGCTGCCTGTCGCCTGCCGGGGGCGCGCCCGTCCTTGACATTCGCGGCGGATGATGGTGCCGGAAAGTGATGCAACCCGATACGACACAACGCGTCCGTGGATTCGTCCGGGGACGTTTGGCCCCCAGCCCCACCGGGCGCATGCACCTGGGTAATGCCTGGGCCTTTCTGCTGGCCTGGCTGTCTGCCCGTGCGGCTGGCGGCGAGGTGGTGCTGCGCCTGGAGGACATCGACCCGGAGCGTTCGCGCCCGGAATTCGCCGCCGAGCTCCTGCGCGACCTGCGCTGGCCGGGCCTGGATTGGGACGAGGGGCCGGACGTTCCGGGCGCCTGTGGTCCTTACGAGCAAAGTGCGCGGCTCGGCACCTATGCCGAGGCCCTGGAGAGGCTTGAGCAGGCCGGGCGGGTGTACCCCTGCTTCTGCACGCGCAAGGAGCTGCGCACTCTGGCCTCGGCCCCGCATGCCCAGCTTGTCGATGACGGCTCCCCGGTCTATCCCGGCACCTGCCGCGACCTTGGCCCGGAGCAGCGCGAAAATCTTTTGCGCCAGGGCCGCCGCCCGTGCCTGCGCCTGCGCTGCGAGGACCTTGCGGTGGTCTTCAGCGATCTCCTGGCCGGGCCGCAGACAATGTCACTCACCGACTGCGGCGGCGACTTCGCCCTGCGCCGGTCCGATGGCGTGTTCGCCTACCAGTTGGCCGTGGTGCTGGACGACATCGCCATGGGCGTGACCCAGGTGGTGCGCGGCGACGACATCCTCGCCAGCACCCCGCGCCAGATATTTCTCTACCGGCTGCTGGGCGCGCCCATTCCCCAATACGCGCACCTGCCCCTGGTGCTGGACCATGAGGGCGAGCGGCTGGCCAAGCGCCACAACTCCCTGACCGTGGCCGCACTGTGCGTGGCGGGTGTTTCGGCTCAGGCCATCACCGGCTACCTGGCTTGGCGCGGCGGGCTGCAAGACGCCCCGCGTCCCGTAGATCCGCACAGCCTTGTCGCAGGGTTCGACATCTGCAGCATCCGGCGTGAAAGCGTACGTCTGCCTGCTGACATTATGGGCGTGTTGGCGCGTCTGGGG
>MGTN01000149.1:0-3445 GCA_001799475.1 Desulfovibrionales bacterium GWA2_65_9 | reverse complement strand
CCTGGCTCAGATCAGGGGCGGCGGCCCCTGGCCGGGTACTGATGACAGCGCCGGTCGCATGGGCTATAGGCCCGGCAGATGAACGCCGAATCCCGCCATATCGCCCGCCGCGCCGCCACGGTTGGCGGGGCCACCCTGGTCTCGCGGATCCTCGGTTTCGTGCGCGACCTCATCACCGCCTTTACTTTGGGCGCGGGCCTGTTCGCCGACGCCTTCTTCGTGGCCTTCCGCATCCCGAATCTTTTGCGCAGCCTGTTCGCCGAGGGCTCGCTGACCCTGGCCTTCATCCCGGCCTTTTCCCGCGTGCGGGCCGAGGAGGGCGAGCAGCGCGCCCGGGAGATGGCGCGGGCGGTGCTGGCCTGGTTGGTCGCGATCCTCACGGTGATCACGGGTGTGGCCATGGTCTTCGCCCCGCAGCTGACCGCGCTCATCGCGCCGGGCTTCGCCCGGAACCCGGAGCTGCTGGCCACCACGGCGGACCTGTTGCGCATCTGCTTCCCGTTCATCATCTTCATCTCCGGCGTGGGCCTGTGCATGGGCATCCTGAACGCCCTGGACCATTTCTTCGCCCCGGCCTTTGCCCCGTGCATCCTGAACATCGGGTTCATCACCTTCGCGCTCATCGGCTGGCATTTCGAGCTCAACGTGGCCTATGCCCTGGCCTGGGGCGTGCTGGCCTCGGGCCTGGGGCAGTGGCTGTTCCAGCAGCCCTACCTGCGGCGGCTGGGCTTCTCCTGGCGCGGGCCGTGGCGCTGGTTCGACCCGGCGGTGCTGCGCATGGGCAGGCTCATGCTGCCCTCGGTCTTCGGCAGCGCCGTGTACCAGATCAACCTGCTGCTGGGCACGCTGCTGGCCTCGTTTCTGCCTGTGGGCAGCATCTCGTACCTCTACTACGCCGACCGCCTGGTGCAGTTCCCGCTGGGCGTGTTCGGCCTGGCCGTGAGCACGGCGGCCTTGCCCAGCCTCTCGCGCCTGTGCGCCGAGGGCAGCATGGACGAGTTCCTGTCCGTGATCCGTTCGTCCCTGCGCCTGTCGCTGACCATCAGCCTGCCGGCCATGGCCGGACTCATCGCCCTGGCCGGGCCGCTCATCGCGCTCTTGTTCGGGCGCGGGGCCTTCGGGCCGGAGGCCATAGAGGCCACCTCCGCAGCGCTCATGGCCTATGGCCTGGGGCTGCCGGCCATCGCCCTGGTGCGGCCGCTCGTGGGGGCCTTCTACGCCCTGGAGGACACGCGCACCCCGGTGCTGGTGGCCACCCTGTGCGTGGCGGTGAACATTCTGCTCGGCTGGGCGCTGATGCAGCAGTTGGCCCATGTGGGGCTGGCCCTGGCCGTAAGCGTGGCCAGCGCGCTGAACGTGGCCCTGTTGTCCTGGCTCTTGCGCCGCCGCCTGGGCTCCTGGCCCATGCGCCTGTCCACGTGGCTCAAGTGCGGAGCGCCCAGCCTGGTCATCGGGCTGCTGGCCTGGAGCACCTCGGGCACGCGCCTGGTCTGGGTGCTCCTGATCCCGGCGTGGGCCGTGCTGTACTTTGTGCTGGCGCGCGCTCTGGGCCTGGACGAGGCGCGCATGCTCGTCGACGCCCTGGCCCGCCGCCTGCGCCGCCGCGCGTAGTGAGTGCCTTAAGTCGTACTGCGTACTTTTCTTGTCAAACCCCCCACGAGTGCAGTAGTAATACAGAAAAAGGCGAGGTTCAGAGCGTCAGCACCTGACAACGGAGCGGCGATGCGAGTGAGCAGACACACACATGTTGCCAGGGCGCGGCCTGCTGCGCCGTGGCTGCTGCTCCTGGCTGTGGGGGCGGCCCTCTGCCTGGCCGCGTGCGACCCTGTGCCCCAAGCCGCGCAGCAGGAACCCCTGTTGGCGCTGCTGGTGGCCGAGGGCGGCGCAGGCCTCGGCGCCGGAACCATCCGTAGCGCACTGGGCGCTGGACCGAAGGCCGGGGAGGTGGCGCGATGATGCCTAGCGGGAGAGCGCAACCGCGCGGGGTGCTGGCCCGCTGCCTGGCGCTGTGCGGGCTGGCGGCGTTGTGCGCGTTGACGGCGTTGGCCGCCTGCTCCAGGGGCGCAGCCCCGGACGAGGAGTTCCGCATCGGCCTTTTGGTGCCGCTGAGCGGCGCGCCTTCCCTGGTCGAGGCGCAGCGTGCGGCCGAGGCGCTGGTGGCGCAGGTCAACGCCGAGGGTGGCTTGGCTGTGGGCGGCAGGCGTCTCAAGGTCCGGCTGCTGGTGGCGGACACGGGCGGCCAGGTGGAGCGCGTCATGATTGCCGCCTCCCGGCTCATCCGCCAGGAGCGGGTCTCGGCCCTGGTGGGGCCGTACTACAGCCGCGAGGCCCTTCCCGTCGCCGACGTGGCGGAGCAGAGCCAGGTGCCCCTGGTCAGCCCCACGGCGAGCAGCCCGCAGGTGACCCAGGGCCGCCACTATGTCTTCCGGGTCTGTCTGGTGGATACGGTGCAGGGCCGGGTCATGGCCCGCTACGCCTTTGAGGCCCTGGGCCTGCGCCGTGCGGCGGTGCTCTACGACGAGGCTGACGCCTACTCCGGCGGTCTGGCGCGCCTGTTCTGCGACGGCTTCAGCCTCCTGGGCGGGCAGGTGCCGACGCGGGAGACCTATCCCACCGGGGCCTCAGATTTCAGGGCGCAGCTCGCGCGCATCCGGGCCTCCGGCGCGCAGGCCCTTTTTCTGCCCAATTTCACAGGCGACGTGCCCCGCCAGATGGCCCAGGCCAGGGCGGCGGGCTTTGCCGGGGTGTTCCTGGGCGGCGACTCCTGGTCAGAGAGTGAGGCCATCTTCGGGCTGCCCCAGGCCGAGGGCGCGTTCTTCAGCTCAAACTTCGTATCCAAGGCCTTTGCCGGACAACGCGCCCAGGATGCGGAACTGCTCAAGAGGCAGGGCATCCCCCTGGACTCGGTTACGGCCCAGACCCTGGACGCCCTGGGCGTGGTCCTGGCCGCAGCCCAGGCCGCAGGCAGCGTGGACCCGGTGTCGCTGTGCGCGGGCATAGCCTCCTTGCGCGGGTACGAGGGCTTCACCGGCCGGTTGTCCTTCGAGCGTGGGGGCGACGCGCTGCGCAGCGCCCACGTCCTGGTCATCGAGGCCGGGCAGGCCCGCAGCCGCAAGGAATTGGAACCGACGCCATGAACCGCAAGGGCAGGCGCGCATGAAGGGCTTCATCCAGAAAAGCCTCGTGGCCCGGCTGGTGAGCACCTACCTGGTGTTCTCGCTCCTTGGCGTGGCGGGCATGGGCGCGGCCAGCTATCTGGTCGGGCGGGCCTTTCTGCGCCAGGCGGCGGTGGACCGCCTGGAGTCCGCCAGTCGCCAGAAGGAGACGGACCTGGCCCTGTGGGTGGAGGAGCGCCTGCAGGACATGCAGTTCGTGACCGCCACGCTGTCCCGCGAGCTCTCCGGCCGCCAGGGCCAGGGCACACGCGAAACGCAGCGCCTGCTCA
>MGTN01000148.1:52734-53170 GCA_001799475.1 Desulfovibrionales bacterium GWA2_65_9 | reverse complement strand
CCTGATACTGATCCGTCAACCCGAAAAGGGTCATACGAATATTTTGCTCTTCCGTCCATTTGAAATTGACGCTTGTGTGGTCCGGCCAGGCCAGAATGTCGATGCGGCTCATGGACTTGCCCTGGGCAAAGGCGCGCACCCACAGGGTCTTGCCCGAGGCTGCGATGTTGCCCACCAGCCCGATGCCCAAACCAGAGCCCAGCAGCAGGTCCGGCAGGGGGCCGCCAGTGTTCAGCAATTGCTGCTCGAGCGTGTAGCCCCAGGGGCTCATGGCCACCACAAGCTGTGTCTTGACGCGCAGGGTGCGCACCGCATCCTCAATCTGGCGCACCAGTACCGGGGGCGGGCTGGTGGCGCCGTCTGGCAAGGGCGGCAGGAGGAGCACGCCGACCCTGTGCGCGGCGTCCGGCCCGAGCACATGCTGCTCCCGGTGGTC
>MGTN01000148.1:51854-52728 GCA_001799475.1 Desulfovibrionales bacterium GWA2_65_9 | reverse complement strand
GCGCCAGCTCCTGTGCGGATGCATCCCGGCCTTGGCCAGTATTGCGCGTTCATAGGGCGAGACAAAGACCAGGTCATTGCGCAGAAGGTCAAAGGCCTTGGCCATGAACTCAAGACGCTTGCGCGTAGGCGGCTTCTGGGCCTGATATTGGGCAAAATCATACGCTCCGCTAAGGACGAGTACCGGAGCCTCTTTGGGTGCGCTCTGGCGTAGCGCATTCTGAAATGTGGCCCGCCGGGCCAATCCGCCTACGGTTTTCCCGCCTCAAGTGGGGCAGGGGCGAACCTCGGCTTCTGTGTTGCCGCTGAAGAGCAGGGTGAGCTTGGGCGCACCCGCATAGACATTGGATGCGAGGGCCAGGACCGCTAAGAGCAGAAGCGTGATGGTGCGCATGTCAGTCGTTGATGAATTCCTTGAGTTCCTTGCCCGGCCGGAAGAAGGGCAGACGCTTGGGCTGGACCTGGACCACGGTGCCGGTCTTGGGATTGCGCCCCGTGTAGCCGTTGTAGTCCTTGACCTTGAAACTGCCGAATCCGCGCACTTCAACCCGGTCTCCAGCGACGAGGGCGTCCTTGATGGAGTCGAAGAATGCTCCAACGATCTTGGTGGCATCGTCGACGTGCAGTTTCTTTTCTTCGGCCAGCGCCTTGATGAGCTCGCTCTTGTTCATGTCCGCTCCGTTTGTTGGCCTGTTGGGTGGCCTGTTGAGTGGATCGGCCCCACCACCGAAAGCTTAGGCTTCCTCAGTTATACCCTTCCTATGCCTAAAATCCAGGTATTCCGTCAAGGGTTTCGTGCGGTTGCGCCAGCAATAAATTCCTTGAGGGCCTTGCGCCCGGAGATGGCCTCCAGGTTCTGCTGGCGGTAGTGCGAG
>MGTN01000148.1:42635-51842 GCA_001799475.1 Desulfovibrionales bacterium GWA2_65_9 | reverse complement strand
AAATTTTTGCAGGCCATGCTCAGGCGTTGGAAGGTTTCTTGGGCCTCCTTGGCCGTGGCCTGGTTGACCACCACGCAGAAGTCGCGCACCCCGAACTTGGCGTTAAGCACCTTGATGATGGCATACCCATCGGTGAGGGACGTCGGCTCAGGGGTCACCAGCACCACGCGCATCTGGGCCATGCGCGCCATTGCCAGCACCGTGCCGCTGATGCCGGCGCCAAGGTCGAGCAGCAGGAACTCATAGTCCTTGATCATGTCGGTCAGCGTCTCGAAAAGGTCGTCGCGCTGGTTCTGGTCCATCTCCACCAGCTCGGGCACGCCGCTGGCTGCCGGCAGGATGTCCAGCCTGTCCTCGACGTGCAGCAGCACATCCTCGGGCCGCACCTCGCCGCTGAGGAGGTCCTGCAGGTTCTTCTCCGGGGTCATGCCCAGGAGTACGTCCAGGTTGGCCAGGCCCAGGTCGCAGTCCATGAGCAGCAGCTTGTGGCCCATGTCGCGCAGGCACAGGCCCAGGTTGAGCGCCAGGTTGGTCTTGCCCACGCCGCCCTTGCCGCTCATGATGCACAGGCTGACCGTGCTGCCGGGGTTGGTGGCGTTCTGCGCTTCAGAAGTTGCGCCGGGGTTGATCCCGTGATTGATGTCGCTCATTTGTCCGCCGCCTTCTTGCCGGTGAAGAGGAAATGTTTCTCGCTGGCGTGCACCAGCGTGTCCCTGGAGGCCAGGCAGACGTCCACGGGCGCGGCCACCTCCAGGCGATTGCCGCCCAGGCTGCGTGCTTTCTCGAGCGCCACGCTTGCGCTCGCAATGAATTCATTCGGGGTGAGCTCAACGCACCCGCCATAGCCAGCCAGACCGGCCGAGCAGAGCAGGCTTGCTGATGCCTCCGTGTCATTTGTGTCATTGCCCGCTGCCTGGGCGCGGATGCGCCGCAGGATGGTGCCGACCATGCGCTCGGCCTCATGGAGGGACGCACCGGAGAACACCAGGGCCAAGCGGTTGCCACCCAGGAGTGTTGCGTGGTCGAAGCTGCGTTTAAGGTCCTGGGCCAGTTCCAGCAGGCCCTGCAGCAGGGCGGCCTCGGGTCGGCTGACATCCGGTTGGATGAGGGCCAGAGCCAGGGGCACGCTGCAAGCGTGCGAACGTTCGATCTCCGTACGCAGGAAAACGTGCAGGTCAGGCCTGGCACTGTTTTCCGCCAACTGGCCGATGGCCTGGGCCAGAAGCTCGGCCCTGGGAGTGGGGCTGCCCAGGGGCACGGCGCACCAGTGTTCCAGGCCGTGGCTCAGGCTTAAGGTGGTCCAGCCGGGGCCGTCCAGGCCCGGCACCACACGCAGCACACACAAAGACGCGGCATCAGGCATGGCTGCCTCCGGGGAACTGCCCTCGATGCTGCGGATTTCCTCCAGCAGCGGCAATGGGTTGTGCTTACGATGATTTCTTTTCGGCATGGCTGAAGAGCAGGGTTGCGCGCAAGAATCCGTCCAGGCGGCCGTCCAGCACGGCGTCTACGCTGCTGTCCTCGGCCCCGGTGCGGTGGTCCTTGACCAGCCGGTAGGGCTGCAGGGTGTAGGTGCGGATTTGGCTGCCAAAGGCGATGGCGTCCTTGCTGGCGTAGTCGGCCTTCTTGCCGGCCTCCAGCTCCTTGATCTCGCGTTCGTACAGCCGGGCCTTGAGGACCTTCATGGCGTGCTGCTTGTTCTTGAGCTGGGACTTCTCGTTCTGGCACTGGACCACGATGCCCGAAGGATTGTGGGTGATGCGCACGGCGGAGTTGGTGCGGTTCACGTGCTGGCCGCCGGGGCCGCTGGCGCGGAACACGTCGATGCGCAGGTCCTCCTCCTTGACGTCGATCTCGATGTTCGTGTCAATGTCCGGGTACACGTCCACCGAGGCAAAGGCCGTGTGCCTGCGGCCCGAGGCGTCAAAGGGCGAGATGCGGATCAGCCGGTGGATGCCCGCCTCGCCCTTGAGCAGGCCGAAGGCGTACGGCCCGGTGATCTGCAGGGTGACGCTCTTGATGCCCGCCTCGTCGCCGTAGAGCCGGTCCAGTTCGTCCACCTGGAAGCTGCGTGACTCGGCCCAGCGCAGATACATGCGCAAGAGCATCTCGGCCCAGTCCTGGGCGTCGACGCCGCCAGCGCCGGGGTGGATCTCCAGGATGGCCGCAGTGTTGTCGTCCGGTCCGGAGAGCAGGATGGACAGCTCGGTTTCGTCAAGCTGGGTCTGGAAGATGCCCAGATACTCTTCCAGGGCCTCCAGGGCGTCCTGGCTCTGGTCTTCCTGGGCCAGCACCAGCCAGTCGTCCACATCGGCCTTGGCCTGAGACAAGGTGTCGTAGGTGCCCAGGCGGAATTCCAGGCCACTCTTTTCACGCAGCACCGGGGTCAGGAGTTCGGGCTTGTCCCAGGCGCCGGGCTTGGACAGCACGCTCTCGATCTCGCGCAGGCGCTCCCCCAACTCGTCATAGTCAAAGGCGCCCCCAGAGGGATGCGTATTGTTCCAGCAGGGCATTGCCCAGGGTCTTGAGATCGGCGAATTGCAACATGGGGCTGTGTGTCTCTTTGTTCGGATGCTGTTTAGGGACGCTTGCGCGGGAACGTTCCGCCGCCCAGCAAGAGCAGGGCTGCGAACAGGACGGCCAGGACGCCAGCGCAGGCGAGAAAGAGGCCGTAGGAGTTGTGGTACACCGTGGTCTGCGACCTGGCGTGCACCTGCCAGGCTGCGGCCAGGGGCTCGAACTGCGGCCCGGCGCGGTGGATGCGGCCCAGCGGGTCGATGAAGGCCGAGATGCCGGTGTTGGTGCTGCGCACGATCCAGCGGCCCTGCTCAATGGCCCGCAGCGCGGTCAGGTTCAGGTGCTGCATGGGCGCGGACGTGGCTCCGAACCAGGCGTCATTGCTGATGATGACGATAAGGTTCGCGCCCTGGGACACGCGCTCCTGGGCCAGCCCCGGGAAGATGGCTTCATAGCAGACGAGCGTGCCTACCGCCAGGTCGCCCGTGCGCAGAGGCTTCTGGTCGTGGCCGGGCGCAAAGTCGCCCACACCGTTGACCAGCTTCTCCAGCGGCAGCCAGCCCGGCAGGGGCATGTACTCGCCAAAGGGCACCAGATGCTCCTTGTCGTACCAGCTGAAGGCGGAACCGTCGCCGTTCAGGAGATACGCCCGGTTGAACAGGGTGTAGTTCCCTGACCTCATTGTATAGGCCGGCGCCCCCAGGAGCAGGGTGGCGTTGGTGCTGGCCAGGAAATCAAGCACCGGCCTGCGCAGCGGGGTGTCATCCTGAAAATAGAAGGGCATGGACGTTTCGGGCCAGACGATGAGCGATGGATTGGCCGTGATCTGGACCTTGCGGCTCAGGTCCACGTACCGGGCCACCGTTGACCCCTGGTAGGACGCGTCCCACTTGAGGCTCTGGTCGATGTTGCCCTGCACCACGGCCACGGTGCGCGGCGGGGTGTCCTCGGCGAATGTGCGCAGGCTGAAGCAGCCCAGGCTGAGCACCAGCAGCGCAGCCGCAACAGAGGCCACGGCGCAGGGCCGGGAACTGCGGCCAAGCACGGCCCCGCAGGCGATGAGCGCCAGCACTCCAGACAGTCCGTAGGCCCCGATAAAGGCCGCCGGGAGCACGATGATGGTCCAGGGCACGAAGGCGGCGCTCAAGGTCAGCCAGGGGAAGCCGGAGAGCAGCGTGGCCACGGCCATCTCCATGAGCGTCCAGGTGACGCCGAGAAATAATAGCCCGGTCAGCTCGGACAGCCGCCGGGAGGCCAGGTGCGCGGCCAGCCCGAACAGGCCGAAGTATACGCCCATGGCCAGGCTCAGGAGCACGGGCACGGGCAGGGCCAGGAGCCAGTGCACCCCGCCGAAGTGCTGCACCGGCCAAAAGACCCAGTACAGGCAGCCCAGGGCGGCCAGGGAGCCAGCCAGCCAAGCCTGCCGGAAGGCGTCGCGCCTGGTCTCGGCGTTCTGGCCAAGGACCATGAGCCCCGCAGGCAGGAGCAGGGCGGCCAGGGGCAGCTGCACCAGCGGGTTGGCGTGGCCGAGCCAAGTACCAGCCGCTGTGGCCAGGATGAAGAGATGTCTGGGCTGCACCGGAGGCTACTCGGCGTGCTCTACGCGCAGGGTTTCGATGTGCTTGGGGTCGGCCTCGTGGACCAGGAAGCGCCAGGGGCCGAGCACAAAGGATTCGCCCACGGGCGGGATGCTCCCGGCGACCTCGCAGATGAGCCCGCCGATGGTCTCCACCTGCTCCGAGTCCAGCTCCAGGCCGAAGCGCTCGTTGATCTCGTCCAGCGAGAGTCGGCCGGAGACCAACTGGCTGCCGTCGGGCAGCACCTGCACGTCCTCGGGCCGCATGGCGTCGTGTTCGTCGCCGATCTCGCCGACGATCTCCTCCAGCACGTTCTCCAGGGTCAGCATGCCCGCCGTGCCGCCGTACTCGTCGGTGACGATGACCAGATGGCTCTTGCGGGTCTGCATGTCGTGCAAGAGCGTCTTCAGGTTGGCTGTTTCGGGCACGAAGTAGGTCGGCCGGATGAGGCTCAACAACTTTGGGTGCTCCGCTTGGGGCAGCAAGAGGGGGCCGACAATGTCCTTGGCGTGCAGCACGCCCACGATGTGGTCGCGGTTCTCGCGATACACCGGGATGCGCGAGTGTCCGTGCTGGACGATGAGTTCCGCCACCTCGACCAGGGTGCTGTCCATCTCGATGCTGACCATGTCCGGCCGGGGCACCATGACCTCGCTGGCGAGCTTGTCTTCCAGCTCCAGGACATTGGTCAGGATGCGGATGTCCTCCAGCGGGATGTCGCCCTCGTCCAGGGCTTCCCGGAGGCACTCTTCCAGCGGGGTGTCGGACTTGCGGAAAAGGTTGCGGAATGCCGAGAGAAAACTGCCTGTTGAGCCTTCGTCCAAGATGTCTGCTCCTGCGGAAGGTGCTGTGACTGCCCGTTGTCTGTGTCGTTGTGATTGTCTATGTAAAATCTAAAGATATTTCGCGCCTGCGGCAATGTCAAGGCTGCGTATCGGCGGTCAGTCCTGCCGGGGCGCCTGGCGCAGGCCGCGTTGTCCAAGACGGCCGAGCTTGCGCAGGTGGATCTGAAGGCAGGTCACAGCCGCCGGGGTAATGCCGGAGATGCGCCCGGCCTGGCCCAGCGTGGCCGGGCGGATGCGCAGGAGCTTTTCCACGGCCTCGCGGGTCAGGCCGGAGACCTCGGCAAAGTCGAGATCCGGCGGCAAGGCCGTGTCCTCCAGGCCCCGGCTGCGCTCCACGAGCTCAAACTCGCGCTCCAGATAGCTGGCGTAGCGGATGCGCGTGTCGGCCTCTTCCAGCACCAGCGCGTCCACCTTGGCCAGTTCCGGCCAGAACGGGACCAGGTCCTGGATGTTGACCTCGGGTTGGCGCAGCAGTGCGGCCAGGGGAATGCCCTTGCCGGGGATGCTCGCGCCGATCTGCGTCAGCAGGTCGCGCGTGGGGGCGTCCGGGCGCACGCGGATGGAGGAGAAGGCCTCCAGCACGGCGGCCAGGGCCTTCTGCTTGGCCTGGAACAAGGTGTAGCGCTGGTCGTCCACCAGGCCGAGTGCGCGGCCCAGCGGGGTCAGGCGCTCGTCGGCGTTGCCCTCGCGCAGGAGCAGGCGGTGCTCGGCCCGTGAGGTGAACATGCGGTAGGGCTCCAGCGTGCCGCACGTCACCAGGTCATCCACCAGCACGGCCAGGTAGGCCTGATCGCGGCGCAGGATGAAGGGCGGCAGGCCGTTTTGGGCGCAGAAGACGTTGAGCGCAGCCCAGAGCCCCTGGGCGGCGGCCTCCTCGTAGCCCGAGGTGCCGTTGATCTGCCCGGCCAGGTACAGGCCCGGCAGGGGCTTGGACTCCAGGGTCGGCAAAAGCTGCGTGGGCGGAACGAAATCGTACTCGATGGCGTAGCCGGGCCGCACGATGCGGGCTTGCTCCAGGCCAATGATCGTTGTCAGCAGGAGCTTCTGGATGTCCAGCGGCAAGCTGGTGGAGATGCCGTTGGGATACACCTCCGGGCTGTCCAGACCCTCGGGCTCGATGAAGATCTGGTGCCGCTCCTTGTCCGGGAAGCGGGCCACCTTGTCCTCCACGGACGGGCAATAGCGCGCGCCTGTGCCCTGTATGACGCCGGAATAGAGCGGCGAGCGTGCAAACCCGCTGCGGATGGCCGCATGCGTCACCTCATTGGTGTAGGTGAGGTGGCAGGACACCTGCCGCAGGGGCACGCTGCGGTTCAGGAAGCTGAAAGGCCTGGGCGGGTCGTCGCCGGGCTGCTCCTTCATCACCGAGAAATCAATGCTCGACTTGAGCAGGCGCGGCGGGGTGCCGGTCTTGAGCTGACCCAGCTCGAAGCCCAGGTCGCGCAGGGATGGCGAGAGGCCCTGGGCCGCAGGGTCGCCCAGGCGGCCGCCGGAGAAATGCGTCAGGCCGATGTGGATGAGGCCGGAGAGAAAGGTGCCGGTGGTCAGCAGCACGCTGCGTGCGCGGAACTCCTGGCCCAGGCGCGTGCGCACCCCTGCAGCCCGGCCATCCTCGGCCAGCACGGCCTCGGCCATGTCCTGGCAGATCCAGAGGTTTTCTTGGGCGAAGAGGTCGCGCTGGACCACGCGCAGGTACTCGGCGCGGTCGATCTGGGCGCGGCTGGAGCGCACGGCCGGGCCTTTGCTCATGTTCAGCTGGCGGAACTGGATGCCTGCGGCGTCGGCCCAGCGGCCCATCATGCCGCCCAGGGCGTCGATCTCGCGGACCATGTGGCCCTTGGCCAGGCCGCCGATGGCCGGGTTGCAGGACAGGTGCCCGATGCGGTCGATGTTCACCGTGAGCAGCGCCGTGGACAGACCCAGGCGTGCGGCGGCCATGGCCGCCTCGCACCCGGCGTGCCCGGCGCCGACGATGACGAGGTCAAAAATGTCCGGGGGGGCTGGCCTGCGCTGCATGGCGGCCTCGCGCCTGCGCTAGTCGAAGAGCATGGACGCCATGACTTTGGCGTCCTTGATGCTGTTCTTGATGGACGAGCGCTCGTTGGGCTGGTGGGCGTTGTGCATCAGCGTGCCCCAGACCGCAGCCTGGTGCCCGGCGCGGCGCAGGTACGCCGCCACAGTGCCGCCGCCGATGCCCATGAGCTTCGGCTGGTTGCCGAACACGGACTTGACGCTTCTGACCAGCCGGGTCACGACCTCGCTGTCCGCCGGGGTGGGCGGGGCGGCCTGCTCGCTCTGCACGAACTCGTAGCTGATGCGCACCCCGAAATCGCGCTCCACCTGGTCGCCAAAGCCCTTGATGGCGCTCAACACCTCGCCCAGGTCGTAGCCGGGCATGACCCGGCAGTCCACGTAGAAGACGTCGCGGCCGGGGATGGTGTTGATGTTCTCCACATTGGCCTCTTTCTTGGTGGGCTGGAACGTGGAGTGGGGCGGGTTGAACAGCGGGTCGCTGCGGTCGAAAATCTGGTGCAGCTTGGGGATCTGCACGATGAGGGCCGAGGCGGCGACAAGGGAGTTGATGCCGGCCTCGGGCGTGGAGGCGTGGCACTGCTTGCCTTCCACCACGACCTTGAGCCAGAGCATGCTCTTCTCGGCGATCTCGATCATCTCGCTTGTGGGCTCGCCGAAGTCCGGCACCAGGAACAGGTCGCCTGGCCTGAAGAGATCGGCGTGGTGCTTGACCACGAAGTCCAGGCCATACTTGCTGCCGGTTTCCTCGTCGGCCACCAAAAGCACGCCGTAGTTCATGGGCGGGGTCTGGCCCAGGTCGAGCAGGGACTTCGCCACCAGAAGCGAACAGACGATGCCCTGGTGGTTGTCCTCCACGCCCCGGCCGATGATGATGTCGCCGTCCACCTTGAGGGTGTACGGGTCGGAATCCCAAAGGGCCAGGTCGCCGGGGGGCACGATGTCTGTATGCGAGATGACCCAGAGGGTCTTGGACGCGTCCGCCCCGGGAATCACAGCGGCCAGGCTTGGGCGGTAGCCGCAGGGCACTGCCGGGTCCGTCGCGCGCAGTTCGCGCACCGTGGCGAAACCCATGTCCCTCAGGTAGCCCTTGAGGAACTCGGTCTTGTCCTTTTCGCCGGGGCCGCCGTTCATGGGGCCCAGCGCCGGTATGGCCACCAGGGCGCGTTGCAGGTCGATGACCGTCTGGGACTGCGCTTCGAGGTGCCGGTGGATCTCGGCAAGCATGGTGGGCTCCGGTTATGGCGGCAGAGGTTTGGCGCGTGGCCTGCGCCGGAAACAAAAAGGCGGGGTTGTCCCCGCCTTGTCGTGTCGTCTGGGCTAGCGGCCCCTGGCGGCGCGCTTGGACGCCTTCAGCGGGTTGACCTTGGCCTTGCCCTGCTTGTCCAGCGTACCCTTGACGTGGGTGGCGAAGTTGCAGATGCCACGAATCCACTTCTGGGCCGGCTGGGCGTAGCTCGGACAGTAGGAGACGCTCTCAAGCTCGGTGATGCGTTCGCAACCGGTGCAGCTTTCCACCACCGGGTTCATGATGACGCCCTTGAAGGACAGGCCTTCAGCGGTCATGACCGCGCCGTCCAGGGGGCTTGCTTTCTTCTTGTCTTCAGCCATGGGAATCTTCCTCCTTGCCTGGCGCGGATACCGCAGCCAGGGTGTCATCGTAAAAATTAGAGAGCGGCTCTTTATTCATACACGGCCCTGTTTGTCAAGCCCGCCCGTTTGGGAAGTCGGCGTCAGGCCCGCCTTCAGGCCAACTTGTTGATGGTCCGGATGAGCACATCCGTGACCTTTTGAGCGTTCTGCTTGAAAATGTTCAGGATTTCGTCCCAGGTCACCGGGGCCTCGTCGGTCTTCCAGCAGTCGTAATCCGTGGACATGGCCACGGAAGCATAGGGGATGCCTGCCTCGTTGGCCAGAATGACCTCGGGCGCGATGCTCATGTTGATGACGTCTGCGCCCCAGATGCGGAACATGTTCGATTCCGCCCGGGTGGAGAAGCGCGGGCCTTCGATGGTGACCACCGTGCCCTTTTTGTGGTGCCGGATGCCCAACTCCTCGCAGGAAGCGTTGAGCAGTCCGCGCAGCTTTTCGGAGAACGGGTCGGCCATGGGCGTATGCACCGGATCGTGCGGAGCGAACTTTTCATGGAAGGTGATGGAGCGGTGCCTGGTGAAGTCGATGAACTGGTCCAGCACCACGAGGTCGCCCCGACCGATCTCCTGGCGCAGGGAACCGAC
>MGTN01000148.1:38293-42599 GCA_001799475.1 Desulfovibrionales bacterium GWA2_65_9 | reverse complement strand
CCTGGATGTCCTTGGGATCGTGCAGGATGTCCGGGTTGTCCAGGCCGCTGCCGCCGATGATGCCGATATTCGCCATGAGCCTGTCCGTCCCTAGAGCTTGAGCAGGCACTCGTGGGGAATGCCGTCGAGCTTGTTCGGGCCGTCGAGAAAGCCGAGTTCGATGAGGAAGCCGATGCCGACGATGGCGCCGCCGCCCTGCTTCACGAGCTGGATCATGCCGCCCGTGGTGCCACCGGTGGCCAGTAGGTCGTCGATGATCAGCACCTGGTCGCCAGGGGTCACCGCGTCCACATGCATGCACAGGCTGTCTGTGCCGTATTCCAGGTCATAGGTAACGGAGGTGGTCTTGTAGGGCAGCTTGCCGGGCTTGCGCACCGGGACGAAGCCGATGTTCATCTTGTAGGCCAGGGGCGCGCCGAAGATGAAGCCGCGCGCCTCGGCGGCCACGATCTTGTTGGCGCCGGAGTCCTTGTAGCGCTCGGCCAGGGCGTCGATGGAGTAGCTGAAGGCCTTGGGGTCGGACAACAGTGGGGTGATGTCGAAAAAGGTGATGCCGGGCTTGAAGTCGAGAACATCGCGAATGTATTTGCGCAGGTCCATAAAGCGGGCTCCTTATTTTGAAAGCTGCGAGGTTCTACTGAGTCTCTAAAGCAGTTGTCAACCGTCAGGGCAGTTGCTAGGCTCAAACCATGACAGGAAATAGCACATGGCGCTGAACGGGCGCGAGGGCAGGGGGCAGTATAAGCCCGCCAAGCGCAGTCTGGGGCAGAACTTCCTTAACGATGCCAACATCGCCCGCAAGATCGTGGACAGCCTCGATATCCGCCCCGGAGACAATGTCCTGGAGATCGGGCCGGGGCGCGGAGCGCTGACAAAGCATATCCTGGAGCGCCAGCCTGGTCGGCTGATGGTGCTGGAAAAGGACGACGACCTGGGCCAGGCCCTGACCGCGCTTAATCCATCCATCGAACTGGTGTCCGGCGACGCTCTTGCCTTCCCTTGGCAGACCCTGGAGTCCGACGCTGGCTGGAAGATCGTCGGCAACCTGCCGTATAACATCGCCTCGCCCCTGATCTGGGACATCGTGAGCCAGGTGAAGTTCGCCGCAGCGGTGTTCATGGTGCAGCTGGAAGTCGGGCAGCGGCTCAGGGCCCCGTCCGGAGGCAAGGACTATGGCGCGCTGAGCGTTTGGGTGCAGAGCCACGCCCGGGTGGAGCTGCTCTTCAAGGTGCCGCCGCAGGTGTTTCAGCCCCAGCCCAAGGTCACTTCAGCTGTTATGCGTTTTATTTTGCTTCCGCAGCCTCCGGAGCCAAACGCCGCAAAGGCGCTGGCAGCAACGCTTCGGATGTGCTTTCAGCAGCGCCGCAAGCAACTCTCTACCATACTGAAATCAAAAGGGATTGTCGGTGGCGAGGACGTTCTCCTGGGGCTTGGCATCCAGCCCGCCCAAAGGCCGGAGACGCTTGAGCCGGAACGGTTTCAGGCACTATCAAATTGCCTGGAAAACCAATTTGGCTCTTGACTTGGGTTTTGCTTTGGTGTTTATCGAGGGTCAGTTGCAGATCAAGGTGGTCGCAAAGTGATTTGAGGCCCCCATGAAACCGCGAACGCGGGTACTGGCAGGAGAGCTTACGTCGGTCAGCTAGCGACACCTCGCAACACTGAATTTCATCGCAAGTTCGTGATGACCGAAAAAGCAAACAGTGACTCACCAATGAGGAGGAAGGAAACATGACGAAGGCTGAGCTGGTTGTCAAAATCGCAGAAAAGGCCAACCTGACCAAGGCCAATGCTGAGCGCGCCCTGAACGCTTTCATCGGTGCCGTCGAGGACGTCCTGGTGAAGGAAGGCAAGCTCACCCTCACTGGCTTCGGTACCTTCCAGGTTGAGAAGCGCAAGGCGCGTGTGGGCCGCAATCCCCGCACCGGCAAAGAGATCAAGATTCCGGCCACCAAGGTCGTCAAGTTCCGTCCTGGCAAGCTCCTGAAGGACGCCGTAAAGTAAATCTGGAGGCTTTCCATGTTGCACGGCGAAACTGTCCATAGTCCCTTGCCTCAGGATTTGCCCTGGTTTCAGGCGGACCACGCCATATTCTTCGGCGTTCTGTACATGGTGCTGATCGTCATCAGCATCGGCATGGGATACTGTGTGATGAAGTCCTTGTGGGACTGCCGCGGCGATTCGCACGCAGGCCACTAATCTTCGGCTTCATTGCCTGAGTAAGAACAAAGCGGACTCATCCGGCCAAAACTGGGTGGGTCCGTGTTTTGCTCTGTCTTCCCCGCTTGCAATCCGCAGGCGCATGGGGTAGGCAGCCTTCTCTGTTTAGCTGATTTCCTTGAGGGGAGGTGATTCATTTGCCCGGTATTTTGTTGGATGAAAGTGACAACTTCGAAATCGCCCTGCGTCGTTTTAAGAAGCAGGTCGAAAAGGCCGGGGTTCTCTCCGAACTGAAGAAGCGTCAGCACTACGAGAAACCCAGCGTCCAGGAAAAGAAAAAGAAGGCAGCTGCCAAGAAGCGCCTCATCAAGAAGATGCGCAAGTCCAGGGTCGAATAATGAGCATCCAGGGACGCATCGAGTCCGATTACATTGTGGCCTACAAGGCCAAAGACACGGTTCGGCTTGCTGTCTTGAGACACCTCAAGACAGCAGCCAAGAACCGTGAGATTGAGCTTTTGCGCCCGCTCACAGATGACGACCTGCTTGACCTCATCTCGCGCCAGGTCAAACAGCGCAAGGACTCCATCGAGCAGTACGAGAAGCATGGCCGCAACGATCTCGCCGCAGTGGAGATCAATGAGCTTGCCGTGCTGGTGGACTACATGCCCAAGCCCCTCAACGAGGCCGAACTGGCCGAGACCATTGACCGCCTCGTGGCCGAAACCGGCGCCAGCGGTCCAAAGGATATGGGCAAGGTCATGGCCGCCCTGACCCTTGGCTACAAGGGGCGCTACGACGGCAAGATGGCCAGTGAGGCCGTCCGCTCCAAATTGTCCTCCTAACCAAACGGCAGTTCATGGAACCGAGAACCCTGCATCTGCTGGAGTTCCCGAAGATCCTTAAGGAACTGTCGGGATTTGCCGTCTCCGAACCCGGAGCCTCGGCCTGTCTTTTGGTGCGCCCTTTCGCCGACCCCCTGTCTGTGCGCCTGCAGATCACGCTGCTGGACCAGGCCCTGCGCTGGGTGCGCGAATCCGGCTTCCGGCTCGTCGCCTTCCCCGATTTCGGCGGCTTCTTCCCTGTGCTGGATATCCCCAGCCGCATCCTCGACCTGGACGCCCTGTTCGCCCTGTCCGCCACCCTGGAGCAGGGCCGCAACGCCCGCGACCTGCTTGAGCCCTATGCTGATCGCGGCTGGGACGAGCTGACCACAGCGGTCAGCGGCGCGCCCTGGCCAGCCTCCACCTGGGCGGCCCTGAAGCGCTGCCTCGACCAGGACGGCCACTTGAAGGACGGGAGTTCGCCCGGCCTGTTCTCCGTGCGCCAGGAAATCCGCGCCATCCACCAGAAGTGCACCAAGCGCGTCAAGGATTTTGTCCTGTCCGAGAACATCGCCCACTACCTCCAGGACGATTTTGTCACCGTGTCCTCGGACCGCTACGTGCTGCCCCTCAAGGTGAACTTTAAGAACCGCTTTCCGGGCATCATCCACGACTATTCCCAGACCGGGGAGACCTGCTACTTCGAGCCCATGTTCCTGGTGGAAATCAACAACTCCCTCCAGGAACTCAAGCGCGAGGAGCGCGTCGAAGAACGCAAGGTCCTGGAATACCTTACCGATCTTGTGCGTCAGGAGCGCGACGGCATCGAGGCCAGCTACCGGGGCCTAGTGCAGCTCGACCTGCTCATGGCCAAGGCGCGCCTGGCCGAGGCCATTGAGGCCCGGCCGCTCGACGTCGGCCCAGGCCTGCCCGCCCGGCTCATCCAGGCCCGGCACCCGCTTCTGGCCTTGCAGGGCGGCGCAACGCAGCCGCTGGACATCAAGCTGCGCGAGGGCCAGCAGGCGCTCATCGTCAGCGGCGGCAACGCCGGCGGCAAGACCGTGTGCCTCAAGACCATGGGCCTTGTCGCGCTTATGGCCTTTTCCGGCCTGCCTGTGCCGGTGGCCGAGGGCAGCTCACTGCCCCTGTGGACCGAGATTTTTGTGGTCCTGGGCGACGAGCAGAGCATCGAGGAGCACGTCAGCACCTTCACCGCGCAGATCCAGTACTTCTCCAGGGTTTGGGAGCGCGTGGGCGCGCAGACCCTGTTCCTGCTGGACGAATTCGGCGCAGGCACAGACCCGACGCAAGGAGCCGCTCTTG
>MGTN01000148.1:32823-38270 GCA_001799475.1 Desulfovibrionales bacterium GWA2_65_9 | reverse complement strand
CGCCTGGCTTACGACCAGGTGGGCGCCAGCATCGCCCTGGACGTGGCCCGCGAACACGGCCTGCCGCCCACCATCCTCGCCCGTGCCGAGCAGTACCTGCTCCTCGACGGCACGGACACCAGCGCCGTGCTCGACCGCCTGAACTTCCTGGCCGTGCAGCGCGAACAGGAGAACGACGCCCTGGATGAGGAGCGCAAGGCCCTGCGCAAGAAACGCGACGGCCTGGAAGCCCGCTTTGAAAAAGAACGCGTGAAGGTGCTGAGTGAGGTGCGCGAGTTGGCCCAGAGCGTGCTGCGCGACTG
Organism: Desulfovibrionales bacterium GWA2_65_9; assembly: GCA_001799475.1. Taxonomy (GTDB): domain Bacteria; phylum Desulfobacterota; class Desulfovibrionia; order Desulfovibrionales; family Desulfovibrionaceae; genus Humidesulfovibrio. The sequence goes on along the minus strand of MGTN01000148.1, from coordinate 37,968 downwards.
GAAGACCGAGCGCGTTGGCCGCAAGCAGGCCCTCAAGAAGCTCTCCGAAGCCCGCGAGCGCCTGGAGCCTACCCGCGACCCTGAGGCCGCGCCAGTGGCGCCAGCCCTTGATTTTTCGGAGATCAGCCCTGGCCAGCGCGTGGCCTACCGGGCCTGGAACAAGACCGGGCAGGTGGTGGAGAAGGACGAGCGGCGCGGCCAGGTGAAGGTGGATTTTGACGGCGTGGCCATGTGGGTGGCCTTCACGGAGCTCACCCTGGACGGCCGCGCCCCGCGCAAGCAGGAGAAGGTGACCCAGGCCTCGGCCGGGGATCTGGGCTATGCCGTGCGCCTGGACCTGCGCGGCCGCCGGGCCGACGAGGCCTTGGCCGAACTGGAAGGTTTTCTCGACGCCTCGCTCTTGCGCGGGGCGAGCACAGTGGAGATCATCCACGGCCGGGGCACGGGCGCCCTGCGCAAGGAGATCCACGCGTTCCTGCGCACAGCGCCCTCGGCGGCTTCCTTCACTCTGGCCAATGAGGACCGGGGCGGGGATGGCATGACCGAGGTGACGCTCAAGTAAGCCGGGACCAAGCCCAAGGGATTCATGGACAACCAGGTCATCCAGACGCTCAAGCAGCGGGTGAATATCGTCGACGTGGTGCGTCGCTACGTTGCCCTGCGCCCGGCCTCTGGACGGCACATGGGCCTGTGCCCCTTCCATCAGGAGAAGACGGCCTCCTTCAGCGTCAACGAGGCCGAGGGCTTTTATTATTGTTTCGGCTGCCAGGCTGGCGGCGATGTGCTGGATTTCTACATGCGTGTCAACGGCCTGGAGTTCAAGGACGCGCTGACGCAGCTGGCCGAGGAGGTGGGCATCGAACTCAAGGAGTTCCGGCCCGATCCTGAGTTTGATGAGCGTCAGAAGCTCAAGAAACTGTGCCTGGACATGCACGCCCAGGCCCAGGAATACTATCGGCGCAACCTGGACCAGGTCACGGGCGACACGGCCCGGACCTACCTCAGGCGGCGCGGCACGAGCCCGGAGATTTGCGCGGCCTTTGGCCTGGGCGCAAGCAGTGATGATTGGCACGGCCTGATGAACCACCTGGTGGCGCGGGGTTTCAGCCCGGAACAAGGGGCCCTGGCAGGGCTCTTGTCGAAAAATGAAAAAGGGAATATCTACGACCGGTTCCGTGGAAGATTGATCTTTCCCATACAAAATTTATCGGGTCAGGTTATTGCCTTTGGCGGCAGAATAATTACAGAGGGTGAACCCAAGTACCTGAACAGCAGCGACACGCCCATTTATAAAAAGGGCGAACACCTCTACGGACTGCATCAGGCCAGACAGGCCATGACGCGCAGCAAGAGGGCTATCCTGACGGAAGGCTACATGGATGTTCTTTCCCTCGCCCAGTTCGGCTATGCCGACAGCTGCGGCGTGCTGGGCACGGCCCTGACCCAGGACCAGGTGAAGCGCCTGGCCGGGTTCTGCTCGCGCATCGACCTGATCTTTGACGGCGATGCTGCGGGACGCAAGGCCGGCTTGCGCAGCGCGGAGATGATTCTGCACCAGGGCGTGGCCTGCCGCGTGCTGCTCATGCCCGAGGGCGAGGATGTGGACAGCCTGCTGCACAAAGAGGGGCGCGAGGGCCTGGAAGCCTGCTTCGAGAAGGCGGCGGATGGGCTCGACTACTGTTTGGATACGGTCCGCAAGGATTTTGCGCCAAGAGAAATTGTGGCCTGGGCCACTGGATTTTTGGGACTTTTGTCCGATAATGCTTTGCGTGCGTATTACTTGCCGCGCCTGGCGGACGGACTCAACCTGTCCGAGGCGGATTTGCGTCGGCAGGGCGGCCAGGGCAGGGGGCCAGAGAAACGGATCATTGCGCCGTCCGCTCCCAGGACCAAGCCTGCGGGCAGGCCTGTTGGAAAAGACGACCAGAATGACAAGAATTATTTGACGTACCCGGTGCTCTATCCCGAATACGTTCCGCATCTGCAGAAGGAGGGCTTTGACGCCCTGCTGACGACGGACTGGGGGAGGGAGTTCTGGCGCATTCAGGTCGAAGCGGACGGGAAGGACTTTCTTTCCCAACTTGGTGAGGCGGAAAAGGTATTTTTCACGAAAATTCGCTCAACGGCGCATCGCCTTGAAGGCGAGGAACTCGCCCAGGAGTGGGAGCACATCTGCTCTCGCATTTCCGAGGCGAAATTCCGTAATGAACAGGAACGGTTAAAAGAAGAAATCCGCATTGCGCAGCTCAATGGCGATACGAATGAGTGGAAACGTCTCATGGCGGTTTTTTTGGCATTGAATGCCCCCAGCAGGGAGGAAGAATGAATAATTTGAAAGAAATCCAGCAGATCAAGCTTCTTATTGCCAAAGGCAAGAAGAACGGATTTCTGACCTTTGAAGAGGTGGGCAAGACCCTGCCCACGGAAATGACCACTCCTGACCAGCTCGAAGAGGTCATGAGCATTTTCGACCAGATGAACATCGTCATCGTGGACTCCGAGGAGAACGGCAAGAAGCTCACGGCCGAGACCACGGACAACGACGAAGAGCTTGATCTGGTGCCCACCGACGCCGACGATGCCGCAGACTACTCCTCCCGCAGCACCGATCCCGTGCGCATGTACCTGCGCGAAATGGGCGCCGTGCCGCTGCTTGATCGCGAGGGCGAGGTGACCATCGCCAAGAAGATCGAGAACGGCGAACTGGAGGTGCTCTACGCCCTGGTGGAGGTTCCGGTGGCCATCGAGGAGCTGGTGCAGGTGGGCGAGGACCTGAAGAACACCCGCATCAAGCTCAAGGATGTGGTCAAGACCATCGAGGAGGACGACCCCTCCGAGGACGAGATGAACCAGCGCCAGCGCGTCATCTTTCTCCTCGACGAGGTCAAGGCCTTGTTCAAGAAGAAGAAAAAGATTTACGAGAAGCTCGACTACTGCGCCCAGCTCGACCGCAGGGTCTTTGGCGTGCAGAACGAGATCATGTGCTACAAGGAAGAGATCGTCACGCGTCTGCGCGACATCAAGATCGAGAAGACGCTCATCGACCGCATCATCGAGACCGTGAGCGACTACGTGCGGCAGATGCACAACTGCCAGCGCGATCTGCATGCCTACATGCTCTCTGTGGGCAAGAACCGCGACGAGATCGTGCGCATCTTCACCGCCGTGGACGACCGCGAGATGAACCCGGTGGGCGCATCCGACCTGCTCAACATGACTGTTGAGGAGTTCTTCTCCTTCAAGGAAATGCTCTCCGGCAAGATGGAGATCATCCCCCGCCTGCAGGACAAGTGCTGCCACAACGTGGGCGACCTGGAAGAGGTGCTCTGGCGCATCAAGCGCGGCAACCTGGCGGCAATGCGCGCCAAGCAGGAGCTCATCCGGGCCAACCTGCGCCTGGTCGTGTCCATTGCCAAGAAATACACCAACCGCGGCCTGCAGTTCCTGGACCTGATCCAGGAGGGCAACATCGGCCTGATGAAGGCCGTGGACAAGTTCGAGTACCAGCGCGGCTACAAGTTCTCCACCTACGCCACCTGGTGGATCAGGCAAGCCATCACCCGCGCCATCGCGGACCAGGCCCGCACCATCCGCATCCCGGTGCACATGATCGAGACCATCAACAAGCTCATCCGCACCTCACGCTACCTGGTGCAGGAGCTTGGCCGCGACCCGTCCCCCGAGGAGATCGCCGAGCGCATGGACTATCCCGTTGAGAAGGTCAAGAAGGTGCTCAAGATCGCCAAGGAGCCCATCTCGCTGGAAACCCCCATCGGTGACGAGGAAGATTCGAACCTGGGCGATTTCATCGAGGACAAGAAGGCCACGGCCCCGGCCGAGGAGGTCGTCAGCACCAAGCTCTCCGAGCAGATCGCCAAGGTTCTGGCCGACCTGACCCCGCGCGAGGAGCAGGTGCTGCGCAAGCGCTTCGGCATCGGCGAGAAGAGCGACCACACCCTTGAGGAGGTGGGCAAGCTGTTCAACGTCACCCGCGAACGCATCCGCCAGATCGAGGCCAAGGCCCTGCGCAAGATGCGCCATCCGGTGCGCAGCTCGGTGCTGCGCTCCTACTTCGAGAGCTAAATCGTCCCTTCCGGGCGGGGATGGCGTTGCCGCTGTCCCCGCCTTTTTCTTTTCGTCCGGAGCGCCCCATGAAGATCCTGGTCCTGACCCTGTTCAGCCTGCCTGTCATCGCCACCGTCCTGGACCTTCTCCTTGGTGATCCGAGCCGTTTGCCGCATCCCGTGCGCTTCATCGGGCGCTTTCTGGACTGGCTGGAGCCCCACGCGCGCGAGTGGGTGCTGGGGCTCAAGGTTGCGGGTGTGTTGTGCGTGGTGTTCACCGCCGGGAGCGCCTGGGTCCTGGTGGAGTTCTTTACCGGGCTGCACTATGTCGGCATGCTCGCCTCCCTGTATTTCGCCTATGCCGGTCTGGCCCTGGGCGAACTGCTGGACGAGGGCCGCGATGTCCTGGAGTTGCTGGAGGAGGGCAGGCTCGACGACGCCCGCGAGGCCGTGGGGCTGCTGGTCAGCCGCGACACCACGGCCATGGATGAACCTGAGCTGCGTAAGACCCTGGCCGAGACCCTGAGCGAGAACCTCTGCGACGGCTACGTGGCCCCGCTGTTCTACCTAGTCCTGGGCGGCCCGGCGCTGCTGTGGGCGTACAAGGCTGTCAGCACCATGGACTCCATGTGGGGCTACCGCACCGAGCGCTTTGCTGCGCTCGGCTGGGCAGCGGCCAAGGCTGATGATGCCCTGGCCTACATCCCGGCGCGGCTCACGGCCCTGCTGCTGCTTGGGGCTGGAGCGCTGTTGCGTCTGCCCTGGCGCGAGGCCCTGCGGCATGTTCCGGCCGAGGCCAAAACCATGGACAGCCCCAACGCCGGCTGGCCCATGAGCGCCTGCGCCTGGCTTCTCGAAGGCCGCATGGGCGGGGCGGCCATCTACTTCGGCGAGCCCAAAATGAAGCCCGAACTCGGCCCCAAAGGGCAGGAGTGGAGTTTAGAGAAACTCTCGAAAATATTTAGACTCATGGTGTTTGCTGCCTTCCTGGGCCTATTTGTGCTCCAGGGCTTGAAGGTGCTCATAACCGTATAGCGCACAACACCTGAAGTTGCCCGCAACGAAAAAAGGCCGCCAGGAT
>MGTN01000148.1:27368-32790 GCA_001799475.1 Desulfovibrionales bacterium GWA2_65_9 | reverse complement strand
ACAGGTGCAGGTCGCTTTCCTCGGCCAGCTTGGCCGAGCCGCTGAACAGCGCCTTGACGATCTGCGTGCTTTGCGCCCTGGTCAGGCCCAGGTTCACCCCGGACTCGACGATGGCGTCCATGACATAGAACACGTAGGCCGGGCCACAGCCCGCCACGGATGTGAAGGCGTCGAAGAGCTTCTCGGGCAGCTCGTGGACCTGGCCGAGCGGGGCGTGCATGGCGCGCACGAAATCCCGGCGCTCGTCGTCCAGGCTGGCGTCGTCGAAGCACAGGGCGAACACGCCCGCGCCCACCAGGGCCGGGGTGTTGGGCATGATGCGCACCACCGGGCAGCGCGAGCCTGAGAGCGTGCGCAGCCTGTCCTGGGTCACGCCGGCGGCGATGGACAGCAGGCAGTGGTCCTTGGTCAAGGCGGGAGCGATTTCTTCGACAACAGCGGCCAGGTGCTGCGGTTTGACCGCCAGGACCACGTAGCGGCAGGCTTTGACAACGTCCTTGGTCGAGGCCGCAGGCTTGAGCCCGAACTCCTTGCCCAGGGCCTTCAGCTTGGCCGTGTCCAGGTCAAAGCCGTGCACCTTGAGCTTCTGAGCGGCCAGGCCCTTGATGATGGCCGAGCCCATGTTGCCCACGCCGATGAAGCCGACGCTCCTGTTCATGCTCTTACCCCACGATTTCCAGGGAACTGAAGAAGTAGCTCACCTCGACCTTGGCGGTTTCCGGACCGTCGGAGCCGTGGCAGGCGTTGGCCTCGATGCTCTTGCCGAAGTTCTTGCGGATGGTGCCTTCGGCGGCCTTGGCCGGGTCGGTGGCGCCCATGAGGTCGCGGTAGGCCGCGATGGCGTTCACGCCTTCCAGGCAGGAGACCACCACAGGGCCGGAGATCATGTATTCCACGAGATCCTTGAAGAAGGGGCGCGCGCTGTGCACGGCGTAGAAGCCCTCGGCCTGCTCGCGGGTCAGGCGGATCATCTTCATGGCCTTGACGCTCAGGCCGGCGTCCAGAATCATCTGAATGATGGCGCCGGTCTGCTTGGCGGCCACGGCGTCGGGTTTGATGATGGAAAAGGTACGTTCGCTCATTGCTTTAAGTCCTCCGAAGGGTATGGTCGCGCGGGGCGCCGCGCAGGGCGGCAGTTCCGTGCGTGCAGGGCAAATCACCTGAAACAGGCTCGAAGTCAAGGGTCATCAACAAAACGGGCCGCGCAGGGCGGCCCGTGGGAGTGATCGCGTCGGGCGGGCTAGAAGCGGATCTGTTCGTCCCGGACGATCTTGAAGCTCTTGTTGCCCTTGACCCTGCCGGGAATGCCATAGAACTTGCGTATGCCCTCGATGTCGACCTCCAGCAGGTCCTCGGCATCGGTGTCCAGCAGCATGATGTCGCCGATCTCCAGGTTCAGGAGCTGGCGGCCGGTGATGCGTGTGTTGCCCAGGCGCACCAGGAACTCCACGGGCGTCTCGAACAGGCGCTCCTTGAAGCGGTTGATCCAGACATGGTCCACTTCCAGGCGCTCGGACTGAAACGAGGCGTGCAGCTTGGAGCGGATGGGCTCCATGGTGGCGTACGGCAGGCAGCAGATGAGCGAGCCGATGGCGTTCTCCAGCTCGACCTCGAAGGTGATGACGATGACCACGTCGCTCGGGGGCACGATGGCTGCGAACTGCGGGTTGACCTCGGAGCGCACTACTTCGATGTGCACCTCGTGCACGGGCTTCCAGGACTCCTCCATGTTGGCCAGGCAGACCTTGACCACCTTGTCCACGATGGCCTGCTCGATGGGCGTGAAGTCGCGGCCTTCGACCTTGGGTTGGGAGCCCGCGCCGCCGAAGAAATTTTCCACCAGGGCGAAGACCAGGCGCGAGTCGACGACGAGCAGCGCGTTGCCGCGCAGGGGCTCCATCTTGAAGATCGAAATGCTGGTGGGCACGGGCAGGGAGCGCATGAAGTCGCCGAACTTGGACATGTCGATGGAGATGGGGTTGATGTCCACGCGCTTGCGCATGGTGTTGGCCAGGGCGTTGGTGCAAAGCCGCGCGAAGCGGTCGTTGACGATCTCCAGGACCGGCATGCGGCCACGGATGATGCGGTCCTGATTGGTCAGGTCAAAGGGCACGATGCCGGAGTCGTCCTCCGGCAGGTCTGGCGTGGTTTCTACCTCGCCGCCGGAAAGCCCGCGCAACAACGCATCAACTTCATCTTGTTCAAGAATTTTGCTCATGTCCGCGTTTCCTCGCCAGAAATGTGTCCGCCAGGGAGCAGGAGCGCTGCCCGCTCATGCATAAAGCAAGAATCGGACCGAAGTGCCCAGGGCTTTAGTCCGCATGATGCTTGCAGAAGACTACAGCCTTTGCCCGGCCCTTGGCAAGCTGAAGAGAGAAGGCAAATGCGCTAGCGCACCGAAAGCGCAGTCAAAGGCACGACGCTGACGCTGTCGTCCTTTTCCTTCAACCACTGCCGGATGGCTTGCAGGGTTTCGGGATGCGGGTGGCCGATGGCGATGGCCTGGCCCTTGGAACGGGCCAGGGCTTCGGCCTGGCGCAGTTGGTGCAGGATGGCGCTGACGTTCTGTTCGTTGTCCAGGAACACGTCACGCTTGTAGAAGCGCAGGCCGATGCGCTTGGCCTCGCGTTCGCCAACGGTTTCGGCTGTGGTGCGGCTGTCGAGGAAGAACAGGCCCTTGTCCTTCATGGCCTGAAGGGCAGCGTGCATGCCAAAGGAATTTTCCGTGAACTGCGAGCCCATGTGGTTGTTCAGGCCGATGGCTCCGGGCACGCGCTCCACGGCCCGGTGCACGGCGTCACGCACCTGGTCTGCGGTCATGGTCACCAGCAGGGGGTGCTTGCCCGGCTCGACCTTGGGATAGCCCTTGGGCTGCATGGGCAGGTGGATGAGGATCTCGCGGCTGTGCGCCTTGGCGATCTTGAGCACGGCCTCGCGGCTGCCGCTGTCCGGCCAGATGGAGAAGGCCACGGGCACGTCCAGGGCGGCCAGGCCCTTGGCAAAACCGACGTCCTCGCCCATGTCGTCGATGATCAGGGCCAGGCGGCCCTTGCCAGCCTGCGGGCGTTCCGGCTTGGCCGGTTTTTCGGCTTCGGCAGGCAGGAGCAGGCGGTGCGTGGGCAGGGCGTCAATGGCGATGTCCCACTGCGTGGGCGTGGGCTGCGTGAAGTGCGCGCCAGGCACGAGGCTCGCCAGTTCCTTGGCCAGGTGCCGGGCAAAGGCAGGCTTGTCGGCAGGCGTCAGGGGCAGGCGAATGGTCTGATAGAGGTATTCCCGGCCCTGGTGCTCGCGGCCTTCCACGGCCTGGACCTGAAGCCGGTCGGCCTCCGGCTTGACCGAGCGCAAGCTGCGTAAAAGCGCGCTGTCCACGAGCTTGATGCGGTTCTCAAGCTCCCCGGCGCGGTATTCCTCATAGGTGGCGTTGGCTTGCTGGGGCGGGGGCGCAGTGGGGCCACGCCCTGGAAACCAGCGCGCGGCAAAGATGCCGATGAGCACGCCCAGGACAAGCGCCAGCGCGATCCACACGCCCACCGGGAGACTGCGGAGATGATCTCCGAGGAGTGATGAAAAAGCGGACCGGTGTGACCCGGCCCGCTCGTCGTCGGTCTGCTTGGCGCACATGTCGGGATGTCCGGCTAGCGGATTTCCTTGATCTTGGGCAGCGTCTTGACCATTTCCAGGGCTAGGCGCATCTGGTTGTCCTTCTCGATCATGGTCCGGGCCTTTTCCTCCGCTTCATTCGCTGCCGCCTTGGCGCCCTTTTTGGCCTTCTTGGCGCTGCCGTTCTCCAGATGCCTGGAGAGGTCCTTTTCGCGGAAAGTGAAGCGATCCTTGAGGGTCTTGTCCTCGTCAGAGGGCGGGGCCACAAAGGGGATCTCCAGGTCCGGCACGATGCCCTCAGCCTGGATGGAGCGGCCACTCGGCGTGTAGTAGAGCGCCGTGGTGAGCTTGATGCCTGAGCCGTCGGGCAGGGAGACCACGGTCTGCACCGAGCCCTTGCCAAAGGTCTTCTCGCCGATGAGCAGGGAGCGCTTGCGGTCCTGCAGGGCTCCGGCCACGATCTCCGCAGCCGAGGCGGACCCGGCGTTGATGAGCGTGACGATGGGCACGTCGGTCAGGTCGTCGGTTTCCTTGCGGCCCTTGAAGTCGCGGCGCGACTGCGGGTCCTTGCCCTGGATGTAGACGATGAGGCCGTCGGCCAAGAAGGTGTCGGACACGCTCACAGCTTGGTCCAGAAGCCCGCCGGGGTTGTTGCGCAGGTCGAGCACGATGCCCTTGAGGGGCGTCTTCTTGGTGTAATCGGACAGCTTGTCGCGCAGTTCCTTGGTGGTGTGCTCGTTAAAGCGGGTGATGCGGCACATCACATAGCCCTTCTCGAGCTCCTGGGTCTTGACGCTGACGATGGGGATGGTGCCGCGCGCGATGGTCACATCAATGGGCTGCTGCGCTCCCTTGTGCAGGATGGTCAGGGTCACGCTGGTGCCCTGGGGACCACGGATCTTCTTCACGGCCTCGTTCAGGCCCAGCTCCATGGTGGACTCGCCGTCGATCTCCATGATGATGTCGCCGCTCTTGAGGCCAGCCTTGAAGGCAGGGGTGTCTTCAATGGGGGAGACCACGATGAGCCGTCCGTTCTCGGAGCTGATCTCGATGCCGATGCCGTGGAAGGCGCCGCTTGAGGTGTCCTGAAGTTCCTTGAAGTCGTCGTTGGAGAGAAAGGCCGAGTGCGGGTCGAGCTGTTCAAGCATGCCCTTGATGGCGTTCTGGATGAGCTCGGCCTTGGTGACCTTCTTGACGTAGTGGGTCTCCACCATGTCTACGACCTGGCTGAACCTGCGCAGCGCTTCGAACTGGTCATCCTTGCCGGATGCGGCCCCAAGGGGCGCGGGGGCGATGGCCAGGGGCAGAAGCATGACAAAACAAACAAACCAGATGCCAGTGCGCATAATTCCTCCGTGATGCCGCAAACGCCATAGGATTTGGCGTTTACTGGGCGGGCATGAGCCACAGCAGGGGATTAATAGGTTTTTGGTGTAAACGCAATTCGAAATAAACCCCGTTGCCGTGGGCTTCCGGGTAGTAGCCCGCGTGGCCGATGGGTTCATCCTTCTCCACTTCCTGGCCGGTCTGGACGGTCACGTCTGAGAGGTAGGCGTAGAGGCTGTAATAATCGCCGCCATGGAACAGGATCACGACCTTGCCCAGGCCGCGCAGCACGTCGTTGTGCACCACCTTGCCCCAGAACACGCTGCGCACCGTCGAGCCCTCGCCTGTGGCGATGCCGATGCCCCGGCGCGAGGGCCGGCCCTCAGGATTGAAGGCCGAGACGACGCGACCGGCCACGGGCCAGGGCAGGATGGCCTTGTAGGCGTCGAACTTGCGGCTGCGCTGGCTGGTGAGCTGGTAGTTCAGCTGCTGGATG
>MGTN01000148.1:17248-27351 GCA_001799475.1 Desulfovibrionales bacterium GWA2_65_9 | reverse complement strand
CAGCTCACCTTCAAGATCCTGGCGCTGCGTGCTCACCTGGCCCATGCGCGAGTTCACGGCCAGCCGGTCGCGCAGGAGAGCGTCCTTGTCCGCGTTGATGAGCGTCAACTGCTTGTCCACCTGGGCTTCCAGCTCTTTCTGGCGTACCAGCACACCGGCCAGCTCCTGCTCCTGCAGCCGCACGATCTCAAGCGCTGCGCGGGCCTTGGCGTAGACCGCGCCGGTCCACTGGAAACGGCGGTCCGCAGCGTCCCAGCTGTCGGCCGAGCGCGCGCCCTCGTGCATGCCCTGGGCGTTGATGGGCCAGAGCAGGTCGAGCAGCCTGCGCAGCTCGCGCACGGCCTTCTCGCGCTTGGCGCGCACGGCATCGTGAAGCAGGGCGTACTGGGTCTCCTCTTTGCGGATGACCGCAAGCTCGGCCTCCTGCTTCTCGATGCGCGCCTCGGCGGCCTGCATACGCGCCTCGATGGCCGTGAGGCGGCTTTGCAGGGCCTTCTCGCGTTCGGCCAGTTGCCGCACCACGCCCTTGCGCTCCGCAGCCTTCTGGTGCTCGCGCTGCAGGGCCTTTTCGATCTGCCCGGGTTCGGCCAGGGCAACGGGCGAAAACGCAGCCACCAGGGCCAGGGCCAGGCACAGACGGGCGAAGCACAGGCGGACGAGGCGGGTCATGACGGCAACTCGTCGGGGTTGGGCAACAGCGCGCGGGCCGGGCACAGGGCGCAGAGCGGTTTCGACTTGCGGCACCACTGTTTGGCCGCGCGCACGATGAGCGCGTGGAACTCGTTGTAGTCCGCAGCCTCAGGCGCGATGGCGGACTGGGCGATGTCCTGGACCTCGTGGTAGTCGGTGACCTCGGGGATCAGGCCGTGGCGGGAGAACATGCGCACGGTGTAGGCGTCCACGACAAAGGTCGGCTTGCCCAGGGCGTAGAGCAGGATGGAGTCCGCCGTTTCCGGGCCAATGCCGCGCACGGCCAGGAGTTTTGACCGCAACTGCGGCAATTCCTGATGGGCCAAAGCTTCGATCTCTAGTCCAGATTCCTGCTCAAGAAAGTCGAGGAAATCTGTCAAGCGTTTGGTTTTGATGCGGAAGTACCCGGCAGGGCGGATGAGCTCCTCCAGCCGGGCCGGGTGCAGGGCGCGCAGACCTTTGGCCGTCAGCGCACCCGCGGCCTTGAGGTTGGCGATGGCCTTCTCGACGTTCTTCCAGTTGGTGTTCTGGGTCAGGATGGCCCCGACAGCCACCTCAAAGGGCGTTTCTCCGGGCCACCAGCGGCTCGGACCCAGCGCCCCGGAAAGGGTGCGGTAGAGTCCCTGAATGGTCTCGGAGCGCTTGGACATCAGTCCCTCTAGGCTCCCGGAGCGGAGAGCGTGGGCAGCTTGGTCCAGAGCAGGGCGCACCATTCGCCGCTCACGCGCAGCTCCGGTTCGGGCAGGCCCAGGCGCACGTAGGCCCGGATCACGTCCGGAGCCTGCTCCACCAGGATGCCGGACAGGGCCAGGCAGCCGCCGGGGCTGATGCGCCGCACGATGTCCGGGGCCATGAAGATCAGCGGCTTGGACAGGATGTTGGCGACGACAACCTGAAAGAGGGTGCCCTCGGGCACGCTGTTGATGCCGCCCACGGCCACGCGGAGCTTGTCGGCCACGTTGTTGATCTGGGCGTTCTCCTCGGCGCAGGCCGTGGCCTGGGGGTCGATGTCCAGGCCCAGGCCGGTGAGGCCGAGCTTGGCCAGGCCGATGCCCAGGATGCCCGAGCCGGTGCCCAGGTCCAGGAAGTCCATGTCCGCGGCCAGGTGGCCTGCGCGGAACAGGTCGGCCAGGCAGGCCAGGCACAGGGCCGTGGTGGGGTGGTGCCCGGTGCCGAAGGCCATCTTGGGCTCGATGATGATGGGCGTCAGGTTGTCGTGGCCTTCCTCGGACAACCAAGGCGGCAGGATCTCAAAACGTCCGCCGCACTCGATGGGCGTGAAGAATTCCCGCCAGCTCTGCCCCCAGTCCTGGCTCATGCTTTCCTCGGTGCGGATGCCCGAGTCCGGCCAGAGCTCCTTGATCCGGCGGGCCACATCCAGGCCGGCCTCGTGGTTCTCCAGGTAGGTGCTGAAGTGCGTGGTGCCATCCACGGCCTGGGATTCCTCCCAGCCGTGCTGGATGGCTCCGGACAGGAAGACAACAGCTTCGTCGTAGTCGGCGGGGGGCAACGAAAACTCGATCTTGAGCAGGGACACGGTCATATCGGTTGCAATTCCATTGTTGTGTTGGAGTGTTGTCGAGGTCGCGCGACCTTAGGCGATGGTGTCCACAATGACGCCCGTGCCGGTTATTCCGGCGCGGTTCATGGCCACTTCCCTGTGCATGGCCTGTTCGTCCAGGACCGGCTTCGGTCCCTCCTGCGGGTTGATCAGGGGCAGGGGCAGGGGTTGCACCGAGCGCAGGGGCTTTCCAGCGGGCAGATGCGGCTCCATGGGCACGCCCTGGGGGCGCTGATCCACGGTTTCCAGCGGCTGCTGTTGCTGGCGTATGGCGTCAACCACGCTCATGGCATACTCCTGGTCAACTCCTGCGCTCGTGTTTGTTTCCCCTTACGTGTCCGTCCGCAGAATATCCTCCAGAGCCGCTGCAAAGGCAAGCAGATCGTCCGCGCTGATGACCAGGGGCGGCAAAAGCCGCAAGACCTTGCCGTGGGCCAGATTGCAGACGAAGCCGCGCTCGCGCAGTTCAGCGTGCATCGCCTCGCCGGGTCCGATCAGCTCGATGCCGATCATCAGGCCCAGCCCGCGCACGGTTCTAATTTTGTCCGGCAATGCGGTCTGGATCTTGCGGAAGGCTTCAATGGCCAGGTTGCCCAGATCCCGGGCGCGTCCGGCCAGGTCGTCGCGCAGCATGATGTCCACGACCTTGGAGGCCACGGCGCTGAGCACCCCGCCCCCGCCAAAGGTCGTGGCGTGGGAGCCGGGCGCAAAGCCCCTGGCCACATGCTCCTTGGCCAGCATGGCGCCCATGGGCAGGCCGTTGGCCAGGCCCTTGGCCGTGGTGAAAACGTCCGGCGAGAGGCCGAAGTGCTGGTGCGCCCAGAAGCGGCCGGTGCGGCACAGGCCGGTCTGGATCTCGTCGACCATGAACAGGCAGTTGGCCTCATGGCAGAGGTCCTGCACCTGGCGCACGTAGGCCTCGGGCAGGGGCAGCACGCCACCCTCGCCCTGGACCATCTCGATGAGCACGGCGGCCGTCTTGCCGCTGATGGCGTCTTTCAGCGCCTCGATGTCGCCGAAGGGCACGGTCGTGAACCCTTCCGGCAGCGGCTCGAAGCCCTCCTTGATGCGCCCGGACTGGCCGGTGGCCGTGAGCGTGGCCAGGGTGCGGCCATGGAAGGACCCGGAGAGCGTGATGATCTCAAAGGCGTCCTTGTAGCGCACGGTGCGCATGAAGCGCCGGGCCAGCTTGATGGCCGCCTCGTTGGCCTCGGCCCCGGAGTTGCAAAAGAACACCCGGTCGCAGGCGCAGGTGCTGAGCAGCTTCTCGGCCAGCTCCACCTGCTTGGGCTGGTAGAACAGGTTGCTGATGTGGATGAGGTCCTGGGCCTGCCGGGACATGACTTCCAGCAGCTCCGGGTGGCTGTGACCCAGGTTGGCCACGGCGATGCCTGAGAGCAGGTCCACGTATTCCCGGCCGTCCACATCGTAGAGGCGCGAGCCCACTGCCCGTTCAATGGCCAAGGGGTAGCGGCCATAGGTCTGGCACAGCACCTTCTTGTCCCGGCTGACGAGGCTGTTGTAGGCGGCGCTTGGTGCTTGGCTCGGAGCTTGGGTCATGACTCTCTCCTTAATATATGGCTAAATCTTTCCGGTATGGCCGAAACCGCCTGCGCCGCGCTCTGTGGCGCCAAGCTCGTCGACCGCAATGAGCCGCGCGGTGAAGCAGGGCAGGAACACGAGCTGCGCGATGCGCTGCCCGCGTTCCACGCTTCGCGCCTCGCCGGAGGTGTTCAGCAGGGACACGATGAGCTGGCCCCGGTAGTCCGGGTCGATGACCCCCACGCCCTGGCTCACGGTAAGGCCTTCCTTGGTGCCCAGGCCGCTGCGCGAGAAGATGAACCCGGCCACGCCGGGCGTGCAGATCTCGATGGCGATGCCTGTGGGAATGGCCGCGCGGCCACCGGCAGGGATGTCCAGGCGCTCGGCGTCGATGCAGGCGCGCAGGTCAAGACCGGCGGAGTGGTCCGTGGCATAGGCGAGCCTGTGCTCGTCCCAGACGGGATGCAGAAAGCGCACGTGCACATCAAGGGGCTGCGGCGCTGACGTGGGGGCCTTTTTCATGCGTGTTCCTCCAACTGTGCAAAGAGCCTTCCTTTCTCTGGAAATCAAGGCCGTGTCAATGCAGGAAAGGGCGCTGGCAGTGGCCGGGCAAGGGCCTGGCCAGGGTGCTTGCTTTTTCTCCGCAGCCTTTATACTCTGCTAGCTTCAAAGTCATTCCCCCCTGTTCAATCAAGGAGACTCAATGCAGGCCCTGCGCGTATTCAGTGTTGTTCCCAAATTGCCGCCCAAGCTGGAGCCCTTGTGGGATATCGCGACCAACCTCTGGTTCTCCTGGAACAATGACCTGACGAATATCTTCACCACCATCGACCACAACCTCTGGGTCAGCTGCCAGCAGAATCCCGTGCTGCTCTTGAACCGCCTGCCCCAGCGCCGCATCGAGGAACTTGCGCGCGATGATTTCTTCCTCCAGCGCCTGGCCGACGCCAAGCGCGCCCTGGACCATTACCTGGCGCGCAAGCACTCGGCCTTCAAGTTCCCCGCCAACCACGAGAACTCGCCTTGCGTGGCCTATTTCAGCCTGGAATACGGCATCGCCATGTGCCTGCCCATCTACTCCGGCGGCCTGGGCATCCTGGCCGGCGACCACCTGAAGTCCTCAAGTGACCTGAACATCCCACTCGTTGGCGTGGGCCTCTTGTATCAGGAAGGCTACTTCCGCCAGTACATGACCCCCGACGCCTGGCAGCAGGAGCGCTATCCGGGCCACGAGTTCGAGCAGATGCCCATGCGCCCGGCCAAGGACGTGCACGGCAACCCCTGTGTGGTCTGCGTGAACTGCCAGGGACAGCCGCTCTCCGCCCGGGTCTGGGAGGTGCATGTGGGCAAGGTGCGCCTGTACCTGCTGGACTCCAACGTGCCGGAGAACCCGCCGGACCTGCGGGCCGTCACCTCGCGGCTGTACGGCGGCGGCCTGGAGATGCGCCTGCAGCAGGAGATCCTGCTCGGCATCGGCGGCATCAGGGCCCTGGCCAGCCTGGGCATCGAGCCCATGGTCATCCACATGAACGAGGGGCACTCGGCCTTTGCCGGCCTGGAGCGCATCCGCGTGTACATGCAGGACCAAGGCCTGTCCTTCGAGGCCGCCTCGGAGCTCACCGCCTCCTCCAGCGTGTTCACCACGCACACTCCTGTGCCTGCGGGCAACGACCGCTTTCCGCCGGAGCTGATGCAGGCCTATTTCGAGGACTATTCGCGCAAGCTGGGCCTGGCCTTCAAGGTCTTTCTGGCCCTGGGACGCGAAGACCCGCGCGACGAGGGCGAACAGTTCTGCATGACCGTGCTGGCGCTCAGGCTCTCACGCTTCAGCAATGGCGTGTCCAAGCTGCACGGCGAGGTCTCCCGGCGCATGTGGCAGAAGGTGTGGCCCCAGAATCCCGTCGAGGACGTCCCCATCGGGGCCATCACCAACGGCGTGCACACGCCGACCTGGGTGGCCACGGACATGGCCATCCTCTATGACCGCTACCTGGGCAACTGGCGCGAGGATTCGGACTGCGTGCGCGTGTGGAACCAGGCCGAGGGCATCCCCGACGCCGAGCTCTGGCGCACCCACGAACGCCTGCGCGAGCGGCTGGTTGATTTTGTGCGCAAGCGCCTGCGCAAGCAGCTCATGGACAAGGGGGCGCGGCACAAGGAGCTGCAGCAGGCCGACGAGGTCCTGGACCCCCAGGCCTTGACCATCGGCTTTGCCCGGCGCTTCGCCACCTACAAGCGGGCCAACCTGCTGCTGCTGGACAAGGAACGCCTGGTGCGCCTGTTGACCAGCACGGAGCGGCGCGTGCAGTTCATCTTTGCGGGCAAGGCGCACCCCAACGACAACGAGGGCAAAAAGATCATCCAGGATCTGGTGCAACTCTGCCGCCGCGAGGACTGCCGACTGTCCATGGTCTTCCTTGAAGATTACGACATGAAGATCGCCAGCCGCATGGTCCAGGGCTGCGACGTGTGGCTGAATAACCCCCGCCGCCCTCTGGAAGCCTGTGGCACCAGCGGCATGAAGGCCCTGGCCAGCGGCGTGCTCCAGCTCTCGACCCTGGACGGCTGGTGGGACGAGGCCTACCGCCAGGACAACAGTCTGGGCTGGGCCATTGGCAGGGGAGAGGAGTACGAGGACAGCATCTACCAGGACTTCGTGGAGAGCCAGACCCTGTTCAACATCCTGGAGAACGACGTGCTCACGGAGTTTTACGACCGTGGCCACGGCAACCTGCCGCGCATCTGGATCCGCAAGATGAAGAGCGCCCTGCGCGAGCTTGGCCCCATCTACAACGCCCATCGCATGGTCGAGGACTACACGGAGAAGGCCTACCTGCCCTCGTGCCGCAACTACCAGAGCCTCGTGCGCGACGATTTCCGCGCGGCCAAGGATCTGGCCCAGTGGCGCATGAAGCTCATGACCAGCTGGAACAGGCTGTCCATCCGCGACATCCGCTCCGAGACCCACGAGAAGGTCTTTGTGGAGGAGCCGGTGCTTGTGGAAGCCCAGGTACAGCTCGACGGCTTGACCCCGCGCGACGTGCAGGTGGAGATCTACTACGGCCCTGTGGCCCAGGACTCGACCTTCACCAAGCGCAAGACCTCGGTCATGTCGCCGGAGAAGGACCTGGGCGACGGCTGGCACCTGTACCGTGGCGAGGTGCTGCCCGCCGAGGCCGGCCGCTTCGGCTTCACGGTGCGCATCCTGCCGCACCACCCGCTGCTCCTTGATTCCCACGCCCTGGGGCTGTTGCACTGGGCAGCGGAGCCGTAAAAGACATGTTTTCCACAGCTGCACGCTCCATTTAACCACCTAACATTTTGCAGCCTTTTCATATACTGTCCACAGTTTGAACCAGTCGCAACGACATTATTGTCAATTCTGACAGTTTTGCAGAAACATTTGTTGACAGCCAGTTGACCTTGTGATTTTCTGGCGACCCATTTCCTGGTTGCCTTGGGATTTTTTCCTGGGCGGGGATGGTGGTCTTGAGGCCCTTACAGCCAAACCATTTGGAGCGAGGTAACGGTTTTGCTTTTCCAACCGATCAACCGAAACTACCACGATTTCTCCATTGTCCGCGACAAGGACGCCTGCATCAACTGCAAGGTCTGCATCCGGCAGTGCGCTTACGAGGCGCATTACTGGGATGAGTCGCGCCAGAAGGTCATGCACGACAACGCCAAGTGTGTCGGCTGCCACCGCTGCGAGGCGCTCTGTCCCACCTCGGCGCTTCTGATCCAGAAGAAGAAGTCCGAGTTCAAGGACAACGCCCTCTGGAAGCCGGAGTTCATCAAGTACATCTACAAGCAGGCCGACACCGGTGGCGTGCTCTTGACCGGCATGGGCAGCCCGGTGGGGAATATCCCGGTCTACTGGGACAAACTCCTGCTCGACGCCAGCCAGGTCACCAACCCGTCCATCGACCCGCTGCGCGAGCCCATGGAGCTCAAGACCTTCCTGGGCGCCAAGCCGGTGAAGCTCGAGTTCGGCAAGTCCAAGGACGGCAGCCCCAAGCTCAAGACCAAGCTCTCCCCGAACATCGAGCTGAACTACCCGCTCATGTTCTCGGCCATGAGCTTCGGCTCCATCAACTTCAACCTGCACGTGGCCATGGCGCGCGCCGCAACCGAGCTCGGCATCTGCTACAATACCGGTGAGGGCGGTCTGCACAAGACCCTCTACCAGTATGGCAAGAACACCATCGTTCAGGTGGCCTCGGGCCGTTTCGGCGTGCACCGCGACTTCCTGAACGCGGGCGCGGGCATCGAGATCAAGGTCGGCCAGGGCGCCAAGCCCGGCATCGGCGGCCACCTGCCCGGCGAGAAGATCAACGAGATGGTCTCCGGCACGCGCATGGTCCCGCTGGGCTCCGACGCCATCTCCCCGGCCCCGCACCACGACATCTACTCCATTGAAGACCTGCACCAGCTCATCTTCGCCCTGAAGGAAGCCAGCGAGTACCGCGTGCCCGTCAGCGTGAAGATCGCCGCCGTGCACAACGTGGCCGCCATCGCCTCAGGGATCGTGCGCGCTGGCGCGGACATCGTCGCCATCGACGGCATGCGCGGCGGCACCGGCGCTGCTCCGGGAATGATCCGCGACAACGTGGGCATCCCCATCGAGCTGGCCCTGGCCCAGGTGGACCAGCGCCTGCGCGACGAGGGCATAAGGAACCGCGCCTCCATCGTGGCCGCTGGCGGCATCCGCTGCAGCGCCGACGTTGTGAAAGCCATCGCCCTGGGCGCCGACGCCGTGTACTTCGCTACGGCCGCGCTGCTGGCTGTCGGCTGCACGCTCTGCGGCAAGTGCTACACCGGCAAGTGCCCCTGGGGCATCGCCACCAACGACGCCAAGCTGGCCAAGCGCCAGAATCCGGACGTGGCGGCCAAGAAGATGATCAACCTGGTGCATGCCTGGGGCCATGAGATCGAAGAAATGCTCGGCGGCATGGGGCTCAATTCCATCGAGAGCCTGCGCGGCAACCGCGACAAGCTCCGTGCGGTTGGCCTCTCCGACACCGAGATGGACATCCTCGGCGTCAAGCACGCCGGTCGCTAAAAGGGGGACTCTACATCATGAAACGCGTCTACCCCGACAAGGACTACTGCATCGGCTGCCACATCTGTGAGCTGGCCTGCATCACCGCGCACTCCAAGAGCAAGGACCTCATCCTGGCCTACACCGTGGAGCGCACGGGCGAGGGCCTGAGCTCCTGCAAGCACGTGCACGAGGGCGGGCCGACCTGCGTGGCCCTGTCCTGCCGCCACTGCGACGAGCCCGCCTGCGTGGCCGCCTGCATCTCCGGCGCATTGCAGAAGGACACCGAGTCCGGCCGCACCACCTATGACCGCGAGAAGTGCGTGGGCTGCTGGTCCTGCCTCATGGCCTGCCCCTTCGGGGCCATCGCCCGGCACCCGCTGGAGAATAAAATCGTCAAGTGCGACCTGTGCTTTGACCGTCCCGGCGGTCCGGCCTGCGTGGCTGCCTGCCCCAATCAGGCGCTGAAGCAAGAGGAACGCTAGGAGAGGCATATGTCCGTCACGAAACGCAAAGCTCATGAGGATGCTATGACCTACGTGATCATCGGCAACGGCGTGGCCTCCATCGGTGCCATCGAGGGCATCCGTCGGCACGACCAGAAAGGAAAGATCGTCGTCGTCGGCGCGGAAGACACCGCCGCCTATGGCCGCCCGCTCATCTCCTATCTCCTGGCGGGCAAGATCGGCGTGGGCCAATTGGCCCTGCGCAGCGACGACTACTACGTCAAGAACAACGTGGAGCTTAAGCTCGGCACAACGGTGACCAAGATCGACATCGCCAAGAAGGCCGTGACCACGGACAAGGGCGAGACCATCGCCTTTGACCGCCTGCTCATCGCCACCGGCGGCATCCCCTTCATCCCGCCCATCCCCGGCGTACAGGGCGAGGACATCTACAGCTTCACCACCCTGACCCATGCGCAGACCCTCATCGAGCTCTCAAGCAAGATCAAGCGCGCCGTGGTCATCGGCGGCGGCCTCATCGGCCTCAAGGCCGCCGAGAGCCTGCACGACCGCGGCGTGGCCGTGACCATCCTGGAGCTGGCCCCGCGCATCCTCTCCGCCGGTTTCGACGAGAAGGCCGGAGCGCTCGCCGCAAACCGCCTGAAGAATGTCGGCATCGAGGTCAACTGCGGCGTCACCGCCAAGGAGATCCAGCGCGACAAGAAGGGCCGGGTCAAGGGCGTGCTCCTGACCGACGGCCGCTTCCTGGAAACGGAAGTGGTGGTGGTGGCCATCGGCGTGGTGCCGCACAGCGCCATCGCCA
>MGTN01000148.1:10724-17129 GCA_001799475.1 Desulfovibrionales bacterium GWA2_65_9 | reverse complement strand
CTCCGTTGGTGTGGTCAATCCGCCCGAGGGCGACAAGAACTTCGAGGTCCACGCCCTGCTGGACGAGGCCAAGGAGACTTACCGCAAGCTCGTGTTCCGTGACGAGAAGCTGGTGGGCTACGTCCTGGTGGGTGATATCGACAAGGCCGGCATGTTCACGGCCTTCATCAAGTTTGAGATGGCGCTTGCCGGCGAAGCCAAGGACAAGCTCATCAATGCCGGTCCCGAGGTCTTCCTCTGGCCCGAGAAGCTGTTCGACGAGACCTGGAACCCGGCCCCGGCCAAGGCCGCCCGCTAGGGCGGTCGGCCCCACGGCTGGCGACATATCCCTGCAGGAGCACTGAGCAGATGAAAGCACCTGAACGTTATTACGACTTCCAGAAGGACATCTCCGGATGCGGCGTCTTCGGAGTGATCCACAAGACGCGCGGGCTTATTCCCGGCGACATCCCCATCCGCGCCATGACCTGCATGCACGACCGTGGCAACGGTCTGGGCGGCGGTTTCGCGGCCTACGGCATCTACCCCGACCTGGCTGACAAGTACGCCTTCCACCTGATGTGCGACACCCAGGCCGCCCTGGACAGCGCGGAGGAGGTGCTCAAGCACTACTTCACGGTCCACCTGGCCGAGCCCATCCCGACCCGCAAGGTCCTGGCCATCATCAAGCCGCCCATTCTGACCCGCTACTTCCTGACGCCCAAGAAGGACCGCCCGCAGGAGGTCCGCGAACTCGGTGAGCAGGACTATGTGGTCAGCGCGGTCATGCACATCAACCACAAGGTGGCCGGCGCCTTTGTCTTCTCCAGCGGCAAGAACATGGGCGCCTTCAAGGGCGTCGGCTTCCCGGAAGACATCGCCGACTTCTTCCGCCTGGAGGAATACTCGGCTTACATCTGGACCGGCCACAACCGCTTCCCGACCAACACGCCGGGCTGGTGGGGCGGGGCGCACCCGTTCACGCTGCTCGACTGGTCCATCGTGCACAACGGTGAGATCTCCTCCTACGGCATCAACCGCCGCTACCTCTGCGAGCACGACTACCTGTGCACGCTTATGACCGACACCGAGGTCGTGGCCTATTTGCTGGACATGCTCATCCGCAAGCATGGACTCAGCAAGGAAATGGCCTGCAAGGTCTTTGCTCCGCCCTTCTGGGACGAGATCGAGCGTATGCCCAAGCAGGAAAAGGAAGCCTACACGGCTCTGCGCATGGTCTACGGCCAGGCGCTCCTGAACGGCCCCTTCGCCATCCTCGTGGCCGACAACACCGGGCTTTTCGGCCTGAACGACCGCATCAAGCTGCGGCCGCTGGTGGTGGCCGAGAAGGACGACATGGTCTTCATGTCGAGCGAGGAGAGCTCCATCCGCGAAGTGCAGCCCGAGCTGGACCGCGTGTGGATGCCCAAGGCTGGCGAACCGGTCATCGTGCATCTGGAGGCGTAAGGACAATGGCGAAGAAACTCACCCTGGACGCGAGCGGCATCTACTACCGCCAGCTCAATGAACAGATCCGCGAGGCTGTGGACGCAGGCACCACGGATTTCGTTTTGCAGAATGTGAACGGCCAGCGCTATCTGGCCGGTGCCCTGGAAGGCGACCTGAACTTTGAGATCCAGGGCGTGCCCGGACAGGACATGTGCTCGTTCATGCGTGGCCCCAAGGTCCGCGTGAAGGCCAATGCCCAGGACGGCGTGGGCAACACCATGGACGACGGGACCGTCATCATCGAGGGTCTGGCTGGCGACGTGGTGGGCTACGCCATGCGCGGCGGCAGGATCTTCATCAAGGGCGACGTGGGCTACCGCGTGGGCATCCACATGAAAGCCTACATGGAAAAGCTCCCGACCATCGTCATCGGCGGCAAGGCCGGAGACTTCCTCGGCGAATATATGGCAGGTGGAATCATTTTGCTTCTTGGAATGTTTTCTGATAAGCCCACCGAACCCATTGCTGGTCGCAGCCTGGGAACGGGCATGCACGGCGGAGTCATCTACGTGCGTGGCGGCGTTCCCAAGGAGCAGATCGGCCCCGGCCTGACCACTCAGCCTCTGGATGAGTCGGACAGGTTGGTGATCCAGGGCATCGTCAAGGACTATGCCAAGGAACTTGGGCTGGACGCCAAGGCGATCCTTGCGTCTGATTTTGTCAAGATCAAGCCCTTCTCCCACCGTCCCTACGGCAATCTGTACGTACCGGCATAGGCAGGGAAGGGTTGGCGCAGCATTTGCGCCTGCCAACCTCAGGAGGAATTCAGGATGTTTGACAATCTCGCATTTGCAATGGGCGGACTCGGCGGCGGCGCCAACGGCGGCGCGCAGGGCAACCCCCTTGGCGCCTTTGTCCCGCTCATTCTCATGTTCGCCATCTTCTATTTCCTGCTCATTCGTCCGCAGCAGAAAAAAGCCAAACTGCACAAGGAAATGATCGGCAACCTCAAGATCGGCGACCGCATCGTCACCAACGGCGGCATCTACGGCACCATCGTGCGCATGAAGGATACGACCATCGTCCTTGAGATCGCCGAGAAGGTTCAGATCGAAATGCTGCGCAACACCGTGGCCGACAAGGCCGACGCATTTGAAAAGCTGGAAAAGGAAAAGAAGGCCAAGTAATCTTTTCCTTTGATTTTCAGCCGAAAGGCAGATACGCGGACTCAGGAAAGCGCCTGGGTCCGCGCTTGTCTTTAGCCCCTATTCCCTCGTGAAGCGTGATCGTCAAGGGAGAGTACATGAATCGGAATCTGCGCTGGCGCGTCCTGCTTACACTGGCGGTTATGGCCGTGGCCCTGTGCCTGGTCCTGCCCTCGGTGCCTGGCATCAAGAACACCCTGCTGGGAAAAATCCTGCCTGACACCGCCATCAACCTCGGCCTGGACCTCAAGGGCGGCATCCACCTGACGCTTGGGGTCGACGTGGACAAGGCCATTGAGAACAACATGGTAAGCCAGGGCCAGGACATCAAGGCCAGCGCCCGCGAGGACGACCTGGCCGTGCTCAAGCCCACCCCCTTGCCGGGCACCCGCCTGGAGGCCGTGCTCGTCGGTTCGGCCAAGCAGGAGGTCTTTGAGAAGCTTCTGGGCAAGCAGTTCCCGAACCTGCGCATCGACGGCAAGGAGACCCTGCCCGAAGACCGCGTCAAGTACGTGCTCTCCATGACCCCGGACTACAAGAAATATCTGGCCAAGCTGACGCTCGACCAGGCGGTGAAGACCATACGCAACCGCATTGACCAGTTCGGCGTGGCCGAGCCGGACATCCGCCGCCAGGAGGGCAACCGCATCCAGGTGCAGTTGCCCGGCTTAAGCGATCCGGAACGCGCCATTGCCGTCATTGGCAAGACCGCGCATCTGGAGTTCAAGATCGTCGATGACAGCATTGATCCGGCTTCCGTCAAGCAGGGCCTCATCGGCCCCGGCCGCGAGCTGACCGCCATGGTGCAGCGTGGCCCGAAGGGCGACAGCACCGAAATCCCGATCGTGCTCAAGAAAGACGCGGTGCTCACAGGCGAGCACATCACCGACGCCCGCGCCACCATTGAATCCAACAACAACCAGTTCTCCGTCAGCCTGACCTTCAATGCGCGCGGCGCCAAGATCTTTGAGCGCGTCACCGAGGAGAACATCAAGAAGCGCCTGGCCATCGTCCTGGACGGCAAGTGCTACTCCGCGCCGGTGATCCAGGACAAGATCTCGGGCGGCAAGGCCCAGATCACCGGCCGCTTCAGCCAGGAGGAGGCCCGCGATCTGGCCATTGTCCTGCGCGCCGGAGCCCTGCCTGCGCCGGTCACTGTGCTTGAACAGCGCACCGTCGGCCCCACCCTGGGCCAGGAATCCATCGACGCGGGCATCATGGCCACGGGCATCGCAGCCATCGCCATCATCTTGTTCATGGCCGTCTACTACAGCACGGCCGGCATCTTCGCCGACATCGTGCTGCTCCTGAACATCGTGCTGACCATGGCCGGCCTGGCCGCCTTTGGCGCGACCCTGACCCTGCCTGGCATCGCCGGCATCATCCTGACCATCGCCATGGCCGTGGACGCCAACGTGCTCATCTACGAACGCATCCGCGAGGAGCTGCGCAAGGGCGTGAAGCCGCTTGAGGCCGTGGACAAGGGCTACGGGAAGGCCACCCTGACCATCCTGGACTCCAACACCACCAACGTCATCGTGGCCATCATCCTGTATCAGTTCGGCACCGGTCCCATCCGGGGCTTCGCCGTCACCCTGGTCCTGGGCATCATCATGAGCATGTTCACGGCCATCTTCGTCTCGCGCATCATGTTCGACCTGTACATGTCCAAACGTAAGGCCGACGCGCCCGTGAGCATCTAAGGAGACGACATGAGCTTTTCCTTCATCAAGCACGAAACGAAAATCGATTTCATCGGGTTCAGGTACTACGCCTTTGCCATCTCGGCGCTCATGATCATCATCGGCGGCATCTCGCTGGTCATGAAGGGCGGCCCGCGCTATGGCATCGACTTCGCCGGCGGCGTGATCCTCCAGGCCAAGTTTGCCGTCCCGACGGACCTCGACAAGGTCAAGAAGGTTCTGGAGGGCACGAATCTGCCCGGACTCGTGGTGCAGCAGATGGGCCAGGTCAAGGACAATGACTTCCTTGTGCGCACCTCCACCACGGACGACTCCAGCGCCAACGTGCAGAAGACCGTGACCAAGGCCCTGGACGAGGGCTTCAGCGGTGTCAAATATGAGTTCAAGCGCATCGAGATGGTCGGGCCAAAGGTGGGCGAGGACCTGCGAGGCAAGGCCTTGGAGGCCATGTACTTCGCCATCCTGATCATCGCCATCTATATCTCGGGGCGCTTTGAGCACCGCTGGATGGCCGCCGGGATCATGGCCGCCGGTCTCTTCGCTGGCATCACGACCCTGCAATACTTCCATGCCCCCCAGGTTTGGCTGGTGCTGGGCGCACTGGTCATCACCCTGGGCCTGTGCTGTTTCCTGCGGCTCAATTATGCCCTGGGGGCCATCGTGGCCCTCATCCACGACGTCCTGGTCACGGTGGGCTTCTTCTCCCTCATGAACAAGGAATTCGACCTGACCATCATCGCAGCGCTGTTGACGCTCATCGGCTTCTCGCTCAACGACACCATCATCATCTATGACCGCATCCGCGAGACCCGCGGACTCAAGACCGGGGAGACCCTGCCGGTAATTATCAACAAGAGCGTGAACCAGACCCTGTCGCGCACCATCCTGACCTCGGGCTTGGCCTTCCTGGCCGTGTCCAGCCTGTTCGTCTTCGGTGGCGCGGTGATCCACGACTTCGCCCTGGCCATGCTTATCGGCATCATAGTCGGGACCTATTCGTCCATTTATGTGGCCTCCCCGATCATCATCAGCCTGACCAAACCCGACGCCGACGAACCCGTTCCGGCCAAGGCCAAGACCAAGATGGCCTAGCCTGTCGGGCCAAGCCCAAAAGAGAAGGCCCCCTTCCTCGCGGAAGGGGGCCTTTGTCATTGGCGATGACCTTGCTTGCTGCCTACGCTGGTTGTGGCTTACAGCTGATCCAGCAGGGTCTTCTTGATGGAGTCGATGGTGCCTTCGCCGTTCAACTCAATGTACTTGCAGACGCCCTTGGCGGCCAAGGCCTTGTAGAAGTAGGCGGCGGCAACGGTTCCGGTCTTGTCGTCGTAGTAGATGTCGTGGCGCTTGTCGATGGCGCCCTCGTCAATGTCGTCGGCGCGGGCGGTCAGGGCGCCGCCGCACACGCGGCAGACGTCGCCGCTCGGCTTGATGGCGTCGATGAAGATGTTGTTCGGGTGGTTGTTGTCATTGGCGCACAGGCGGCGGCCCATGATGCGGTTCTTGGCCACTTGGCGGGGCAGCAGGATCTCGATGACGAAATCGAGCTTCACGCCGTCCTTCTGCAGGGCTTCCCACAGCTTCTCGGACTGCACCAGGCTGCGCGGGAAGCCGTCCAGGAGCCAGCCGTTCTTGCTGGCGTTCTTGAGCACGTCGAGGACCATGGGGATGGTGATGTCATCGGGCACCAGCTCGCCGCGGTTGATGTATTCCTTGGCCTTCATGCCCAGCTCGGTGCCGCCGCCGATGTGCTTGCGGAAGATGGCGCCGGACTCGATGTGGTCCAGGTTGTACTTGGCCTTCACCAGGGTGCCCTGGGTGCCTTTGCCGCTGCCGTTGGGTCCGAACATAAGAATATTCATTGTGCCTCCAAAGGTGATTTTTTTTGCTTGTGCAAAAGATTCACAAGCTCTTATCCGCACTCTTTTTTCCTGTCAATGACCTGGACCGCTATGCCTGACTTGGCGATGCGGGCCTCCTTGTCGCCAGGGAAGCGCACGCTCTTGCCCAGGCCGTGCGCCTGCCACAGCTCGTCCAGGCGAAACAGGCCGTCGCAGAGGCTCTGGCCCGGA
>MGTN01000148.1:4851-10680 GCA_001799475.1 Desulfovibrionales bacterium GWA2_65_9 | reverse complement strand
GGCAGGGCAAGCCTTCAACACGTCGGCAGGAATCTGGCGCTTTGCCCCGTCCAGCACGACCTTGGGCAAAACCTGGTCCAGTGCCTCGTCCCAATAGGCTCCGTCCATACGTGCCTGCCGCCAGAGCCTGGCCACACTGTCCAGGTAGCCTGGATTGTTTCGCAAAAATTCCGGCAGCAGATCATGCCGCACCCGGTTGCGCGTTGTTGCACGATCGAAATTGCTGATGTCGTCACGCCAGGGCTGATGAGAGATTCTCAAGAAATCTTCCAAGTCTGCGCGAGGACTCAGCAAAAGCGGACGGAGCAGGCTCCGGCCCGGATCTGAGCCTTCCATGCCGCCCAGGGCGGGCCAACCTGTGCCGCGCATGAGCCGCATGAGCTGGTCCTCGGCCAGATCGTTCAACTGGTGGGCCACGAGGATGATCTCGGCGCCGGTCTCGTGCCGGATGCGCTCCAGGAACGCATAGCGGGCAACGCGGCCAGTCTCTTCCAGGCCCACGCCTGAGGCCTGGGCCTGGGCGGCGATGTCCTGCCGCTCTGTGTGCAGCGCAATGCCAAGGGCTTGGCAGAGTTGGGCCACGAAATGGGCGTCGGTTGGTGATTCCGGTCGCAGGGAGTGGTCCAGGTGCGCGGCGATGACCGAGCCGCCTTTGGCCTGGCAAAGCAGGTGCGCGATGTGCAAGAGGGCGGTGGAATCCGCGCCGCCGGAGCAGGCCACGAGGCAGCGCAGGGCCGGGAAGTCGCAGCCAAGCTCGCGCGCGGCGAACCTGCCGAGGCCGAGGCAGAACCGGGCCGCCTTGCGCGGAAGATCCTGCAAGCGCTGCGCTTTCTCGTCCATGGCTATACGGAGATGCCCATTTCGCGCAGGAAGCCGTCGAGGTAGTCCATGATGTAGGCGCGCTGCTCGTTTGTTGCGTACATGACGCAGGAGCAGCGCAGCTTAGCCTGGGCGCGCACCAAGAGCTCCAGCTTGAGGCTGGTCTCGCCCGCGATCTCCAGCACGAAGATGTACGGTCCGCACTCGCCGTGGTGTTCGCGCTGCTCGTCCGTAAGCAGGTCCAGCGGCACCGGCAGGTAGTAGATGCCGTCCAGGGAGCCGGACAGGCCCATCCCGGCCAGCCGCTGGCAAACCAGCTCCAGTTGTTCGGGCAGGAAATCCTCGATGAGATAGGTGCGCATGTGCTCTCCGGGCTATTTCTGATCTTCCTGTTCTGGTTGGTCTTCCTTATTTTTTGGGGCCAACGGCTCCGGCCCGTCGCTGCGGCAGCACTCGCAGTCCTGGGTCTCGTCGTCGATGGCCTCGTCATCCACGGTGCGCCGGTCCAGGTGCGCGTCCTCGTTCACAGTGTCGGCATCGAGGTTGAAGATGCGCCGGGTCATGTCGATGAAGCGCTCGGCCGTGCCTTCCTCGCGCGTGCGGCGCTTGAGGAAGCAGATGGGCTCGTGCAGCAGCTTGCGGCTCACCGAGGTCACGAGGACTTCCAGAGCCAAGCGGGTCTCGTCGTCGACGTCCCCCAGGCGCTTCAAGGTCTTGGCCAACTCGCGGCTGGCCACATCCTCGGCCCGGCCCAGCAGGTCGGTGATGGTGGGCTGCAGGGCCAGGGACTTGAGCCAGGTGGCAAAGGCCTGGGTCTCCACGTCCACGATGGCGCGGGCTTTGACCGCCTCGCCTTGGCGGGCGCTCATGTTCTCCTCCACGACCTCCTTCAGGTCGTCGATGTCGTAGAGGTACACGTTGTCCAGCGCGTTGACATCCGGGTCGATGTCGCGCGGAACGGCGATGTCGATGAAGAACATGGCGCGGTTGCGGCGTTTTTTTAAGACCTCGCGGATGTCCTTGGCGCGGATGATGGCCGTGGGCGAACCGGTGGAGCTGATGACGATGTCCACATCACGCAGTTTTTCCACCATGCCCTCAAAGAAGACGGCCTCGCCGTGCATGGTCTTGGCCAGTTCCTGGGCCCGGGAGTAGGTGCGGTTGGTGATGTAGAGCTTCTCGATGCCCGAGGCCAGCAGATGCGTGGCGGCCAGTTCGGCCATCTCGCCAGCGCCGACGAGCATGGCGGTCTTGCCCGCAAGTTCGCCGAAGATCTTCTTGGCCAGCTCCACGGCGGCGTAGCTGATGGACACGGCGCTGCTGGCTATGGCCGTCTCGGTGCGCACGCGCTTGGCCACGGAGAAGGACTTGTGCAGCAGGCGGTTGATGATGACCCTTGCTGTGCCGGTCTCCACGGCCTTGCGGTAGCTGGTCTTGAGCTGGCCCAGGATCTGCGGCTCGCCCATGACCATGGAGTCCAGGCTGGCGGCCACGCAGAACAGATGCGTCACGGCGTCCAGGCCGGCATGGCGGTAGGTGTGCTCGCGCAGGACATCCAGCGGCCCGGCACAGATTTCGGCCCAGTGGCGCAGCACGGCCTCGGCCAGGTCGATGCCAGCGCAACGGTCGCTGTCGGCCACCACGAGGATCTCTACGCGGTTGCAGGTGGACAGGGCCATGACCTCGCGCAGGGGGCAGGCGGCCAGCAGGCTCTTCTCAAAGTCTGCGACGCTGGTCAGGGCGAACTTTTCACGCACGTCCACACCGGCACAGCGGTGGTTGAGTCCGACAAGGAAGATCATTGTATCCATTACGGCCGCTATGGTTTAAAACCGTGGAATGTTGTGGGCACCAGGAAGTTGATGCCGAGCATGGAGAGCACGGTGAGCAGGAACACGCAGATGGCCATGACTGCTGGTTTGCGGCCCCGCCAGCCCATGACCAGGCGCTGGTGGAAGAGGTAGGCGTAGAGACCCAGCACGATGAGCGCCATGATCTCCTTGGGGTCGAGCGAGAATACGCGCCGGGCCGAGAGCCAGGCCCAGACATAGCCCGAGGCCAAACCCAAGGTGTACAGCGGGAAGCCGCACAGGCTGACGAAATGGTTCACGCGGTCAAAGGTGTCCAGCGAGGGCATGTCCTTCTGGAACTGCTTCAAGCCTGCCTTGGTCTTGATGCGCTTTTCCAGGTGCATGAAGGCCAGCCCCGCGCCAAAGGCCATGGCCAGCAGGGCCATGCTGGCGAAGAGCGTGCCGATGTGCAGGAAGAAGAACAGGCCCGAGAGCATGGGCGGAAGCTTGGTGTTGATGCCCACCGTGGCGTTGGCCGCGAGATACAGCATCAGGGCCAGGGGCATGGCCACCACAGCCAGGAACTTGAGTTTGAGCCGCCACCAGAGCATCAGGAAGATGAACAGGATGCCCCAGCCGAGCAGGCAGAACAGGAAGCGCCCGGCAATGAGGTTCTGGGCCGCCTCGGCGCCGACCAGGAGGTGCAATAGGTCCAGGCTGTGCAGGGCGAAGCCCAGGGCCGCCAGGGCCAGGGCTGCGTTCTTGAGGACCTCGTGGCGCAGGGCCGAGCCCACGACGAAGAGCACGGTGCCGAGGAAGTACAGGGCGATGACGAGGATCGGAAGCAGTTCAGGCAGAATCATGCAGGATCTCCGTGATCAACATATCCAGTTGGGGGTCCAGTTGGGCGTGCACACCTGTCGGCAGATGCGCTGCCAGTTCCGCTCGGGCCAGGGCCGCGTCGCCCCGTTTCAGGGCTTCCAGCAAGCGCGAGCCCACCAGGTTGCGGAAGATTCCGGTGTTGGCTTCAGTGTCTTGCCCAAGCGATAAAACCAGGGGTCGAAGCCGCCCCATGAGGTCGAGGAAGAGTGCATACTCCTGACCAAAGGCCTCCTGCAAGTCTTTCCGGATGCGCTTGGCCAGGGCCGGGCTGTGGCCGCCGGTGGAAATGGCCAGGGTCAGGTCGCCCCGGCAAACCGTTGCTGGGACGATGAACGAGCAGGCTTCGGGCTGGTCCACGATGTTGCAGAGTACCCCTCGCTCGCGGCAGAGGTCGCTGATGCGCTGATTGACCGCCGGGCTGCTGGTGGAGGCGATGGCCAGGAACACCCCGTCCAGGTCGCTGTCCTGGAAGTCGCGCTGGGCGAAGCTGAGGCCGGGGCGGGTCAGCAGGGCGCTCAGGGCCTCCTCCGGCGGATTCTTGTCCACCACCAGGACGCTGGCAGCATGGCAGTCCGCCAGGGTCTCGATTTTGCGCAAGCCCACCTGGCCCGCGCCCACCACAAGGCAGGCCCGGCCAGCGAGGCTGACGAACATGGGATAGTAGCGCATCCACAAACCTTAGCAAATCCTTGCCCGGTCTGTAAAATGGCAATGCGCCCTTTCTTGCCAGATTCCCCGGCCCTGGGATAGGGTGTCGCCACATCGCGCAAAGGAGAGCCCCCGGCCCATGACCGCATACCTCGTGATACAGCTCGCCCGCTTCGGCGACCTCGTGCAGACCAAGCGCCTGCTCCTGTCGCTCTGCGCCGAGCC
Organism: Desulfovibrionales bacterium GWA2_65_9; assembly: GCA_001799475.1. Classification (GTDB taxonomy): domain Bacteria; phylum Desulfobacterota; class Desulfovibrionia; order Desulfovibrionales; family Desulfovibrionaceae; genus Humidesulfovibrio. The sequence goes on along the minus strand of MGTN01000148.1, from coordinate 6,316 downwards.
GGACTGCGAGGTTCACCTCTGCCTGGACGAGTCCCTGGCCCCCTTGGCCCGGCTTCTGTACCCCTTGGTGCACCTGCATCCGGTCACGGCCCACGGCACGGGCCTGGCCAAGCTCCCGGCCGGGGAGCAGGCGCAAGAACTGCTTTCGAGGAACGTCCCGGCCTTCCGTGAGCTTGCGGGCATCAACTTCAGACGGGTGTACAACCTCAATTTCTCGCCGCTGAACTTCCGGCTGGCTGCCCTGTTCGCCCCGTCGCTGGTGCGTGGGCATGTCTGGCACGATGGCCAGGAGGTCGTGGGCCAATGGGCCAGGATGGCCATGCGCTGGTCCGCCATGCGCCGCATCGGGCTGAACATCGCGGACTTCTGGGCCTGGCACCACACCGCGCCCGTGCCTGCGGCAGAGGTCAACCCCGTGGCCCGAGGCCGGGGCAAGGGCCTGGGCGTGGTCATGGCCGGCCGCGAGTCCCGGCGCTCCCTGCCGCCCAAGGTTCTGGCCGCACTGGTGACCGGACTGCTCGACCTGCGCCCGGAGCTGTCTGGAGGCGCTCCGCTCACGCTCCTGGGTAGCGCGTCCGAGCTGCACGCGGCCCGGCAGTTGGAGCGCGAGCTTCCGGCCCGGCACGCCCGGGGCTTGCGCAACCTCTGTGGTGCCACGGGCTGGGATGCGCTTGTGGAGGTTGTGGCTGGACTTGATCTTGTTCTGACCCCGGACACCGGCACCATGCACCTGGCCGCGCACCTGGGCGTGCCGGTGCTGGCCACCTTCCTGTCCTCGGCCTGGTGCTACGAGACCGGCCCGTACGGCCAGGGGCATCTGGTGCTCCAGGCCAACCTGGAGTGCGCCCCCTGCCTGGAAGCCCAGCCCTGTCCAGTCCAGATGGAGGGGCAGGTGGCCTGTCTGCGCCCCTTTGCCGCGCCAGAGCTCGTGCGCTACCTGTCGACGCACGAGGCCAGCCACCTGCCCTCGGGCCTGACGGCCTTTGCCTCGGACACGGACAGGCTGGGCCAGACCTTCACGGCCCTGGCCGGGCCGGACAACCAGGCGAATCTGCGCGCGCATTTCCGGGATTTCCTGTCAACTCATCTCGGATCAGGGCACCTCGGGGCAGGGCAGGGCGAGCCTTCCATGGTCCTCAATGAGCTGGCCGAGCGGCTGTACACGGAGCGCGACTGGCTGGTCCCTGACCCGGAATCCTCTGGCGGACGATTTGCTCGCCTGTGCTCAGATATTCAGTCTAATGATGATAATACAGCATATTAAAGAAAGTCTAGACTTTCTATTGACGATAAGTTTTGTGGATGAGACATCGAAAATCACACGAATGCGCGGGTTGATACGCAGACGACGCATTGCAGCAAGGGGGCGAGGGTGAGGATACTGGTGGTGCTGCCGCTCTATGGCGGCTCCCTGCCCATCGGCAGGTACTGTACGGCGGCCCTGCGTCAGCTCGGGCACCTGGTG
>MGTN01000148.1:3273-4833 GCA_001799475.1 Desulfovibrionales bacterium GWA2_65_9 | reverse complement strand
CTCGTGCTGGCCCAGGCCCAGGCCCCGCTGTCCATCCAGGCCCTCAAGCGTCTCCGGCGCGACGGCGTGACCACGGCCATGTGGTTCGTGGAAGACTTCCGCCTGTTCACCTACTGGAAGGGCTTTGCCCCGCACTACGATATTTTTGCCGTCATCCAGAAGGAACAGATATTCGAGGAATTGCAGGCTATTGGCATGCAGAATGCCCTGTATCTGCCCCTGGCCGCCCACCCGGAAGTTCATAAACCACTTGAACTTTCAGCAGCGGAGCAGCGCAAGTTCGGCTCGGACATCTCCTTCATGGGCGCGGGCTATGCCAACCGCCGCGTGGCCTTGCGTGAGCTCATCCGCCATGATTTTAAGCTCTGGGGCACGGAATGGGAAGGCGACACCGTGCTTGAGCCCTACGTGCAGCTGGCCGGGGCCCGCGTATCCAGCGAGGACTGCGTGCGCATCTTCAACGCCACCAAGGTGAACATCAACCTGCACTCCAGCGTCCAGGCCAAGGAGTTGGTCACCGGCGGGGATTTCATCAACCCGCGCACCTTTGAGGTCGCGGCCTGCCGGGCCTTCCAACTGGTCGACCGGCGCAGCCTGATGCCCGAGGCCTTTGCCGAGGACGAGCTGGCGACCTTCGGGAGCATGGCCGAGTTGCAGGAAAAAATTGATTACTACCTCGCCCATGCCGAGGAGCGCGAGGCCATTGCCCAGCGCGGCCAGGCCCGCGTGCTGCGCGAGCACACCTATGGCGCGCGCATGCAGAGCCTGCTCGACTTCGTGGCCGAGCGCCTGCCTGGCTGGCCCAGGCCGCGCGCCACGGTCCAGGCTGCCGAGGGCCTGCCGCCGGAGCTGGCCCAAGACATCGCGGCCTTGCTCGACCGGCTTGCGCTCCCGGCGGGCACGAGTTTCGAAGATCTGGTCTGGGCCATCCGGCAGCAGCAGGGTAAGCTTGGTGAGCTCGACACCGCTGTCCTGTTCCTGGACGAATGGCGCAAGCTCTACAACAAAAAAGGCGGACCCGGGGCTTAGGGTCTATTTCCGAAAGATGGATTTTGTTCCCTGGCGAGGAGAGAGCCTGTTTGGGGGGCGGGGGTGTACGCAATGCGGTACAGCCCTGAGCCAAAACCGGCGCGCGACGACATCCAGGGGGAAGACGCTTTGGGAAACAGGCCCTCGGGCGGGTTACGGCTTGCGGGTCGTGCGCTTGCGCGAGGCCAGCCAGGTGTGCATCCGGGCCTCGGCGCCCTCGTTCTTCGGAAAATAGAACTGGGCTTTGCGCTGGGCCAGCTCGTGGGGCAGATATTCCTGCTCCACCCAGGCCTGGGGAAAGGCGTGCGGGTATTTGTAGCCCCGTCCGTAGCCCCACTCCTTGTGCAGGGTGGTGCTGGCGTTGCGCAGGTGCAGGGGCACGGGCAGCAGGCCGTTCTCACGGACCTCTTTCAGCGCATTCAAGTAGGCGGCGTAACTGGCGTTGTTCTTCGGCGCCAGGGCCAGGTAAATGACCGTCTCGGCCAGGGGGATGAAGCCCTCGGGCATGCCCACGAACTCCACGGCCTGCTG
>MGTN01000148.1:2500-3154 GCA_001799475.1 Desulfovibrionales bacterium GWA2_65_9 | reverse complement strand
GTCCTTGGGCATGGCCGCCACGTGCTCCACGAGATTCAGCAGCGCGCGGCCGTCGCCAGCGGACATTGCCGCCAGCAGGTCAAAGATTTCGTCCGGCCACTCGGCTCCAAGGACCTTGGCCCCGCGCCGGGCCATGCGCGACAGTTCCTCGCGCGTCAGCGAGCGGAAGCGCAGCACGTGCAGCCGCGAGAGCAGTTGGCGCGTGACGCTGAAGGACGGGTTCTCCGTGGTGGTGGCCAAAAGCACGATCTCGCCGCTTTCGAGAATGGGCAGGAAGAAGTCCTGCTGGGCCTTGGAAAAGCGGTGGATCTCGTCCAGAATGAGCACCTCGGCCCCTTCCAGGTGCTTGCGCAGGGCGGCCAGACCGGCCTCGGGCGCGCTCACGCGGATCCATTTCTTGCCTGCGGCCTTGGCCATGAGCATGGCCAGGGTGGACTTGCCGCAGCCCGGCGGGCCGAAGAACAGCAGGCTCGGCAGGCGCGGGCCTTGGGCAAAGGCCGCGATGCGCTCCAGCAGATGGCTCTGGCCCACGAACTCGGCCAGGGTCTGGGGCCTGATCTTGTCGGCCAGGGGCTGTTTTTCAGTGATCTCGATGCGCATCAGGTCCTCGAATGCTCACGTGTGCGTGCGGCAAAATGCGCCAGCCCCAGGCAG
>MGTN01000148.1:117-2453 GCA_001799475.1 Desulfovibrionales bacterium GWA2_65_9 | reverse complement strand
GTTGGTGCGTCCTCATCCAACATGTAGCATCCGTTGTACTGCGCTGCAACGCGCACAAGCCCCTCCACGCCGCCAGCCACAACCCCCAGCTCCGGCAGCCAGGCCGAACCGCACTGCTTGGCGGCCTGCACACACTTCTCGCGCCAGGAGTCCTTGGCCTCGGTCGGCGTTTCCCCCTGGCTGCGCGCGGCAGTCCAGAACAGGAGGCCGAGCGCGTCCAGCTCCACGGCCTTTTCCAGAAGCCAGTCACGACGCGAGGACTTGTTCCAGCCCAGCGCCAGCACCAGGCCGGAGGCCGGCTGGGGCTCCATGTGCAAGGACTGCACGGCAAGATCGGCCTTATCCTTCCCGGAAACCGCAACAATCTGGAACAGGCCGAAGCGGCCCTGACCGTCGAAGAGCCGCAGGATGTCGCCGGGCTTGGCGCGCAGAACGCCGAGCAGGTGCCTGGCCTCCGGGCCGGAAAGCCGCACGCGTGCGCTCTCCTGAGCGGGCCAGAGGTCCGCTGGGAGGTGGTAGGAGTTCAGGCGCGGCATGATTGTTCAGTAAAGGGGGCCAGGCGCTTCAGTCCCGGCCCCCTGACTGGCTAGAGTTCCTGGGCGACCAGGGATTCAAAGGTCTCGCGCCTGCGGGCCACGATGACCTGCTCGCCGTCCACGAGGATCTCGGCGGCCCTGGGCCGGGAATTGTAGTTGGAGGACATGGTGAAGCCGTAAGCCCCGGCGGAGTAGAAAGCCAGGCGTTCGCCCTGGCGCACCTCGGGCAGCTGGCGGTCCTTGGCCAGGAAGTCGCCGGACTCGCAGATGGGTCCGACAACATCCACGTCCTGGGTGGGGCGGCCCTGCGGCTCCACTTCTTCCACGCGGTGGAAGGAGCCGTACAGGGAGGGCCGCACCAGATCGTTCATGGCCGCGTCCACAATGACAAAGCTCTTGTTCGGGCTCTGCTTGGTGTACAAAACCTCGGTGACGAGGATGCCTGCGTTGCCCACGATGACCCGGCCAGGCTCAAGGATGAGCTTGAGCGGCAGCTTGCCCAGCACCTTGGTCAGCGCAGCGCCGAACTCGGTGGGGTGGGGCGGCTCTTCTTCATCATAGTTGATGCCCAGGCCCCCGCCAAGATCAAGGTAGCGGATGTCCAGGTTCATGGCCTTGAGCTTGTCGTAGAAGACGAGCAGCTTGTCCAGGGCCTCCATGAAGGGCTCGATGCTGGTGAGCTGCGAGCCGATGTGGCAGTCGATGCCCACGGGTTCGACAGCAGGCAGGTCGCGCGCCAGGGCGTAGGCTTCAAGCGAAAGGTCGATGTTCAGGCCGAACTTGTTCTTCTTGAGGCCGGTGGAGATGTACGGATGGGTCTTGGGGTCCACGTCCGGGTTGATGCGGAAGCTGACCTGGGCCACCTTGCCCATCTCGCGCGCGACGTCGTTGATGCGGATGAGCTCCTGCATGGACTCGACGTTGAACATGAGGATGCCCGCAGTGAGCGCCTGCCTGATCTCCCCGGGCTTCTTGCCAACCCCGGAATAGACGATTTTCTCGGCGGGCACGCCGGCCAGCAGCGCGCGGTACAGCTCGCCGCCGGAGACGATGTCCATGCCCGCGCCAAGAGAGGCCAGCAGGCGCAGCACGTGCAGGTTGGAATTGGCCTTCACGGAATAGCAGGTCAGGTGCTCCATGGAGGCAAAGGCCGTGTCAAAGGCCTCGAAATGGCGTTTCAGCGTGGCCGTGGAATAGATATACAGCGGGGTGCCGAAGCGCTCCGCGAGTTCCGTCACGCTGACGCCTTCCACAAACAAGGTGCCGTTTCTCTGCTCAAAATGATGCATGGGGGATTGCTTCTCCTGTGCAAGGGTGGTTATTTCGGGGCGCTGAGCACAAGCTCCGACGCCACAGGGGCAAGGCGGGCGAAGGCATTGAAGCCAATGACTTGGATCCGGTATGTCTTTTGGGGGTCCAGGTCGCAGGCGGTAAGCACGATGCGGTTCATGTCCTTGCGCATCCCGGCTGCGCCGGGATTGAAAGCCAAGGTCTTGCGCGGGGTGAAGGGACAGCTTGTGCAGCCTTCGTCCGGGCCGTTGCCCACTGGCTCCACCAGAACCTTCACCGTGTCGATGTTCTCCCAGTTGCCGGAGAGCTCACAGTTGAGGATGATGCAGCCCTGGTTGCGCTGGACCTCTACGCTGCGCCAGCGGAACTTGTCCTCGCTGGCGACGGGGATGGGCCACTCGCGCTTGCCGCAGGCGGACAAGCAGAGCACCGCGGCCAGCACAAGGGAGGCACAGCGGAAAGGGGCTTGGATTGCTTGCTTGCTCATTGCGGGGTCACGCTCTTCTTCCA
>MGTN01000148.1:0-83 GCA_001799475.1 Desulfovibrionales bacterium GWA2_65_9 | reverse complement strand
AGCCCGTTCAGGTCCAGGCGCCGCAGCTCCACCAGCACCGGGCTTTCCGGCGCCGGAGGCTGGGGCTCCAGGGAGGCCATGCC
>MGTN01000147.1:5832-6398 GCA_001799475.1 Desulfovibrionales bacterium GWA2_65_9 | reverse complement strand
GTGTGCCCCACCTGCTATTGCTTCGACATCCGCGAGGAGTCCGACGACAAGCTGGAGACGGGCGTCCGCTTCCGGGAGTGGGACGGCTGCATGCTCGAATCCTTCGCCAAGGTTGCGGGCAACCACAACTTCCGGCCCAAGGCCCAGGACCGCTACCGCCACCGGTACTTCCGCAAGGGCAAATACATCTACGACAAGATCGGCGAGCTTGGCTGCGTGGGCTGCGGACGCTGCGTGCGCGCCTGTACTGCGGGCATCGCCAACCCGCTCAAGGTGTTCAACGAATTGTGGGAGGAGACCGCGCATGAATACTAAACTCTTCTCGCCCTACGTGCCGCGTCCGGTCACGCTGGTGGAGAAGACCCCGCTGTCGGACTTCGTCACCCGCTTCACCTTTGAGCAGGACAACGGCAAGCCGCTGGCGCACAAGCCCGGCCAGTTCGTGAACCTGTCCATCTACGGCATCGGCGAGGCCCCGTTCTCCATCAGCTCGCCGCCCCGGCGCACCAACATCACCTTTGAGATCGCGGTGCGGCGCATCGGGGCCGTGACCAGCGCCCTGCACG
>MGTN01000147.1:3355-5816 GCA_001799475.1 Desulfovibrionales bacterium GWA2_65_9 | reverse complement strand
ACCGCGACGAGTTCGGCCGCCTGATCCTGATGGTCGGCACCCGCGACCCCAAGGAGCGCATCTTCGTGGACGAGATCGCCGACCTGGCCAAGAGCGGCGACGTCGAGGTCATGGAGACCGTGGACATGCCAGACCACACCTGGAAGGGCAACGTCGGCGTCATCACCACGCTTCTGCCCAAGGCCGAGCTTGACCCGTCCAACACCTTCGTGGCCATGGTCGGCCCCCCGATCATGTACCGCTTCGTCATCGCCGAGTGCCGCAAGAAGGGCATCGCCTCGGAGCAGATCTTCGTCTCGCTGGAGCGCAAGATGAAGTGCGGCCTGGGCAAGTGCGGACACTGCCAGATCAACGAGCTGAACACTTGCATCGACGGCCCCGTGTTCTGCTACACGGACATCGAGGCCTACCAGGAAGCCATCTAGGCGTTCTGGCGGGGAGGGGACATCATGGCAAAACCAAAAATCGCCTTCTTCGACTTCGCTGGCTGCGAGGGCGACCAGCTGCAAATCGCCAACCTTGAGGAGCGCCTGCTCGACATCCTGGGACACGTCGAGGTGGTGAGCTTCCGCGAAGTGGTCACCGGGCACTCGGATGACTACGACGTGGCCTTTGTGGAAGGCTCCATCACCCGGCCCGAGGACGAGATCCGCCTGAAGGAGATCCGCAAGAACGCCAAGGTGCTCGTGGCCCTGGGGGCCTGCGCCTGCATTGGCGGCATCAACTGCCTCAAGAACTTCATGGCCGAGAACGTCTACCGCGAAGAGGTCTACGGAGCCAACGCCCGTTGGTTCTCCACCTACGCCGCCCGACCGCTCAAGAGCGTGGTCAAGGTCGACGCCGAGGTGCCCGGCTGCCCCATCGATCCGGTGGAGTTCGCGCGCATCACCAAGGAGCTGCTCCAGGGCCGTGCGCCCTGGATACCGGACTTCCCGGTCTGCGTGGAATGCAAGCAGGCAGGCAACGTCTGCCGCTACGAGATGGGCCGCATGTGCCTGGGCATCATCACCCGCGCGGGCTGCAAGGCCGCCTGCGTGAGCGAGGGCGCGCACTGCTGGGGCTGCCGGGGCCTGGTGCCCGGCGCGAACCTTGATGCCGCCCGCATCGTCATGGACCGCGCAGGTTCGGACCGCAAGGCCACCCAGGACCTGCTGCGCTTCTTCCTGGGCGATACCGGCGCCGCCCTGTAGCCTGCCCTGTAGCCTGCCCTGTAGCCAGAAAGTAGCCGACCGGCCCATATCCGGGCCGCCGAGAGGATAGGACAATGGCCAAGACCACACCCGCCAAGAACGCCGCCAAGACCAAAAACACCCCGAAGGGGGCCAAGACGTCTCCGGCCACGCCCGTTTCCGTGCCGGCCAAGGTGAGCGGACCAAAAAAGGTCCACGTGCATTACCTGACCCGCGTGGAGGGCCACGGGAACATCGTGGTTGACGTGGAGGCCGACGGCCGGGTTTCCACCTGCCGCTGGGAGGTGCCCGAGGCCCCGCGCTTCTTCGAGGCCATGCTCGTTGGCCGCGACTACAAGGACGTGCACCACATCGTCTCGCGCATCTGCGGCATCTGCGCCATCGGGCACCAGCTGGCAAGCCTGCAGGCCACCGAGGACGCGCTGAACATCAACGTCAGCGAGCAGACGCACATCCTGCGCCGCCTAGCCCTGCACGCCGAGAACCTGCAGAGCCACCTGCTGCACATCGCCTACCTGGTGCTGCCGGACCTGATGGGCGTGGACTCCATCCTGCCCCTGGCCGCCACCCACAAGGACGCGGTGCTCAAGTTCATCGCCGCCCGGCGCGTGGCCAACGAGTTCAGCCGCCTCATCTGCGGCCGCACCACGCACCCCCAGCGCATGACCCCCGGCGGGTTCACCATGTTCCCCTCCACCGAGCAGCTGCACAGCCTGCGCACCATGCTCACCGACACCCTGCCCAACCTGGACTTCGCCGTGGACTTGTTCGCCAGCATCATCGACAAGGTTCCGCAGTTCGACCGCCAGACCGAGTACATCGGCCTGGTGTCCCCGGCGGAATACGCCATGTACTGGGGCGAGATCGGCTCCAGCAAGGACGAGCGCAGACCCGTGCGCCAGTACCGCAACATCACCCGCGAGTACCTGATCCCCACCTCCACGGCCAAGTGGACCAAGAACCAGGACGAGTCGTACATGGTGGGCGCGCTGGCGCGCTTCAACCTGAACGCCGAGCACCTGCTGCCGGGGGCCGCGAGCGCCGCCAGGAAGCTCGGCCTCAAGAAGGGCTGCACCAACCCTTACATGATCACCATCGCCCAGCTGGTGGAGTGCGTGCATACGGTGGAGGAGTCCCTGCAGCTGGTGGACGAGCTGCTGGCGCGCGGCATCCGCGACGAGGCCCCGGCCAAGGCCAGCATCGCCGCCGGACGTGGTGCGGGCGCTGTGGAGGTGCCGCGCGGCATCCTCTTCCACGCCTACGAGTACGAC
>MGTN01000147.1:0-3334 GCA_001799475.1 Desulfovibrionales bacterium GWA2_65_9 | reverse complement strand
GCCGACTGCGTCATCCCCACCAACCAGAACCACGCCAATATCCAGAAGGACATGGACGCGCTGGTGCCGCTGATCTCCGGCCTGTCGGAAAAAGAGATGGAGCTTCGGCTGTCCATGCTCGTGCGCGCCTACGACCCCTGCATCAGCTGCTCCACGCACTTCATCGACGCGCGCGGCCTGGCCGACGAGCAGCGCAGCATGGTGCGCTTCAACTACAAGTAGAAGACCAGGGGGCGTTGCCCCCTGGCCCCCCACCAAAGGGCATGCATGCCCTTTGGAATCCCCCATACGCCGAAAGGGCTGCTTCAGGAGGAACCTGAAACAGCCCTTTCGGCTTTGGTGGGACGCGGGAAGGCCATGGGAGTGTTTGTGAGAAACCACGGAAGAGTGTTTGAGGGGCTGTAGTGTGGTCCAGTACCTTGGCGCCTCACCCCGTAAACACCCCGAGGGGCGACCGCGCGGGGCAATTGCTGTCTACGCGTTGCCCCTGTTGCACAGGCAACCGAATTCTCAAGCTCTGGCTCGTTTGGGCGCAGCCTGTCGCCCCCGTGGCCGTTCCCTATTGCGTGTCACGGCCAGCATGGGTGATCCGGCGTGCGTGGTATTGTCAGAAGCAGGCTCTGCCCAAAATCGGTATTGTGCGTGCGGGCGATTGCGGCGGGGCCATGAGCTGGGCTACTGTCGCCTTCGTTTGTTCCTGTCCAACTGGCGCGGCTGCGCGTCGTCCCGAGATCGAGGAAACATGATGCTGAATGACAATTATTGCCCCCGCATCGCCGGGGAGCTGTCCCTGTCCGTGTCCCAGGTGGCTGCCGTGGCCAGGCTGGTGGAGGAGGGCGCCACAGTGCCCTTCATCGCCCGCTACCGCAAGGAGGCCACAGGGTCGCTGGACGAGGTGGCCGTGGCCGCCATCCGCGACCGGCTGGAGGATCTGGCCGAGTTGGACAAGCGCCGCGAGGCCATGCTGGCGTCCTTGGACGAGCGCGGGCTGCTCACCCCTGATTTGAAAGCGGCCCTGGACAAGGCCCTGGACAAGGCCCGGCTGGAGGATGTGTACCTGCCGTACCGGCCCAAGCGGCGCACCAGGGCCTCCATGGCCCGGGACAAGGGGCTGGAGCCCCTGGCCCAGGCGCTCATGGCCCAGCAGGGCCGCGACCCCAAGGCGCTGGCCCGGCCCTTTGTGGCTGCGGCCAAGGGCGTGCCGGATGTGGACGCCGCCCTGGCCGGGGCGCGCGACATCCTGGCCGAGGCCATGGCCGAGGACCCGCGCCTGCGCGCCACCGTGCGTGATTTGTTCGTGCGCCGGGGCCGGTTCCTGTCCAGGGTGGCCAAGGGCAAAGAAGAGGCCGGGGCGACCTTCCGCGACTGGTTCGCCTGGGACGAGCCGCTTCGGTCCATTCCCGGCCACCGCGCCCTGGCCATGTTCCGGGGCGAGGCCGAGGGCTTCCTGTGCTTAAGCCTGCGTCCGCCGGAGGAGGAGGTCCTTGAGCTGGCCAAGCGGGCCTTCCTGCGCGGCCACGGGCCAGTCGCCGAAAAGTCGGACGTCCATGAGGTGGCGTTGGCCCTGGCCGATGGCTGCAAGCGCCTGCTGGCCCCGTCCCTGGAGAGCGAGCTGCGCTCCGAGGTCAAGGTCCGGGCCGACAGTGAGGCCATCCGGGTCTTTGCCGCCAACCTGCGCGGGCTGCTCATGGCCCCGCCCCTGGGCCAGAAGCGCGTGCTGGCGCTGGATCCGGGCTTTCGCACCGGGGCCAAGTTGACCGTGCTGGACGCCCAGGGCGCGCTCTTGCACCACGCCACCATCTATCCCACCACCTCGGCCAGCCAGCGCGAGGCCGCAGGCGCTGTGGTCAAGGAGCTGTGCGCCCGGTTCAAGGTCGAGACCATCGCCATCGGCAACGGCACGGCCGGGCGCGAGACCGAAGCCTTTGTGCGTGAGCTGGGCCTTGGCCTGCCCGTGGTCCTGGTGAACGAGGCCGGGGCCTCGATCTACTCGGCGTCCGAGAGCGCCCGGCGGGAATTTCCGGACCTGGACCTGACCGTGCGCGGCTCCGTGAGCATTGGCCGCAGGCTCATGGACCCCCTGGCCGAGCTGGTCAAGCTCGATCCCAAGTCCATCGGCGTGGGCCAGTACCAGCACGATGTGGACCAGGGCGGCTTGCGCAAGTCCCTGGACGACGTGGTCATGAGCTGCGTCAACGCCGTGGGCGTGGATGTGAACACGGCCAGCCAGGAGCTGTTGACCTTTGTGTCGGGCCTGGGCCCGGCCTTGGCCAAGAACGTGGTCGCGCATCGTGACGAGAACGGCCCGTTCCGCACCCGCGACGCCCTGCGCAAGGTCAAGCGCCTGGGGCCAAAGGCCTATGAGCAGGCCGCCGGATTCCTGCGCGTGCGCGGGGACGAGCCCCTGGACCAGAGCGCCGTGCACCCGGAACGCTATCCGCTGGTCAAGCGCATGGCCCGCGATGCCAAATGCAGCGTGGCCCAGCTCTTGGCCGACGCCGAGGCCAGGGCCAGGGTGCGTCTTGCCGACTATGTCGAGGGGGACTCCCTCTCTGGTGGCATCGGCCTGCCCACGCTGACGGACATCATGGCCGAGCTGGAAAAGCCGGGCCGCGACCCCAGGGCAGGCTTCAGCGCCTTTGCCTTTGCCGAGGGGGTCAAGCGCATCGAGGATTTGACCCTGGGCCTGGAGCTGCCGGGCATCGTCACCAACGTGACCAGGTTCGGGGCCTTTGTGGACATCGGCGTGCACCGCGACGGCATGGTGCATGTGAGCCAGCTGGCGGACCGCTTCGTGGCCGACCCGACCGAGGTCGTGTCCGTGGGCCGGGAGGTGCTGGTGCGGGTGGTGGAGGTGGACCTGAAGCGCGGCCGCATTGCCCTCAGCATGCGCGGGATTAACGCCAGCCCGAAGCCGGCCTGATCGAGGGTGCCTGTCGGAGTGCAGCATGACGGAACCCTCTGGCGCATGCACCGGATGCGTTTGCGCGGGTTTGTCCAGTCACTCTCCTGTTCCGCTTCCAGCCCCTAATTGCGGCCTGCGGGCAGCGTGGCAGCTCTCCTGAAATCATTGTGAAATATCCGTTGATTCTTGCGGGCGCTCGGCTTAACGTTTACATGGTCCGGATGTCCGGGGCCAAGGGCGCGCAGTTCGTGCCGGCTGGAAATGGTTGCAGAGCGCGGCGCGCCTCATGAACAGGGGGTCTGCCATGACCGATGCGCTGATGAGCGTTGCCTTGCTGTTGATCATGCCTCCGCTGCTCCTGGGCGTGATCAACAAGACCAAGGCCTGGTTCGGCGGCCGCGTCGGCCCTCCTCTGCTGCAGCCCTACCA
>MGTN01000146.1 GCA_001799475.1 Desulfovibrionales bacterium GWA2_65_9 | reverse complement strand
GGCCGAGCGCAAGATCGAGTACGTCAAGGCTCATGGCATCAAGCGCATGATCATGCCGGACTGCGGCGGCGGGTCCTACGGCTGCCGCACGGGCATGAAGGCCTGCATCGAGCTGAACAAGGAGAATCGGGTCAGCTTCATCTACCTGTACGAATACCTGCAGGAGCTCATCCAGCAGGGCCGCATCCGGCTGGACAAGAGCGTGCACGCGGGCAAGCGCTTCACCTGGCACGACTCCTGTAAGCACGGCCGCGAACTGCTGAAGCACTACGGCCAGGCCTTCTTCGACGAGCCGCGCTTCATCCTCTCGCAATGCGTGGACGACTTCGTGGAGATGAGCCCCACCCGCGAGGCCAATTACTGCTGCGGCGCGGGCGGCGGCAACTGGCCCATGCCCTTTGAGAAGCAGTCCGCCTTCCACGGCCGCTACAAGGCCGACCAGATCCGGCGCACTGGCGCGGACGTGGTGGTGGTCGGCTGCTCCAACTGCCGCGACCAGATCATGAAGCGGCTGCCCAAGTACTACAAGGACCTCAAGTACGAAGTGAAGTACCTCTGGCAGGTGGTGGCCGAGGCGCTGGTCATCGAGCCCTGGCCCGACGAGGAGGTCGAGCGGGCTGCGGAGCAGGCCAGCGCCCAGTGGGAGGCCTTCGGCATCTCGACTGAGGAGGAACTCTGAGCCACGCAAGGGCACCAACGGCCAGGCATGCCTGGGATGCCCTGCCGTGCCTGTGCGGCAGCCCAAGCAATACCAGCGCCCCCAACGGGCACCCCGGTCATGCCACGGCGCGCGTCGAAGAACGAATTCCCATCCAGGGCGGACACGCTGGAATCGCCGGGAACTGCTTCGACTTTCTCGACAGCCCGGAGGACCGCGAGATCTTCGGCAGCGACGGTGAAAGCACGGACATCGCCAAGAACGAAGCCTTGTGCCGCGATGGCGATGTCCCGGGTGCGCTCTATTTTGTGGACAGCGGAAGTGTCAACAGCATCCGGCAGCTTGCCGGAGGCTCCAGCCGCAGGCTGGCACAATTCCGCACCGGCGCGATGGTCGGCGAGATGGCGTTCCACTCCGGCGAAGCGCGGACGGCTTCCATCATCGCTGTTGCCGATTCCCGCGTGCACACCATGCGCAGGGAGGCGCTGGAAGGCATGCGCGCCGCCCACCCGGAACTGGTCACATGCCTTGGTCACATGGCGATCCGCAACATCGCGCACTCGCTGACGCGCGCCAACACCCTCATCACAACGCTGGGCTGATCCCGGCCACCGCAGTTCGGCCTTGCCGCGCCAGGCAAGGCTCAAGGACGGTCCGCAGGCCGAATCCATGCCTGGCCGGCCCGGTTACGGCTGAACCGCTGGGGAAGGCCCTGGGGCGTGTGGCCTGCCCCCAGGAGCATGGACGGGCGGCCTGGGGCCTGCTACGATGCCCCCTGACGCCACACCCAGAGGGACCCGCATGGATCAGCATATTTCGGCCTCAGCCATCGCGATCGTGGTCGACGGCTACTCCACAGGCGAGTTCTACCCCGCCGCCCTCCGGGCCAAAGGGCTGCGTCCCGTGCATGTGGCCTCCGGCTTGGAACGGGGCGCTCCCGGCCTTGAGGCCTACGCGACCGAGGCGCTTGAGCACATGCGCCCCGAGTACGAGGCCAGGTTCCACGGCTGGACCGACCTGGACGGCCTTGCGGCGCAACTGGCGGCCCTGGCCCAGTACCGGCTGCTGCTGCACCTGGCGGGGTTGCGGCTGGAGCAGGCCTATGGCGAGGGGCTGACGGCCCTGGACGAGATCTCCCGGCGGATGCTGCTCGTAGCGTGCAAGCCCGGCCCGGACAAGCTCTCGCGGAGGGCGGGCCAATGAGCCAGGACGGGCAGGTCGATCAGGCAGGGCAGGCAGGGCCCGCAGGTCAGGGCGAACCGGCGAGCCTCTGGACCTTCGAGTTCGCCGCCCTCTGCGCCATCAGCATGCTGGCCTTCAGCAATATTTCCATCTTCTACGGCTTCTATGGCCACCTCACGGAGATAGGCATCCCGCCAGCCTGGCGCGGGCCGCTGCTGGCCCTGGAGCCGCTCACGGCCTTTGCCCTGCGGCCCTTCCTGGGCCGCTACCTGACCATGGGCAACGGGGGGCGCTTCATGGCCGCGGGGTTTTGCCTGCTTGCCCTGTCCCTGGCCAGCTACCCCTTGGCCTCGACCATTCCTGCGCTGGCCGTGGTGCGCCTGGTGCACGGCACGGGCTTCGCAGTGACCATCGGCGGGCTCATGGGGGTGCTCATGGCCATTTTGCCCAGGGAGAAGAGCGCCCAGGGCTTCGGCCTGTTCTCCCTGACCATCCTGGTGCCCTACGCCCTGATGCCGCTCTTTGTGGAGCTTTTGCTGCCGCATGTGGCGAACACGGCGGAGGTCTATGCCCTGGCCGCGCCGCTCATGCTTCCGGCCCTGCTGCTGGTGGCCCTGCTGCGCAAAAAGGTGCGCGAGAAGACCCGCGGCATGCCCCGCGAGCATCTGAGGCGGCCCGAGTGGAGCGAGGTGCGCCAAAGCCTTGCCCAGCCCGGCGTGCTGCCCCTGGTGACGGCCAACCTCTGTTTCGTGGCCGCCCAGTCCATCGTGTTCTTCTTCATGCGCGACTTCGCCGTGAGCCTGGGCGCGGGCAATCCGGGCATGTTCTTCACCTGCGCCAACGCCGCCGTCATCACCCTGCGCGTGGCCGGGGGCCCGCTGCTCGACCGCCTGGACAAGGGCCGGGTGCTGTTCTGGTCGTACCTGTGGCTGGCGGCCCTGGTGCCTCTCTTCGCCCAGGCCGGGCAGGCCGTGGTGCTCTTCGGCATGGCCGTGCTTTACGGGATGGGGATGGCCATGAGCATGCCCCTGACGAACTCCTGCATGCTCCAGATCTCCCTGCCCAGGCTGCGTGTGTTCAACGCCAACCTGCTCATGCTGGCCGTGGACGCGGGGTTTTTCGCCGGGCCGTTCCTGGGCGGCATGCTCATGGCTGCGGGCTGGACGCACACCGGGCTGTTCGACGTGGGCGGCGCGCTCATGCTCGCCGCCGGGCTGTGCATACTGCCGGTGGCCCGGCAGATGAGGCGCACGGCGCAGGAGCAAACCAGTGAGCATTCGTGACTGCGCATGCAGACGCCACCAGCAGATGCCATTCTCGATGTGTCTGCAACAGCTGTGATGATTGGGCCGCTTACGAGACTTAACGCCCCTCAACCTTCGGGGTATGCCGGTTCGATTCCGACGCTGGGGCACCCAAAAGACAATAGGCCCCGCTGACGGAGAGCAAAATTCGCAGCGGGGCTTACTCTTCGTGGCACTCCTGGCTTGTACATCCCCTGTCCAGCGTCCGCACCGCACCCTTCCCCACAAAAGAGCCTGCGCCCCGCCTCCTTGGTGAAGCGATGCGCAGGCCCAAGCCAGGGAATGGCGATCCCGTTAGGCTTGACCGAATGCTTCCTGCTCCTGGCGGGCGTGGGCCTTGCGGGCCTTGTACATGCTGCCCAGGATGATCACCGCGCCCATGAGCAGGGCGCCGCACATGATGAGGAAGCTGGCCTTGTCCATGATGGCCACGGTCCCTGGGGCGACATCAAGCAGCCCCAGCTCGGCCAGGTACTTGGGCACGGCCAGGGCGCGGCTCACGGCCACGATGAGCATGATCGAGCCCATGACGAACTTGATCAAGGATTCCTTGACGATGGTTGTGCCGATGGCGCCCAGCTGCACGCCCAGGAGCGAACCGGCCAGGATGATCACGGTGAGGCGGATGTCGACCATGCCGTGCATGGCCCAGTTGATGGTGCCGCCCAGGCCCATGGCGAAGGCGATGACCAGCTCCGTGGCCGAGGCCACCAGGCCGCTGGCGCCGATGACGTAGATCATGCCGGGCACGCCGATGAAGCCGCCCACGGCGATGGTGGCGGCCAGCATGCCGGTGGCGAAGCCCACGGGCACGGTGAACCACATGGAGATGCGCACCCCGGCGGTCTTGAAGGTCATCATGGGCCACAGCTCGATCTTCTGCAGACGCAGGGCCAGGGGGGCCACGGCCTCGGGCTTGCCGCTCTTGTCAGCGGTCATGGCGTCGTAGAACACGTAGCCGCCGACGATGACCAGCACGGCCACGAAGGACAGGCTCACGTACAGGTTGGAGCCGGACTGGCCCCACTTGTCCAGGATGAAGTTCTGCAGCTTGATGCCCACCTGCACGCCCACACCGGCGCTGGCGGCCATGACCAGGCCGAGCTTGATGTCCACCTGGCCGTAGCGGAAGCGCTTGATGGCGCCGACGAGCGCCTTGGGGAACTTGTGGCACATGTTGCTGGCCACGGCCACGGTGCCGGGCACGCCCAGGCTCATCATGCCCGGGGTGAGCACGAAGGCTCCGCCCGAGCCGATGAACCCGCTCACCAGGCCGCCGATGAAGCCGACGATGAACAGGAAGATGATGTTCGCAGTGGTCAGATCAATGAATTTCAGGGTGTCGAGGGCGACGTCCATGGGTCTCTCCTTTTAAGCTTGCGCGCGGACTAGGCGTTCAGGGTGGCGCGCACTTCGGGGCGCTTGGTCGCGGTGGGCCGCAGGGTCTTGGCCGGCTGCTTGGCGGTGATGCCGAGCGCGGTCCACAGATTGGAGGCAAAACCGCCGTGCACGTAGGAGACCAGGAAGACCGTGGCGATGGGCAGGGCGGCGTACATCCCGCCGCGCGAAAAAATCTCGGTGAGGGGATTGGCGAAAAGGAATATCCCGCCAAACACTGCGGCGCTGGCAGCGCCAAAGCCGATCATCCGCACCACGGCCTGCTTCTTTGTCATCTCATGAGCCATTTGATCCTCCTTGTGTTCTATTTACGGCGAACGCCGCCATCTTGGTTCTTGTGGATTCAAGCGAAAGCCTGGGCTTACTGCTTCGCCGCATACATGCGCGGGGCAATGCGACGCACCGGGGTCTGGATTCTTCTGGACTTGTCGTGGACGCCGCCCCTCGGCTGCGCCCTGGGCAGAAACGCCAGCAGGGGACAAGTGCCATTGCATGACGAGTTCTTCGCCTGTTCATGGACGACCCTGATCGCTGTGGCGGCGTTGGGGAAAAGATGGTCCGGCCCGAGCTTCTCCACGAGGTGGCTCCTGCGCAACACGCCCATGACGGACTCGTTCACGCCCGCCAGGGAGACGTCCACGCTGACGCGGCGGCAGGCGTCCACGATCCGCGTCAGCGCCTCCATGCCCGAGGCGTCCATGTCGTTGATGCCCTTGGCCACG
>MGTN01000145.1 GCA_001799475.1 Desulfovibrionales bacterium GWA2_65_9 | reverse complement strand
CGATGTGCGGAAGTCCACTGCCAAGATCGCTGCCGCCAGTCACTCATGGCGCGTGGCGCTCCAGAGGAGCGCACGACAACGGACATGTCTTGCTTGAGTTTTTGGAGACATATTCTAAATTTCCTCTAGATAACATCCAGCATTCAGGCCGTTCAACGCTTGAACTGGCGCGACACCTCCAACGCTCCCAGGAACCGGATCAAGTTGTTGCCCAGAAGAACGGCCGAACCAACCCCTGGCCCGCCCCTTGACATTATGGGCATATGCCCATATCTTGCCCTCGCACGGAGGGCTCCCATGCCGCGACCAAAATGCTGCCGGAGGATCGCAGGCCAACCGGCCTGCAAGATGTTCAAGCCCATGGGCACGCCCGCATCCGCTGTGGACGAGGTGGTGCTGGCCCTCGACGAGTACGAGGCCATCCGCCTGGCGGACTTCGAAGGCCTGTACCAGGAGGAGGCCGCCGGGCGCATGGGCGTCTCGCGCCAGACCTTTGGCCGGACCATCGAGGCTGCGCGGAGGAAAGTCGCCAGCGCCCTGGTGCAGGGGCTCATCCTGCGCATTGACCTGAACATCGGCGTGCCCGAGGCCGAGGCTGCGCTTCTGCCCACGCTGCGGCCCTTTGCCTGCGCCGGGTGCGGCCACGCCTGGGAAGAGCCCTGCAGAACCGGCCGGCCCGACGCCTGCCCGGCCTGCGGCGGTCCCAACGTCCAGCGCTGCGGCTGTCCGGGTCCGGATTTCCGCAGCGAAGACTGCGCGAGCGCAGAAGCCTGCTGCTCCGCCCAGAGCACCCCAAACGACTAACCCCCAACGCCTAACCCAAGGGAGTCACCCATGACCAAGATCGCCATTCCCACCCGCTCCGGAACCGTCGACGAACACTTCGGCCACTGCGAGTCCTTCACCATCTACAGCCTGGACGAGAACAAGGCCGTGACCGCGAGCGAGAGCTTCACCCCGCCCCCGGCATGCGGCTGCAAGTCGAACCTCATCCCGACCCTGGTGGACATGGGTGTCACGATGCTCATCGCCGGGAACATGGGCGAGGGCGCGGTGGTGCGCCTGGGCCAGGCCGGCATCAAGGTCATCCGTGGCGCTTCCGGCCCGGTGGACGCGGCCCTGCAGGACTGGAAGGACGGAAAGCTCGCGGACAAGCAGATTTTGTGCATGGAGCACGGCGCTGGCCACGAGTGCCACCACGGCCACAATTAGCACGGAGCGGCACGAGAGCCGCCGGAGGCCCGCCTTCTCGCCGCAGTGCAGGGGCAGAGCCCCTGACTGCCACAGGCCCGTGTTGACAGCCGCGCTGACAGCCCGCGTTGACAGCCCGCGCCAAAGCCCGTAGTTCTGCGCCCATCATTTGAGGGGGAATCAGCCCATGCGCGAGAAAGTCGAAGCCGCCCTGGCCAAGGTGCGGCCCATGCTCCAGGCCGACGGCGGCGACGTCGAACTGGTGGAGGTCACGGACAAGGGCATCGTCAAGGTCCGGCTCACCGGCCGCTGCAAGACCTGCCCCATGTCGCAGCAGACCCTGCGTAACAGTGTGGAGCGCATCGTGCTGCGCGAAGTGCGCGGCATCAAGGCCGTGGAAGAGGCCTGACCCCTGCCCCGCGCACGCACCCTTCACAGCCCCAAGCCCGGGCTCCCCAGCCAATACCCATCAGGAGACGCACCAGAATGACCCCCGCGCAGACCATCGTCACCCGCTTCGCGCCCAGCCCCACGGGCTACCTGCACATCGGCGGCGCGCGCACCGCGCTGTTCAGCTGGCTTTTGGCCAAGAGCGAGGGCGGCACATTTCTGCTGCGCGTGGAGGACACGGACCGCGAGCGCAGCACGAACGAAGCCACGGACGCCATCATCCAGGCCATGGCCTGGCTCGATCTGGCCGCCGAAGGCACCGCCGTGTTCCAGAGCCAGCGCTTCGACCTCTACAACAGCCACATCGACCGGCTGCTCGAAACCGGCCACGCCTACTGGTGCCAATGCACCCCGGACGAGGTCGAGGCCATGCGCGAGAAGGCCCGGGCCGAAGGCAAGAAGCCCAAGTACGACGGCCGCTGCCGCGAGGCCAAGCTCGGACCCGGACCGGGCAGGGTGGTGCGCATCAAGGGGCCCCAGGACGGCGTCACGGCCTTTCAAGACATGGTCAAGGGACCGACCGCCGTGCAGAACAGTGAGCTCGACGACATGATCCTGCGCCGTAGCGACGGCGCGCCCACATACAATCTGGCCGTGGTGGTGGACGACCACGACATGGGCGTGACCACGGTGCTGCGCGGCGACGACCACGTGGCCAACACCCCGAAGCAAATCCTGCTGTACCAAGCCTTTGGCTGGGACGTGCCGAAGTTCGGCCACGTGCCCATGATCCTGGGCCCGGACAAGGCCAAGCTCTCCAAGCGCCACGGCGCGCTCTCGGTGATGGAGTACAAGACCATGGGCTACCTGCCCGAGGCCCTGGTCAACTACCTGGCGCGGCTGGGCTGGGCCTGCGGCGACCAGGAGATCTTCAGCCGCGAGGAGCTGGTGAAGCTCTTCCCGGCCGGCAACCTGGGCAACTCGCCCTCGGTCTTTGACATCAAGAAGCTGGAGTGGCTGAACGCCCACTACATCAAGCAGTCCACGCCCGAGCGCCTGGCCGCGCTCCTGCCGGAATACCTGGCCGCTGCGGGCGGCACCACGGGCCTGAACCTCGACCCCAGCTACCTCGCCAGCATCATGCCCCTGCTCCAGCCGCGCGCCAAGACCCTCGTGGAGATGGCCGACATGGCCCGCTTCTTCCTGGTGCCCACGGACCAGCTGGCCTACGACGCGAAGGCCGTGGCCGACCAGCTCGGGCCCGAGGCGCGCCAGCTGCTCGCCGACCTGCTGCCCACCTATGAGGCCCTTTCAGATGGCGGCGACTACGCCGACCACAAGGCCCTGGAGGCCGCCACCCAGGCCTTCCTGGACGCGCGCGGGCTGAAGTTCAAGGCCGTGGCCCAGCCCCTGCGCGTGGCGCTCACCGGCAAAACCGCCAGCCCTGGCCTGTTCGAGACCATGTGCGTGCTCGGCAAGACCGAAGCCTTGGCGCGCATCAAGCGGGCGCTGACGTTGTAAGACGAAGAGATTTGCCCCCGGCGGCCAAAGGGCCTCAAGGCCCTCTGGAATCTCCTTTGGGCGACGAGGCGGCCATGACGCAACGCTTCCAGCAGCACGGCCAGGAGCTGGTCCAGGATGTCGAGACCGGGCTCGTCTGGACGCGCACGGCCAACCCGCTGGGCTTCCCGCTGTCCTGGCCCGACGCCCTCGACGCCGTGACGCGCCTGAACCGCGAGCGCTTTCTCGGCCACGGCGACTGGCGCCTGCCCAACCGGCGCGAACTGCGCTCGCTCATCGACCCCGGTGCGAAGCAGCCCGCCCTGCCCCCCGGCCATCCCTTCCGCGACGTGTTCCTGGGCTGGTACTGGACCTCCAGCACCAAGGCCGGGCAAACGGCCTACGCCTGGAACGTCCACCTGGAGGGCGGGCGCATGTTCTACAGCCGCAAGGACGAGTTCCGCCTGCTCTGGCCCGTGCGCGGAGAAAGCGCGGTCCTGCCGCAGACCGGGCAGACCACCTGCTTCGACGTCTCAGGCCGGGCCATGCCCTGCCTTGGCAGCGGCCAGGACGCCGACCTGCGCGCAGGCCTGCCCTGGCCTTCGCCACGTTTCGAGCCCGGCAGCCACCCGACCGGCCAGGGTGTCCTCGACCGCCTCACGGGCCTGTGCTGGCTTGAGCCCGAGCACCTGCCCGGCCGGGTGGCGACCTGGGAGGAAGCTGCGGGGCTGGCCCGGTCCATCGGTCCGGGCTGGCGGCTGCCGGACATCGACGAGCTGGAGTCCCTGGTGGATGCGGACCGCGCCAACCCGGCCCTGCCCCTGGAATTGACAGGCCTGACAGGGCTGACCATGCCCGTGGCCTTGGGGGCAGAGGGCTTCTGGTCCAGCACCACCAGCGGCTTTGATCCGGCCTGGGCCTATGTGCTCTACGCGCAGAAGGGCGCTGTGGGCGTGGGCTTCAAACCGGGCCGCGAGTTCCACGTCTGGCCCGTGCGGGAGTGAGGCCAAAGCGCGGGGGGACAAGCCAGAGCCCGGCAAAGTGCTGCGGAAACGCAACACCGCTTTTACCTATGCACCATAGATTGCCGACAATAATATCCTGAGAGAGTTGCACTCACCGTCCCTGTGGGGTAAGAATGCGTTTGAGTGGGCAGACACAGCGGCTGGCTGGCGCAAGCTCCCCCAAGCGCCTGCGACCGGCAAATGTTTTCAACCTGCAATAAACACAGGAGAATGAGATGCTGACATCCTTCAGTTCGGCGCTCATGCGCCACACCGCCATGTTGTTGATCATGCTGATGACGACACTGGCGTTTGTGCCCCGGGTCGAGGCCGGCATGGTCCCGACGTCCCTGTCCGACAGCTCCGGCATCCATGCCCAGGACCTGGCCTCGATCCAGAACGTGCTGGAGAACAAAGCCGTCAAGGCCCGGCTGTCCGCCCTGGGCTACACGGACAGCGAAATCTCGGGCAAGCTGTCCCAGCTCTCGAGCCAGGAGCTGCACGGCCTGGCCTCGCAGCTGAACGCCCTGGATGCGGGCGGTGACGGGCTGGGCCTCATCGTGGTCCTCCTGGTCATCGTCTTGCTGGTGGTGGTCATCCTCAAGGTGAGCAACAAGACCGTCAGCGTCCATTGACCGACCTGCGCGCTCCCGGAGAAAGCCGCCTGAGCCAGGCCCGACACCTGGCCCGGGCGGTTCTCTCCGGCCTTTTCTGCCTCTGGCTGTCGGCCTGCGCCGCACGCCTGCCGCTGGACTTCTCCCCGCCGCAGGGCCGGGCCGTTGTGGCCGGCGTGCCCTTCCACGCCCAGGAGGACCACCAGTGCGGCCCAGCGGCCCTGGCCATGGTCCTCAACCACCATGGAGACACGGCGACTCCCGAGGACATCGCCCAGGCCATCTTCCGCAAGGACCTGCGCGGCACGGTGAGCCTGGACCTGGCGCTGTACCCGCGCGGGCGCGGCTTCGCCACCCGCTTCTTCCGCGGCACGGCCGCAGACATCGTCACGGCCGTGGACTCCGGCAATCCCCCGGTGGTCATGGTCGACGAGGGGCTGGGGGGCATCCGCGTCTTTCATTACATGGTGGTCGTGGGCTACGGGCCCGAGGGCGTGCTGGTCAACTCCGGCCGCCGCCGGGGCCAAAGCATCCCCTGGCGCGAATTCCTCTCCGGCTGGAGCGGCGCCGAAAGCTGGACCCTGCTGGTCGAGCCCAAGGAAACCAGATGAAGAATCAAAGAGCCGCCCGGACCCCAGGCGCATTGCGGCCCCTGCCGCTGGCCCTGCTGCTGGCTGCATTGGCGACCCTGGCCGCAGGCTGCGCCCTGCCGCGCATCGTGGTCCACGACGACCCGCTTTCCGCAGAGGAACACCTCAAGTTGGGCATGGCCTACGAAAACCAGGGAGAAGGCGATCGAGCCGCTTCCG
>MGTN01000144.1:0-16391 GCA_001799475.1 Desulfovibrionales bacterium GWA2_65_9 | reverse complement strand
GTAGGGCAGCACCTGGCACTGGCGGCCGTCGTCCAGGATGTCCACGCGGGTCAGCGCGCGGATGCGCTCGTCCAGGTCCAGGAACAGGGGCATGGCTAGCCTCCTCCCACGGCCGGGAACAGGCCCACGCGGTCCCCGTCGGCCAGTTGCGCGGTGAGCTCCACGTGCGCGCCGTTTATGAACACGAGCTTGAGCTCCGCCAGGGGGATGCCCAGGCGCTGGGCCAACTGCCCGGCGGTCTCGCCGGGGGTGACGGCGAAGGCCTCGGCATCGGGCGGGGTGAACCGCGAGAGTGTGGCGAAGCATCTGATGGTGATGTGCATGCTTGGCGTCTACGCCCAAGGGCGAGAGCGGTCAATGGCGCATCAGGAACCCGTGGCCGGTCAGGGGATGCGCACGAGGCGCAGGCCCTGGTCGTTGCGCCGGTAATCGGGCCCGGCAAGTCCCAGCCTGACGGCATACACCGCTGTGCCCCCGTCGTTCCAGCCGCCGCCGCGACTGGAATGGAACAGGGCCCCGGCGGGCGCTGGCGGGTTCTTTCGTCCACCGGCTGGCGAAACGCCATCGGGTTCGGCCCCGGCGCACCATTCCCAGACATTGCCGCGCATGTCGTGGAGCCTAAGGCTGTTGGGACTTTTGGAGCCCACAGGGTGTGTCTGGCCGCCGCTGTTGCCCTTGTGCCAGGCCACCCGGTCGGCATCGTGCAGGCCCGAGGGGTCCTCCGGCCGACCACCGGAGCGGGCGGCGTACTCCCACTCCGCATCCGTGGGCAGGCGGAATCTGGCCGCGCCCTTGGCGTTGAGCCGGGCGATGAATTCCTGGGCCTCGGGCATGGACACCCGTTCCACGGGAAGGTCTGGGGCTTTCTGGAATTCCGAGGGGTTTGCGTCCATCACCCGGAGCCACTGGGCCTGCGTCACCTCGAATTTGCCCAGCCAGAATCCGGGAACCTGCTGCACGCGGTCCAGGTCGTCGGCATAGTATGGGTCCTTGGCGGCGGGGCCGAAGCCCGGCTTGAGCATGCCGCCCGGCACCCACACGAACTCCATGCCTGTCACCGGGTCGCGCCAGGTCGTGCCGGACGGGGGGACTGCGTCCTGGGCTGCGTCCTGGGCTGCGGCCAGGCCGGGTGCGGCGAGCAGGAGCAAAAGCAGGGCGAGCGGGAAAAGGGGCAGGATACGGCGCATCAGAAATCCTCCTGGTGGCCAAACGTAGCAGATCGCCCGAAAACAACAAGGGGCCGAAGGCGCAAGCCTCCGGCCCCTTGCGGGTGGTGCCGGATGAGATGGAATCAGATGGCGTAGAAGACGAAGATCATGGTCATCACGGACACCACGGTGGTGATGAGCATGGAGATGACAAAGGCCGGGCGGATGGCCACCGAAGCCTCGCGGATCTTGTCGATGCTCGAGGCCGCGTTCTGGAGCTTGGCCGGGGAGATGACACTGGCCAGGCCGCCGCCGATGCCGCTGGCCGCCGCGATGATCATGCCGCCCGTGACGCTGGCCCCGATGCGTTCCGCCGTGGACAGGTGCAGCTTGGTCAGCATGGCGATGCTGGACGTCTCCGAGCCGCTGATGAAGCCGCCGAGCAGGCCCAGGAAGGGCGCCATGGCCGCGTAGAACTTGCCGAAGGTGGCCGCCGAGGCGTCGGCCATGACGTAGATCATGTTGTTGGTCGGCACCACAAGCTTCCAGTCGATGCCCTTGCCGGAGTGCTGCATGATGTAGGCGATGGCGAAGAACACCGAGGCCGACAGGATGGGCCGGAAGGCGCGCTTGCCCGAGGTCTTGAGTCCGCGCACGACCTGTTCGCGCGTGGCGCGCATGATGGGCAGGGCCAGGAAGGTGCAGACCACCACCCAGAAGTAGGCCTGCCAGAGCAGGCGGACCTTCTCCGGGTTGCCGGGGATGATCTCCAGCGGCATGGCCCACTCTTTGAACGTCAGGTTGAAGAAGGGCAGGCCCGGCGCGTTCAGGATCAGCGAAAACACGGTCAGCAGGATCCAGGGCGAAGCGGCGCGCGGGAGGCTCAGGCGCTCCTCGGCGGCCAGGTCTTTTTCGTTGAGCAGGCTGCGGTCCTGCAGGGGCATGCCCTTGAGCTTCACGTAGAGCACGAGCACGGCGATGACGCCCAGGCCCGCCGCGATGCCGGTGATGGTCACCAAGCCCACCTTGGCCATGAGGATGGCGATGACGCCCGCGGTGACGCCCGCGATGACCGCCGGCACAAAGCCCTTCTTGACCATGGCCGTGCCGCCGGTGACCTGGAGCATGCCCAGCGCGATGCAGGTGCTGATGACCGGCATGTACATGGCGAAATAGCCGCCGATCTCGTTCACCGGGCGGCCCACGAACTGGGCGTAGACCACGGCCGGGATGCCGAGCAGCGCATAGGTGCACAAGGCGTCGTAGCCGATGGCCGGGAGTAATATCGCGGTCATGGTCGAGTAGCCCAGCGCGAGCATGATCGGCGGCAGGATGGACACGGTGACCGCGCCGAGGCTGGTCAACAGGATGCCGAAGCCCACGTTGATGATCATGATCTGCACGGTCTGCTGGCCCGGGGCGATGGTCTTCATCAGCGCCACCACGCGGGCCACGGCGCCGGTCTCCTGCATAAGGGTGATCTGCATGATGCTGGCGGCCATGACCAGCGCGATGGGCAGGGAGGCGACAATGCCCGCCAGGGAGGCCGTGAGCACCACCTCAACGGGAGTCTGGAAATACAGCCAGGCCACCAGCGCCGCCAAGACCCAACCGATGAAGCCCGCCGTGTCCGCAGCCACCCGGTACACCAGGAGCAGGAAGAAGATGGCGATGACGGGAAAGAATGCCAGGAATACCGGGAGAAAATCCATGTTGATCCTCCAGCCCTTTCGGGGGACATGCATGCGGACGGCCAGGCCTTGGCCGGATTGCGGCAACGGGCAGTCTTAGTGATTCTGCCCTGCGAATGCAAGCCCCCACTCGCAGCATGCGGCGGCGCGCGGAAGGCGTGCATTGGCTTCGCTTATGCCCCATTGATTTCGGCAACGGGCTGTGCCAGGGTGTAGGCATGAAACGCATCCGTCCGCTGGCGCTCGTCCTTTTGCTGTCATCCCTGGCCCTTCTGGCCGGGTGCGGCGATCCTGTGGAGACCGTGCGCCAGGCGCGCCTTCCGCTGGACCCGTCCATGACCGTGGCCGAGGCCCTGGAGAAGTACCCCTATTTCACCAAGGTTGAGTGGAGCACATACACGGACCAGGACGGCAAGCGCGTGGTGGAGGCCAACTGTGATATCGACGTGGCCGCCAACTGCCGCACCGTGAGCGCGGCCAGCCTGGCTGCGGCCACCCGCGATGTGCGGCGCGATTATTTCCAGGCCCGCTTCGTGATCGACAGCTTCCCCCGCAAGGTGCGCGCCCTGGAGGCCGCCCATGTCACGGACTGCACCAACGGCCACCGGCTGCGCCTGGCCGACCCCAAGTACCTGCGGGCCATCTACTCCCGCGAACTGGTGCGCTTCTTCTGCCTGGAGGGCCTCAATTGCCCGCCCGGCCCGGCCCAGTAGGGCATCGGGGCAGGCGGCCTCCTGTCTTTTAGGCGGCCCTTTTGGGTGATCCTTCCGGCGTTTATCCCGGCGTTTATCCCGGCGCTTATTCCGGCGCCCGCTCTTGTGCTGTCGCCAGCTCCCGGCCCAGGACCCGCGCCTCCTCCAGGACCTCGAGCCGGGCGGCGGCGTCGCCCAGGTGGTACACGCCGCAGGCGCGCAGCAGGCGGCTTTCGGTGAAGCCCTGCCAGTTGAGCAGGTAGGCGTAGCGCGGGAAGATGTCCGTGAACAGCTCCTCCTTGGGGTGGCCCTGGGCGATGACGAAGACGAGCGTCTTGCCGGGGCTCAGGCGCGAGCGCTCGCCGCGCGGCAGGTGGGCGTAGCCCGCTTGCAGGTAGCCGAAGGTGCGGTCGATGAAGCCCTTGAGCTGGGACGTGACCTCCCCGAAATACACCGGCGTGGCCAGCACCAGCACGTCGCAGGCGCGCACGGCCTCCAGCACGGGCGTCAGGCCGTCCTGAAGCACGCAGGCCTCCGCGTCCTTCTTGCAGGCCAGGCAGCCCTGGCAGCCCCGGTAGGTCAGCTGATTCAGGGCAAAGGTCTGGACCGACGCCCCGGCCTTTCCGGCGGCTTCACACAAGGCCTGGGCCATGACCGCGCTGTTGCCCCCCGGCCGGGGGCTGCCCAGCAGGCAGACGATCTTCCTCACGTGTCCTCCTTTCTTTGGGCCAAGCCCTGGGCCAGGGCGCGCTCCACGCTCTCGGTCTTGGCCGCCATGCCGTCCACGCGGCCGCGCCGCCAGTCGGCCTTGAGGGTCAGGTAGACGCGGTCGCTGTCCGCGGCCAGGGCCTGAAAACATTGGTCCACCACGGCCATGACCGCGTCCCACTCGCCCTCGATGCAGGTGCCCATGGGGGTCAGCTGGCAGGCCAGCCCGCTTTCGCGGATAATCCCCACGGCCCGGGCCACGAAGGCCCCGACGCTTTGGCCCTTGTCCAGCGGGAAGAGGGTCAGTTCCACGATGACGCTCATGGGCGCTCCATTTATTAAGGATGGTCCTTGCGGGCGTAATGCTCGCCTGCGAACTCCAAAAAACGCGCCAGCATGGGCTCCGGCTCCAGGATAGGGAAGGGCCGCTGGCTCAAGTGCGCCTCGCGCAGCAGGCAGAACAGAAGCGGCAGCACGCGGCTCTGGTGGGCCAGCTGGCCGTCGAAGGCCGCCGCCGCCCCGGCCAGATCCAGGGGCGGGAGCACCTTGACCAGGGTGGTGCCGGCGCTGAAGGGCGCCTGGCAGGCCGCCGGGGGCGAGGTCATGGCGAACTGGCGGCAGACCAGCGGCCGTTCGGCGTAGATGCCGCAGGCGCTGTCGTCCAGGAACGGGCAGGGGATGGCGAGCTCCCAGTAGGCGGCCTGCATCTCGGCCAGGCGCTTCACGTCGTGGAACTCGCGGGTGAACGCGGCGTACAGCTCCGGTACGAGCCCGGCGGACTCCAGGCGTTCCAGCCCGGCCTGGAAGCGTGCGCTGACACGGGTCTGCTGGTCCGTGGGCAGGGTGCGCAGGGTGCGCAGCAGGCCCAGGGCTTCGGCCTCGCCGAGCATCACCAGGTGGTTGCAGCAGGCCGCGCAGCCGCAGCCGCAGCTGACGGGCCGCCCCATCCCGGCCACGGTCTGGTGGGCCTCGTCCTGGAGGGCGTTGGCCACGGCGCGCACGGCGGGCTGGATGTCGACAAAAGTGGCCGGGGCCGCGGGCAGCGGGACGGGCACCGCGAGGGTGGTGCCGCCCCGGCGGTGCAGGGCGATGGTGATTTTGCGCCAGGGCAGGGCTGTGTGCGCGTTCATGTTGTCTCCCGTGTGACTATGGCCGATGTCGGGTGGGCAGGTCAATGCGCCGGTGCACTTACTGAAATATGAAATAGTTTTGAGCTGTTATCGCTAGTGCCAATCCTTTGTAAGGTTATTGGGCCCTGATTTTTTTGAATTCCCCCCTTGCCATTGTCCTTGGACCAGTGTATTGGCTTCCACAGCTAACCTACTGTTTCGCTTGCTAATTGTTGCAAGATTCGTATGGCAAGTGTGGCACGGTTAGATTTTTTGTGTCACGCTGCCATATTGTCAAGAGTTTACAAGGCGTTCCTGTCACGTATCATTATAATCTGGAGGTGTTGTATGAAGATTTCCGTAGGACATGGCTTGGCCGACGCCGAAAAACGCCTTGAAGAGAGTGGCGTTTCTCGTCGCGACTTCATGAAATTCTGCGGCATCATCGCGGCGACCATGGGTATGGGGCCGGCTTATGCCACCGAGGTCGCGGCCGCGCTCACGGCCGACAATCGCCCGTCGGTCATCTGGCTGCACAACGCAGAGTGCACCGGTTGCTCGGAGTCCATCCTGCGCATGGCTTCCATTGACGGCAAGACGGCCTACATCGATACCCTGATCCTTGATGTCATCTCCCTGGAATACCAGGAGACCATCATGGCCTCCGCAGGCGAAATGGCTGAGAAGGCCCTGCACGACGCCATGAAGAAGCCCTACCTCCTCGTGGTCGAGGGCGGCATCCCCATGAAGGACAACGGCATCTACGGCAAGGTCGGCGGCGTCACCATGCTTGAGATGGTCAAAAAGGCCATCACCAACACCAACTGCCTCGCCACCATCGCCTACGGCACCTGCGCCACCTATGGCGGCGTGCAGGCTGCCAAGCCCAACCCGACCGACGCCAAGGGCGTCAAGGCCGTGTTCCCCAAGAGCCTGGTCATCAACGTTCCCGGCTGCCCGCCCAACCCGTACAACCTGGTTGGCACCGTGGTCGCGGCCATCATGACCGTCACCAAGAAGGCGCCGCTGCCCAAGCTCGACGCCGACCTGCGCCCCATCGTCTTCTTCGGCCAGACCGTGCACGACCAGTGCGAGCGTCAGCCCTTCTTCGAGAAGGAGCAGTTCGCCATGTCCTTTGACTCCCCCGAGGCCAAGAAGGGCTGGTGTCTGTACAAGCTCGGCTGCAAGGGTCCCTCCACCTACAACAACTGCCCGACCAAGAAGTTCAACCCCCTGGACAAGGGCGTCGGCGTGAACTGGCCCGTTCAGGCTGGTCACCCCTGCATCGGCTGCAGCGAGCCAAATTTCTGGGATAAGATGAGCCCGTTCTACGAGATGGAGAAATAGGCTCAGTCGTTATTTCTTGGAATTGTCAGCCTTCTCGCTGCACCTAATCATTTAAGGAGGACTTAAATATGGCGCCCAAAACGCCCCAGAGCAACTTCTCCGGCCCGGTCATTGTCGACCCGGTCACTCGTATTGAAGGCCACCTGCGCATCGACGCCACCGTCGAGAACGGCAAAATCGTCGATGTCCGCAGCAGCTCCCAGCTGTTCCGCGGGCTGGAAATCATCCTCAAGGGCCGCGATCCCCGCGACGCCCAGCACTTCACCCAGCGCGCCTGCGGCGTCTGCACCTACGTGCACGCCCTGTGCAGCACCCGCGCGGTCGACAACGCCGTCAAGGTGAAGATCCCGAAGAACGCCACCATCATGCGCAACCTGGTCATGGGTTCGCAGTACCTGCACGACCACCTGGTGCACTTCTATCACCTGCACGCGCTGGACTGGGTCAACGTGGCCAACGCCCTGCAGGCCGACCCGGCCAAGACCGCCGCGCTGTCCAACAGCCTCTCCCCCAACCGCAAAGAGACCGCCGACCAGTTCAAGGCCGTCCAGACCAAGGTCAAGGCCCTGATCGACTCCGGCAAGCTCGGCATCTTCACCAACGCCTACTTCCTGGGCGAGAAGAAGAACGAGGCCTACTACCTGCCCGCCGAGGCCGACCTCATGGCCGTGAAGCACTACCTTGACGCCCTGCACATGCAGGTCAAGGCCGCCCGGGCCATGGCCATCTTCGGCGCCAAGAACCCGCACACCCAGTTCACCGTCGTCGGCGGCGTCACCAACTACGACGCGCTGAAGCCCGACCGCATCGCCGAGTACAAGGCCCTGACCGACGAAGTCGTGGCCTTCATCAAGGACTTCTACATCCCGGACCTGCTCGCCGTGGCCAGCTTCTACAAAGACTGGGCCGGCATTGGCGGCACCAGCAACTTCATCAGCTTCGGCGAGTTCCCCACTGATGAGTACAACCATGACTCCCGCTTCTTCGCCCCCGGCGTCATCATGAAGCGCGACATCGCCAAGCCCCAGGCCATGGACCAGAAGAAGATCGAAGAGCACGTCAAGCACAGCTGGTACGTGGGCGACAAGGCCCTCCACCCTTACCAGGGTGTCACCGAGCCCAAGTACACCAAGCTTGAGGACAAGGACCGCTACTCCTGGATGAAGGCCCCCCGCTACAACGGCGAAGCCTGCGAAACCGGCCCCCTGGCCACCGTCCTGGTCGCCTTTGCCAAGGGCCACAAGCCCACGGTCGACGCGGTCAAGTTCGTGCTGGACTACCTGAAGGTTGACGCCGCCGCCCTGTTCTCGACCCTGGGCCGCACCGCTGCCCGCGGCATCGAGTGCCTGGTCATCGCCGGCCAGATGCAGACCTGGCTCGACGCCCTGGTCAACAACGTCAAGGGTGGCGACACCGAGCTGTACACCCCGTGGAAAATGCCCGATGAGGCCGAAGGCGTTGGCTTCGTGCAGGCCCCGCGCGGCGCCCTGTCCCACTGGATCAAGATCAAGAAGGGCAAGATCGAGAACTTCCAGCTCGTGGTGCCCTCCACCTGGAGCCTTGGTCCCCGTTGCGCCGCCGGCAAGCTGGGTCCGGTCGAGGAAGCCCTCATGGGCACCCCGATCTTCGATCCCAAGCGCCCGGTCGAGATCCTGCGCACGGTCCACAGTTTCGACCCCTGCATCGCCTGCGGCGTGCACGTGCTCGACGCCAAGACCGGCCAGACCGCCAGCTTCAAGGTGCTGTAAGCCTTAAGAACCCCTGAGAGGACGGGAATCCGGGCGACCGGGTTCCCGTCCCTTTTTCACTTTTGGAGCAAAGAGGCCGCATGACTGATTCTCAAAAACGCATCCTGGTCCTTGGCGTGGGCAACATCCTCTTCACCGACGAGGGCATCGGCGTCAGCGCTGCGGACCAGATCATGAGTCTGTACGAGCTGTCCGACAACGTCACCGTCATGGACGGCGGCACCCTGGGCACCCGGCTCATGGACCCCATGATGAACTGCGACCTGCTCATCGTCATCGACGCCGTGCTGGGCGACGGCCCGGCCGGGAGCATCTACCGACTCACTGGCGAGGACCTGCGCAAGAGCCTGGCCTTCAAAGATTCCATGCATCAGACGGACCTTGTGGATACGCTCATCATGTGCGAGATTGTGGGCACCAGGCCGGAGGCCGTGATTATCGGCATGGAGCCCCTTGACTACCACACCCTGAATGTGGGCATCTCGGAGGTCGCCCAGGAGCGTCAGGCGGCGCTCATCGGCTTTGTGCTGGAGGAGATCGTCAAGGCCGGGGGCTCCTGCAGCCTCAAGGCTAATCCCAGCCCGACCACACAGGAGAGAGAACCATGTGCCTAGCCGTTCCCGCTGAGATCATCGAAATTTCCGACGCCGTGGCCACCTGCCGCGTGGGCGAGGGCGACACGTTGGTCCACGCCTCGCTCATGATCCTGGACGAGGAGGTCGCCCTCGGGGACTTCCTCATCATCCACGCAGGCTTCGCCATCCGCAAGCTGCACCCCGAGGAGGCGCGCGAGACCCTCCAGGTGCTGCGCGACGTCATGGCCGCCGCCGAAGAGGCAGGCATCATTCAGGATCGCGTGGTCATCTAGCCTAATGTGGTGAAGTTCAGACCATGTTCATAGTCGTTGTATTCGGCTATATCGGGATAGCTGCTTTGGCATTGCATCTCGTGGTTCTCCCGATAGATGATAAATGGGCGGCGTTTATCTTTGCCGGGATGTTTCTCCTTGGGTGGTTTTTTGTATTTGGGGTTGCCTCGGAGCAAGAAAACCACCGCCGGTTAATCGACGCGATAAAGCCAGGGATAAAAAACGGCTGGTATATGCTTAAAAATTGGGCGCTCGGCATGTGCGTCATGTTCGTGATCGCCATCGCAATAACATTTCTCTCTTACGTGAAGATATCTCCAGAATAACAAAACGGCAAACAACATTGCTACATCAGTCATTGTATATTCATGCTCTCTGCTTTTATATATACAAAATGACTTAGGGCCACGCCCCGCACAGCCGCCCCAAAAAAGGGGCCATGACGCGACATTCCGGCATGGCCCCTTTGGCGTTCTAGTCCTGGCGGCGGTCAGCGTGGCCGGACGTAAGCGGCCTTGGCAGCCAGGCGCGCCAGGGCCAGCAGGCCCAGCAGCACGGCCAGGCCCAGGTGCGTCCAGTCCAGGAGCATGGTCGGTTCGGGCGCGAAGGAGACGTTCGGCAGGTTTTTCAGCACCCGCGCGGCCCCGGTTGCGATGAGCGCTGCCAGAAGCCCGCAGCGCGCCAGTCCGAAGGCGGTCAGGGCGTAGTTCCGCCGCCATTCGAGCACCCAGCGGGTGGCGAGGTAGCTGGCCAGGGTCAGGAGCAGGGTGGCCCCGAGGTAGTGCAGCTTGTGCGTGAGCCAGAAATCGCCCAGCCAGGCCAGGCCGGGCACGGCTGTGATGCGGTAGCGGCTGGCGATGGGCATCTGCATGGTGCCGGTGACGGCCAGCAGGGTCACTGTCAGCACATAGGCCCAGGCCATGCGGCGCGAGATGGGCTGGCTCATGACCACGGCTCCTTGTTGGTTGGGGCGTCTGGGG
Organism: Desulfovibrionales bacterium GWA2_65_9; assembly: GCA_001799475.1. Classification (GTDB taxonomy): domain Bacteria; phylum Desulfobacterota; class Desulfovibrionia; order Desulfovibrionales; family Desulfovibrionaceae; genus Humidesulfovibrio. The sequence goes on along the minus strand of MGTN01000144.1, from coordinate 6,100 downwards.
CTGGCGGGGCGGAGGGCTTGGCGTCCTTGCCGCCGCCGTCCTTAGCGCCGCCGTTCCTATCACCGCCTTCCTTGCCGCCGGCCAGGCGCGAGCCCAGGCGCAGCGCCCCGGCCACGATGCCGGCCACGGGCGCGAAGAGCGCGGCGTAGGCCATGCGGGTCTCGTCGGCCATCATGTCCGGGGCCTTGGCCAGGTCCGGCTTGCCCGGCCCGGTGGTCACGGCGGCGTCCAGGATGTCGAAGGGCACGGGCGAGACATAGAGCGAGTTGGTGCCGCCGTTTTCGGTCTCGCCGTAAATGTAGCCGTCCATGTTGCGGGCCAGGGCGTGGGCCTTGGCCACCATCTCCGAGCGCGGCCCGATCTCCTGCACGGCAAAGGGGCAGGCTTCGACGCAGGCCGGTTTCTGGCCCTTGTCCAAGCGGTCGAAGCAGCGGTCGCACTTGTACATGACGCCGTTGCCGCCGTATCTGGGCAGGAGCTTCAGGTACAGGCCGACTCCGGTCTGGCGCATGGGGATGGCCCACGGGCACACGGTCTTGCACTTGGCCCCGCCCAGGCAGATCTGGTCGTCGATGCGCACCACGCCGTTCTTGTCCCGCGCGGCCGCGCCCCAGGGGCAGAGGTTGGCGCAGGGCGGGTTCTGGCAGTGCATGCAGCGCCGGGGGATGTGGATCTCGAAGCGCTGGCCCTGGAACTGGCCGCGCGCGGACTGGATGTACAGCCAGTTGTAGGGTGTGAGGCGGTCGCTGACCTGGCGCTTGGTGGACCAGTCCTCGGCCTTCACGGTCGCCGGGTACATGGCCGGGAAGGGCCGCAAGGGCTCGGGGAATTTGTGGGCATTGGCCTCGCGGCAGGCCGAGACGCAGGCCCCGCAGCCCACGCATTTGCTGAGGTCGTGCAGGGTCGCCAGCTCCTCGGCGTCGGCGGCTGTGGCGCCGGGTGCTGCGGCGGCGGAGGCGCTTTGCGGCAGCATGAGGCCCAGGCCGCCCAGGCCAAGGGTGGCCAGAAAGCGTCTGCGCGAGAGGTCGGGCGTGGATGGTGCTTTGTTCTTCACAGGTGCTCCGGTTCGGTATGACGCATGGCGCTAACCAATGATAAGCCGTTTTTTGGCGAGCGCAACCCCTGGGGGGTATGTTTCTGCGGCGGGGCTGTGTCTGGCACTATCGTGACATATTTGTCAATAGCCCCGGAGGGGTGCGCTGGACAATCGCCACGAATACGGGTACGCAGCCCATTGAGTTTTTGGGTTTGACCCGGAGGGGGGCGCGAAGAATCGTCGGCGCCCTGCCAGAGCATACTGAAGCGAGTGTACAGACAATGACCAAGACCGCGCAACTGATCATCGACGGCAAGACCTTTGAGCTGCCCATCGTCGAGGGCACCCTGGGCGACCGCGCCCTGGACATCACGCGCCTGCGCGCCGACACCGGGTTCATCACCTATGACCCCGGCTACGTGAACACCGGTCCGTGCAAGAGCGCCATCACCTTCGTGGACGGCGAGAAGGGCATCCTGCGCTATCGCGGCTACCCCATCGAGCAGATAGCCGAGCGCGGCGCCTTCACGGAAACGGCCTGGCTGCTCATCTTCGGCCAGCTGCCCACCCGCGAGCAGCTCTCGCGCTTCTCGGCCGGGTTGTGCGCCGAGGAGCTGCTGCACGAGGACATGCGGCACCATTTCGAAGGCTTTCCGCCCAACGGGCACCCCATGGCCATGCTCTCGGCGGTGATCAATTCGCTGGGCTGCTACCACCCGGATTTGCTGGAGATCGAGAGCCGGGGCGAGTTCTATCTGGCGGCCTCGAAGATCATCAGCAAGGTGCGCACCATCGCCGCCTTCAGCTACCGCAAGAGCTGCGGCCTGCCGTTCATGTACCCCAACCCGGACCTGAGCTACTGCCGCAACTTCCTGCACATGATGTACTCCATCCCGAACAAGCACCACGATCCCTCGCCCGAGGCCGTGCGCGCCCTGAGCCTGTTTTTGACCCTGCACGCGGACCACGAGCAGAACTGCTCCTGTTCGACCGTGCGCATGGTCGGCTCGACCCAGGCCAATCTCTTCGCCTCGGTCTCGGCCGGCATCTGCGCGCTCTGGGGGCGGCTGCACGGCGGCGCCAATGCGGGCGTGGTCGAAATGCTCGAGCACATCCGCGATGGCGACAGCACCCCGCGCGAGGTGCTGGAGATGGTCAAGCAGAAGAAGTTCCGGCTCATGGGCTTCGGCCACCGCATCTACAAGAACTTCGATCCGCGCGCCAAGATTCTGAAGAACGCGGCCCACGACCTGCTGCTCAAGCTGGGCAAGCTGGATGCGCTCATGGACATTGCCATGGAGCTGGAGCAGCTGGCCCTGGCTGATCCGTACTTTGTGGAGCGCAAGCTGTACCCCAACGTGGACTTCTATTCGGGCATCATCCTGCGCGCGCTGAACATCCCGGTGCAGATGTTCCCGGTGATGTTCGCCATCGGGCGCATGCCCGGCTGGATCGCCCACTGGTACGAGGAGCACCAGGAGACGACCAAGATCCACCGGCCCCGGCAGGTGTACACGGGCCAGGTCCTGCGCGACTTCGTGCCCATCGACGAAAGGTAGGGCGGCGCTGGCGCACGGTCGCGCAACAGGAAATTTTGCCCGCACGGCAAAAAGTTCTTGCCAAGCACCCCCGATGCAGCTAATTGCTTCCTTCGCAACGCCGAAGTGGTGGAATTGGTAGACACGCTAGGTTCAGGGTCTAGTGGTCGCAAGGCCATGGGAGTTCGAGTCTCCCCTTCGGCACCAAAAGTACAGGGCCGCAATCCGAAAGGGTTGCGGCCTTTTTGTTGAAAGACGGTGAAGATTTGCTATCAATTATTTCTACCACTTGGACGTTTTGTCGAAAATTGCTGGAGAAGGGCTTTACGCGGTGGGTTTCCCAAGGTAGTGTCTATACCTCTAAACCAATTGGAGGTCTAGCCATGAAACGTGCCGCTCTCCCGGTCCTGCTGTCTGGGTTCCTCGCCGCGCTCCTGCTCTGCGCCTGCGCGCCAGCGCCGGAGCCCTGCGCCGACAAGCTCGGCTGTGTGGACATCGGGCCGGATGAGCCCTTGAAGATTGGCGTGGTCCAGGCCCTCACCGGCAAGGTGGCCACCCTGGGCCAGGAGCAGATCCGGGGCCTGGAGCTCGCTCTGGCCCGGCGCGGCGACAAGGTCCTGGGCCACACGGTGCAGCTTTTGACCGAGGACACCGGCTGCAACCCCGAGGGCGGCGCCAATGCGGCCCTGAAGGTCGTGGCCGATCCCAAGGTGCTGGCCATCTTCGGCACCACCTGCTCCGGCGACGCCGCCACTGCGGCCGAGGTCATGAGCAAGGCCGGGCTGTCCATGATCTCCGGCAACAACTCCGCCCCGTTCCTCACCGCCATCGGCGGCAAGCGCGCGCCCAAGTGGGCCGCAGGCTATCTGCGCACCGCGCCCAACGAGGAGTCCTCCGGCCCGGCCGCCGCGCGCTTCGCCTATGAAATATTGGGCATCCGCAAGGCCGCCACCATCAACGACGGCGACATCTACACCCGGGGCCTGACCGACGGCTTCCGCCAGGAGTTCGAGAAGCTCGGCGGCCAGATCGTGCTGGGCGCCACGGTGAACAAGAACGACACGAACATGGAGCCGGTGCTGACCACCGTGGTCAATTCCAAGGCCGAGCTGGTGTTCTTCCCGCTGTTCCAGCCCGAGGGCAACCACGTGCTGCTCCAGGCCAGGAAGATGCCCGCCCTGGCCAAGGCCGTGCTCATGAGCGACGGCTCGCTCATCGAGGACAGCTTCATCCAGGCCGTGCAGGCCGCGGCCATCGGCATGTACTTCGTGGGGCCAACCCCGCCGAAGATGTCGCCCGAGCTGGAGAAGCTGGCCGCCGAGTACAAGGCCCGCTACTCCATGCCCGCGCCGACCATCTACTACATCAGCGCCTTTGACGCCGCCAATATCCTGTTCGCGGCCCTGGAGAAGGCGGCGGTGCAGGGCCAGGACGGTCGCCTGCACATCGGCCGCCAGGCCCTGCGCGACGCCCTGTATGCCACAGCAAACCATGCCGGGCTGTCTGGTCGGCTCACCTGTAACGAATTCGGCGATTGCGCCGCCCAGAGCTTCGACGTCCTCAGGCTGACGGACCCTGCGGGCGGGGTGGAGGGGCTCAAGGGCAACGTGGCCTTCACCTACGCGCCGGGACGATGAGCCGTCTGGACGCCATCTCGCGCCGCTGGCGCAGCCTGAGCATCAGCCTCAAGTTCGGCTGCGCGTTCTCCATGCTGCTCGTTTTGCTGGCGCTGGAGGCGCTGGTGGGCTACGGCGCCCTGAGCGTGGTCCTGAAGTCCGAGTCCGAGATTCTGACCAGCGTGGAGATCCGCCAGCGGGTCTTTGAGATGGACGGTGAGCTGGAAAAGGCCCGGCGCCTGCACCGCGACTTCTTCCTCAAGTATCCGGAGATCGGCTTTGCCAAGGCGCATGAGCAGTACTTCCTGCCCACCAAGGCGGTCATCGCCCGGGTGGTGGCCTTAAGCGATGACCTGCGCCAGCTCGTGGCGGCCTCGAACGTCAGCGTGAGCCTGCGCGAACGCAACAAGGACATCGCCCTGTACCTGTCCTCGGCCCAGCGCTTTGAGGAGATCTTCGCCGAGATCGTGGACCAGGTGACCGTTCTGGCCGCGCCGGACAGCGGCCTGCTGGCCCAGCTGGAGCAATCGGGTGAGAGCCTGGCCATCACGCTGCGCGGCACCACGGAGGCCTATCTGCTCTTCCTGGAGATGGACCGCAGCGCCCACGCATACCTCATCACCCGGCAGCGGCCGCACATGCAGACGGCCCTGAACGCGGGCTTCAAGCTGGAGCAGGCCCTTGGCGCTGCGCCGGGGTTTTCCCCTGCGCGCCGGGAAGAGGCCCGCAGGCTGCTGCGCGACTTTCTCATCGTGGCCGGGCGCATCCCGGACCTCGACGTGAAGATTCGCGGCCTGTTCAATGACTTCGCCTTGCAGGCCCAGGCCGTGGACCCCATCTCCCGCGACCTCAAGGCCCTGGCCGCCATTGAGGTGGACCGGGCCAGGGGGCGCATCACCAGGGTCAGCCGCGTGGCCACCGTGACCATTGTCATCACAGCCCTGGCCGGCCTGGGCTTCGCCCTGGTGGTGGCGGGCCTCATCCATGCCACGGTGACCCGCAAGATCGTGGCCCTGACCCAGGCCGCCGGGCAGTTGCGCGCAGACGCCCTGGAGGCCCGGCCCCAGGTGCAGGCGGGGGACGAGATTGGCGTGCTGGCCGACACCTTCACGGGCATGGTGGCGCGTATGCAGGATCTGGTGGCCAACCTGGAGTCCAAGGTGGCCCTGCGCACCGAGGAGCTGGCCGCCACCAACGACAAGCTGGGACAGGCCGTGCGCGAGCTGGACGAAAAGAACCAGGCCCTGGAGGTCATGACCCGCACCGACCGCCTGACCGGCCTAGCCAATCGCCGCAGGCTGGAGGAGGCCTTGCAGACCGAGGTGCTGCGCGCCCGGCGCTACGGCAAGCCCTTCTCCGTCATCCTGCTCGACATCGACTATTTCAAGGAGGTCAATGACCGCTTCGGGCACCAGGCCGGCGACAACGTGCTCATCGCCATCGCCGGGCTCTTGACGCGCACCGCGCGCGAGACCGACGTGGTGGGGCGCTTTGGGGGCGAGGAGTTCCTGCTGGTCTGCCCGGAGACGGAGCTCCAGGTGGTGGCGGCCCTGGCCGAGCGTCTGCGCTCGGAATTCACCGCCACGGACTTCCCGTTGGTGGGGCAGGTGACCTCCAGCTTCGGCGTGGCCGAGTTCACCCAGGGCGACAGCGTGAAGGCGCTGGTGGAGCGCGCGGACCAGGCCCTGTACCGGGCCAAGAATAGCGGCCGCAACTGCGTCGAGGTGGCCGGGGGCACAGTCTGCTAGAGCCTGCTGCCCTTCAGCCTTCTGCCGAACCCTCTTTCTGCGCCACGCAACATACTGTTTTTTATGTGATAAAAAAACAGCTTTCCCCGCCGCAGGGTTTTGGGGTAAACGGATTGGTTCTGATGTTTGAGAATCCGGCCTGGCGGGCTTTTGGCCCGCCCA